>JACDFU010000062.1 GCA_013815585.1 Chloroflexota bacterium
TCGAAACCCTCATGGGCCTGGCACGTGCCACCGAGGACTCGGCGGAGTGACCGCCGCGCCGCCCGGCGAGGTCGAGCTCAAGTACCGCGTCCGGGATGGCAAGCGCCTCATCGAATTCCTCGACAGCGGCCGCCTGGCGGACCTCGAGGCCGGCCCCTGGCGCACCGTCGAGATGGAGGACCGCTACGTCGACACGAGCGACCGATCACTGGCTCGGGCAGGCTACGCCGCTCGGCTTCGACGGACCGTGGGCGGGACGATCATCAGCCTCAAGGCCCTGGACAACGGGCGAGGGCCGACGATCAAGCCGCTGAACCCGGGAAGCTCGGGAGCGATGCACCGCCGTGCGGAGCTTGAAGGGCCGGCCACGCCGGAGCTCGTGCCGGATGACTGGCCCGAGAGTCCCGCTCGCGCGATGCTGACCGGTCTGACGGGAGGCGCACCGATCGAGGAGCGCTTCACGGTTCGCCAGTTGCGCCGGGAACGGGAGCTGCGCGGCCCCGGTGGCTGGGCGATGCTGAGCCTCGATGAGGTGGAGTTCCACCGCGAGGGCCAGATGCTGGGCCGCGCGGACGGGTTAGAGATCGAGCTCCGTGGCGGCGAGGAACAGCTCCTCGAGTCGATCGCTCGCACCCTCGAGGCCTCGGGGCTGGTGGATGCAGAACCGCGCTCCAAGGAGGAGATCGCCCAGGCGCTGGTGGACGGTGCTTCGGATGGTGGCCCCGCCACTCCCGAGGATAGGAAGAAGGATCGCCGCCCCGCGGACGACGAGCGGAAGGCAGCCCACAAGCCGATCAAGACCGGAAAGTCCCCGGGCGTCACCGCCGACGACACGCTCGCCGAGGCGGGTCGGAAGGTGTTGCGTTTCCACCTCGCTCGAATGCTCGCTCGAGAGGAGGGAACCCGGGCCGGCGACGACGTCGAGGAGCTTCACGGGATGCGGGTCGCCACGCGGCGCATGCGTGCGGCCTGGCGGGTCTTCGAGGATTCCTACCGACCGAAGCAGCGGCAGCGCTACGTGGCAGAGCTGCGGGGCGTGGCCCGGGCGCTCGGGACGGTGCGCGACCTGGACGTTCTCCTCGATGGCCTCGATGGGTACACGGCTTCGCGCAATTCGCAGACGCGCGACGCCCTCGAGCCGCTCGCCGACGCGTGGCGGCGTTCGCGCGACGAGGGTAGGGCGAGCCTGATGCAGGTGCTCGATTCGGCCGACTACACGCGCTTCGTCGACGACTACTTCGAGTTCGTCCATACGGAGGCAGCCGGCGCTCTCCCTCTGCCGCCGCATTCCCCGTCTACCGTGCGAGATACCGCCGGCAGCCGGCTGTGGGCAGCGCACGAACATGTGCGCGCCTATGACGCGGGGCTCGCCTGGGCGGACGTGGCCACACTCCATGAGCTGCGCATCGAGGGCAAGCGGCTGCGCTACACGCTCGAGTTCTTCAAGGAGGTCCTGGGCCCGGAAGCTGGCTCGTTGATCGAGCAGGTGACGCAGATGCAGGACCACCTGGGGCTGCTCCACGACGCCGACGTGGCCGCCCACCTGGCCCGCGACTTCCTCGTCGACCAGGCTGCTCGACCCACCCGGCAGACGATGACCGCGGTCGGCCGCTACCTGACCTCTCGCGAACGCGAAACCGCACGCCTCCGGCGCACCTTCCCGCCGCTGTGGCGACAGCTCACAGGCGCCGACTTCCGCCGCCGGCTGGCCGCATCGATCAGCGCACTGTGAGAGGTCCTTAGCCGACCGACCACGCCGCCTCCCCCGAGACAAGCTCCGGGAGTCTCATGCGCCAGGCGGCTCCGGCGCGATGGAGCGCGAGAATCGCCCCGTCGCGAAGGCTCGCCTCGGAGACCAGCACGTCGGGCAGCCCGTAGCGCTCCATGAAGGCCTGGACGATGGCGATGCCGCCCGGCAGGAGCCGCGCGCGACGTTCGTGGATGGCGTGTCGGGTGGCGGCCCTGGCGGCAGGTTCCGCCAGCAGCACCGTCAATGCCTCGGAGAGACGGCCGGCGTCCAGGCGCCGGTTGGAAGGCGGTCGCTCCCCTACCTTCAGGAGGTTTGACGCAGTCCCACCAACGAATACAGCAGCGTCCGGATCTGCCGCCTGCGTTTCCCGCACCAGCCGCCTCGCCTCCCCGAGCATCAGTTCGTACTCAGATCGCAGCGGCGGATCGTGGGCCACGAAGTGCCTGGTGAGCCGCATCGAGCCGGTGGACAGGGCGGCTGCCGTCGGCAGACCGCTCGGAACGGTTACGAGGTACTCGGAGGAGCCGCCGCCGACGTCCACGACCAGCAGCGATCCTGCGGCGTCCACTTCGGCGGCGACCCCGAGGAGTGTCAGGTATGCCTCTTCCTGGTGGCTGAGGATCACCATCTGCTGGCGGGTCGCGGCCTCGACGGCCGATGCGACGGCGTCGCGGTTCGTGGCCCGTCGCAACGGCTCGGTGCCTAGGACGACGAGCCGGGCTGCGCCCGCCTCGGCCGCGAGACCCGTGAAGGCGGTCAGCGAACCGATGAGCGCGTCCACGGACGCGGGCGGCAGGACCTGGTCGCGATCGACGACGTCGCCCAGGCCCAGGAGATCGCTGCGATCGATGAGCGGGTGAAGGCGACCGGAGACGACGCGGGCGACAAGGCAATGGACGCTGTTGCTTCCCACGTCGATCGCAGCCCCGATCGCCGAGGCGCTGGAGCCGGCTGCGCGGTGGGCGGGCATTGGCAGAATGTGGCCCGCCTGCATTAACGATGATTTAACCACCCGGGCCCTCGGCAGCCCCGAAATCGAGGAGCGTCCGCAGCGTTAACCGTGTCTTAACGGAAGGGAAAAGGTCCGTTCACCGCCGGGCCCGAGACTGGCGGGGTGTCAAGGGACATCGAACCAAGGAGATCCTGCCCCGAGACCATTGGGGACGGAGCGAATAGAGGAGGAAGGATCGAGGTGATCCAGTCGATCAACCGGCGCTTGTGGGCGCTGCTCATCGCTGCGGTCCTGACCTTGACCGCCTGTGCCAGCACCCCGGGCGCCAGCGCAACGGCAGGGTCCAGCCCCAGCGTGAACATCTCCGGTTCATCCACCGTGCAGCCCATCTCCGAGGCGGTCGCCGAGCGGTTCAACGAGGACAACCCCGGTACCGCGATCACCGTCGATGGGCCCGGTACCGGCGACGGTTTCGAGCTCTTCTGCGCCGGCGAGACCGACATCTCCGACGCATCGCGTGCCATCAAGGAAGAAGAGACGGCTGCCTGCCAGGAGGCCGGCATCGAGTACGTCGAGCTCAAGGTGGCGATCGACGGCCTGTCCGTCCTGACCTCCACCGAGAACACGGGCGTCGAGTGCCTCACCTTCGCCGATCTCTACGCCCTGATCGGCCCCGAGTCGACCGGCCTGAACAACTGGAACGACGCCGAAGCGCTCGCCCAGGAGCTGGGATCGACCACCGACCTGCCCGACGCGGAGCTCAGCATCACCGGACCGGGTGAGGAATCGGGCACCTACGACTCCTTCGTCGAGCTCGTCTTCGGCGACATCGCCGAGGAGCGCGGGCAGGAAGAGGCCACGCGGCCGGACTACACCTCGTCCGCCAACGACAACGCGATCATCGAGGGCATCTCCGGCTCGCCGACCTCGCTCGGCTGGGTGGGCTTCGCCTTCGCCGAAGAGAACGCGGAGGTCGTCCGGGAGATCGCGGTCGACGGTGGCGAGGGCTGCGTCGAGCCGACCCCCGAGACCATCTCGAGCGGCGAGTATCCGATCGCCCGAGACCTCTACATCTACGTCAACAAGGCCAAGATGGCCGAGAACGACGCGCTCGTTGCGTACGTCGACTACTACCTCGCCGAAGGTGTCATCGACTCCGTGCTCGAGGAAGTCCCCTACGTCCCCCTCGCCGACGAGACCCTGGAAGAGTCCCGCTCAACGTGGGAAGGGGCCAAGGCCGGCGAGTAACGCCGCTCACACCCTTACGGGCCGGGCCTGCTCGGAGGCCCGGCCCGTTTTCAGCTTTTCCGAGGGATGCGACGCCGACACCAGTGTCCATCGGCTAGAGTCCTAGCTCCCACCGGACCACGAGGGGACATGATCGCCTGATGGCCGCCGCCGCCCAGCCGGGATCGCCACCGCTGTCGGTCGTTCTGCGCGGCAGCGCGGGTCGACGCCGGCGGGAGCAGATCATCCGCGCGATCTTCTTCGGGGCGGCATCCCTCTCGATCCTCGTGAGCATCTTCATCGTGCTCAGCCTGATCTTCGAGGCAATCAACTTCCTCGCACAGATCGGCCTCGACCAGCTCGTGGCGCTCGGATGGTTTCCGCGACGTGGGCTGTTCGACCTGCGGACCCTGTTCGTGGGTTCCGTCATCACGACGGGAATCGCGATCCTCGTCGCCGGGCCGATCGGTCTCGGCACCGCGATCTATCTCTCGGAGTACGCCCAGCCCCGGGTCCGCCGGATCGTCAAGCCGATCCTGGAGATCCTGGCCGGCATCCCCAGTGTCGTGCTCGGCTTCTTCGCCCTCACCTGGATCAACCCGCAGCTGGTCCAGCGCCTGAACCCCGGAGCCGAGGGCTTCAACCTGATGGCGGCTGGCATCGGTGTCGGCGTCCTCATCATCCCGCTCATCGCATCGGTCTCGGAGGACGCGATGCGGGCGGTTCCACGGTCACTGCGTGAGGCCTCCTACGGGCTGGGCGCGCGGCGGATCACAACCAGTCTCCGCGTCGTCTTCCCGGCAGCAATCTCCGGGATCACCGCGGCGTTCATCATCGGCATCTCGCGCGGCATCGGTGAAACGATGGTGCTCGCCATCGCCGCGGGCGGATCGGGCGGCTCGATCTTCCAGCTCAACCCGTTCGAGCCCGGACAGTCGATCACGGCGGCGATCGCCGCCCTGGCGACCGGCACCGACCAGGTGCGTGGCGCCTCGGCCGCGTTTCCCAGCCTCTTCTTTCTCGGCCTGATCCTGTTCTTCCTGACCCTTTCGCTCAACCTGGCCGGCGACGTCTTCGTTCGCCGGACCCGGCAGCGCTACTAGGCCAGACAGATGGCCGGAGCCTCCACAGCGGTACCCGCCGTCGTCGTCCGTCGGTCGCTCGCGGGCCAGGGCGCGGATTGGCGCGGCCTGATCTTCCAGGGCCTGCTCCTGCTGAGCGTCGTCATCACGCTGCTGTTCCTGTTCATCCTGCTGGCGGACGTGTTCTCGCGCGCCCTGCCGGTCTTCACCGAGCGCGGCGGAAGCTTCCTGAGCTCGTCGCTCTCCAGCTCGGCCGCCCGATCGGGCGTGATCCAGGGTCTCTTCGGCTCATTCGTCATTGCGATCATCGTGGTGATCGTTGCCTTCCCGATCGGCATCATGACCGCGATCTACCTGGAGGAGTACGCGCCCGACACGCGTCTGACGCAGCTGATCAGCATCAACATCCGAAACCTCGCCGGCGTGCCGTCGGTCGTGTACGGCCTGCTGGGGTTGGCGGTCTTCGTCCAGCTGCTGGGACCACTCACCGGGGGGCGCAGCGTGATCGCCGGCGGCCTGACCCTCGCCGTGCTGGTGCTGCCAATCGTCATCATCACGTCGGCCGAATCCCTGCGCGCCGTACCCCAGGCTCTGCGCGAGGCCGGCTATGGCATCGGTGCGTCGCGCTGGCAGGTGACCCGCTCGCTCGTCCTGCCGTCGGCGGCGCCCGGCATCCTGACCGGGACGGTCCTGTCACTCTCGCGGGCGCTGGGTGAGACGGCGCCGCTGATCGTGGTGGGGGCCGTATCGGGCTACTTCTCGACAGGTAATGCGAGCACGGTCGATCAGCTCTTCGGACGCTTCACGGCGCTGCCCATGATCGTTTTCAACTGGGCCCGTGAGCCACAGCAGAGCGCGTTCGGACCGCTCACGGCAGCGGCGATCGTCGTGCTGTTGCTGGTCACCCTGTCGATCAACGCCTTCGCGATCCTGCTGCGCAACCGGTTCGAGAAGAACTGGTGACGACACCCCTTGAGGAGAACATGATCCATTCGACGGTGGCGCCACCAGACCCAGCGGTCGAGGGTGCCGCGGTCGCAGCGCCCGGGCGCGACGCGCCGATCGCGGTGAAAATTCATTCCGATGGAGCGCCGAAGCCGGAGGTGAAGGGAACGCCCACGCCGCAGACAGACGTGGCGACTGTGCCTGTCGTTCGCCTCCGGGGCATGTCGTTCTACTACGGCAGCTTCCGGGCGGTACGCGAGGTCACCTTCGACGTCCCCAAGAACGAGATCACCGCACTGATCGGGCCCAGCGGTTCCGGGAAGTCCACGATCCTTCGCGCGATCAATCGGATGAACGACCTCATCCCCTCGACCCGAGTCGAGGGCGAGGTGCTCTACAACGGCGAGGACCTCTACGGAGACCGGGTCGATCCCGTGGAAGTGCGGCGGCGGATCGGCATGGTCTTCCAGAAGCCGAACCCGTTCCCGAAGAGCATCTTCGACAACGTGGCATTCGGGCCGCGAGTCCACGGGCTCAAGGGCAATCTCAACGACCTCGTGGAGCAGAGCCTTCGCCGGGCGGCGCTCTGGGACGAGGTCAAGGACAAGCTGAAGCAGTCGGGCACCGCGTTATCCGGCGGGCAGCAGCAGCGGCTCTGCATCGCCCGGGCGATCGCAGTCGAGCCGGACGTGATCCTGATGGATGAGCCGGCCTCCGCCCTCGATCCGCGGGCAACCCTGCAGATCGAGGAGCTCATGCACGAGCTGGAGGAGAGATACACGATCATCGTGGTCACCCACAACATGCAGCAGGCGGCCCGCGCCTCGGACAACACGGTCTTCCTCAACATGGGTGAAGACCGCGCTGGCTACGTCGTGGAGATGGGTCCGACCACGCAGATCTTTACCAACCCGAAGAACCAGCTGACCGAGGACTACGTCTCCGGCCGCTTCGGATGACGCCCGCCAGCGAGAGAAAGGAGATGTCGATGCCCGACGAGCTGACGCCCGACGGGGCGGCCCACGAGACGCAAGTCGAAGCGCAGACGGCCCGGCAGGACGCTGACGTCGTCCGCGAGCAGATCGGAGCGATCTTCGACCGCGCGGGCGCCCGTCAGCCAGCCAATCCGATGTTCCACCCGCCGCGCGAGACCCTCGATCGCGAGATGCGCGAAATCAAGGACAACGTGCTGCGCATGGGGAGCATGGTGGGCGACCAGATCCGGGCTGCCCTGAGTGCCATGGTCGCGCACGATGCAGAGGCAGCGACCGCGGTCATCATCGGCGACGGCCGGATCAACGAGGTGCAACGGCACGTTTCGGCGCTCATCTCGACTGTGATCGCAACCCAGCAGCCGGTGGCGCGGGACCTACGCTTTCTGCTCGCCCTGGATCACGTGACCTATGAGCTGGAGCGGATCGGCGACCACGCCTCCTCGGTGGCAAAGCAGGCACGCAAGCTGGCCCCCGAGCCGCCGCTCAAGAACTACGTCGGTCTGCCGGAGATGGGTGAGATCGCCGCCCAGCTGGTGCACGGCGTGTTGCGCGCTCTGGTCGACGTCGACCAGGCAACCGCCCGCGAGGTGGCGGCCCGGGACGACGACATCGACGCGCTGTACCACAGCACGTTCGACGAGGTGCTCGAGCTGATGCGTCAGTCACCGGAAAATGTCGACCGCGGTGCGCGAATCCTGTTCGCGGCGCACTACCTCGAGCGGATCGGGGATCGCGTCACCAACATCGCCGAGGATGTCGTCTTCCTCTCGACCGGCGAGATCGAAGACCTCAACCCGTAGACGCTGGCAGTGGTGGCTGAGCCGATCCGCGTCCTCTTTCTGTGTACGGCAAACTCCGCGCGGAGCCAGATGGCCGAAGCGCTGCTCCGCGACAAGGCCGGTAGGTCGGTCGAGACGTTCAGCGCAGGTACCCATCCCGGGCAGGTCCATCCATTGACCATCGAGGTGCTCGCCGAGGTCGGCATCGACATCACGGGCGCTCGCTCGAAGTCCATGACCGAGTACTTCGGCCAGCCTTTCGACGAGGTGATCACGGTCTGCCAGTCCGCCTGCGAAGCCTGCCCCACCTTTCCTGGGGCTCGACGAATGCGTCACTGGGACGTCGACGATCCCGCCGCCGTTGAGACAGAAGAAGGTCAGAAAATGGCGGCGTTCCGGACGGCCCGCGACGTCATCGATGCGCGGGTTGCGGAGTATCTCGCGGAGAGGGCTGCATCTGGGGCCGAGACGATGGAGGGAGCAGCACGGTGACCGACGAGAACGGCACGGCCGAGAGTGATCTGCAGCTCTATCTTTTCCGCCATGCCCACGCCGGGGACTCGGAGGCCTGGGCGGGCCCCGACGAAGAACGACCGCTGAGCGACAAGGGCCGGCGACAGGCCGAGCGCATGAGCAGCTTCCTGAAGGCCTCGGGGTTCCGCGCCGAGGCGCTGCTGAGCAGTCCCAAGAAGCGCGCCGCGGACACGGCTCGGATCTGTGGCAAGCGCGTGGGGCTCAAGGTTCGGCTCGACGATCGCCTTCGCGGCGAGGTCACGATTTCGGCCGTCGAGCGCATCCTGTCTGAGGCGGGCGACCCGAAGTCCGCCGTGCTCGTCGGGCACGATCCCGACTTCAGCGCGCTGGTGGCCCTCCTGTGCGGGGCATCGCGCGTGCCGCTGAAGAAAGGCGCCGTCGTTCGCATCGATGCCGCCCGGCCGCTTCGCCCGGGCGGTGGAGTGCTTCGCTGGCTCGTCACACCGGACCTGCTCAGGGGCGGCTGACGGCGGTCGAGATCCCACCGGCACGGCCGCCGAGATGCCACGCGCACGGAGGTCGCGATCCCTGGATCGCCAAACGCTGACCCGGCGATCATTATCGAGGCTGGGCCGTCACCCACGTAGCCATACGTCCACCACAAAAGCGTTACCGGCGGACTCAGCCCAAAGCATTGCCATACGTTCACGGAGGGAACGCAAGATCGGCGATCGGCTGAATGGTGGGCGGGCCCACGCTCGCACCGTAGCAATTCGGGCGCTGTGGAGGCGCCCGAAACGGTGAGCAGCTGGCTTGCGTTCCACCCACGGTCGTATGGCAAAGAGAGAAGCCGACGACGCCAATGACGAGCACCGGGCAAGCGAACCCGCCGTGGCCATGACCGCCTCAGGCAGCCTCGCTGGCAGGAATGGCGAACGTGAAGGTGGAGCCGACGCCTTCCTCGCTCTCGACCCAGATCCGGCCCCCGTGGCTCTCGGCGATATGGCGAGCGATCGCCAGGCCGAGTCCCGTCCCTCCCTTGCCTCGGACACGGGCCTTGTCCACCTTGTAGAACCGCTCGAAGACGCGGCCGAGCTCGGCACGCGGGATGCCGACCCCATGGTCCTCGACCGCGAGCACCACCTCGTCCCTGGCGGCTCGTGCGCTGACGACCACGGCACTGCCAGGGGGTGAGAACTTGACGGCGTTGTGCAGGAGGTTGATGAGCAGCTGGCCGAGCCGCTCCTCGTCGGCACGAACCCTGGGAAGGTTCTCCGGAAGCTCCGCCCGAAGCGTCACGCCCTGCCGATCCGCGAAGAGCCTGATCCGCTCCAGGGAGGCCCTCGCGACGGCGGCCAGGTCGACGTCATCGAAGGCCAGCGGCGCACTCCCCTGCTCGATCTTGGTCAGGTCGAGCAGCTCGTTGACCATCTGGACGAGGTGCCCGGTCTCGACATCGATCTTGAGGATCCCATCACGAACTCGCGGAGGGAGCTCCGTCTGCTCGAGCTCGAGCGCCACGGTCTCGGTCAGCAGGCGGATGTTCGTGAGCGGCGTACGCAGCTCGTGGGAGAGGTTGTCGATGAACTCCGCCCTGATTCGCTGCAGACGGCGGAGCTCCGAGACATCCTCCAGGACGACCCAGACGCCGCCGAGAGCTGACCGGCGGGCCCGTAGCAGCAGGGTCGGCTGGCTGGCCTCGCGGATCATGAGCTCCCCGTTTGCGGCACCCGTCCGCAGCGCGGTTGCAACCACCTCCTCGATGCGGTGGTCGGCGAAGGCCTCGATCGCGGTCAGGCCAACGAGCGCGCCGGGGCGCTGCCCCAGGAGCCCATGGGCCGCCTGGTTGGCGAGTCCCACGACGAGCTGGTCGTCGACGCGCACCAAGCCGACACCGATGACGTCCCCGAGCAGGACGAGCTCGTGCAGCCAGCCCAGATCAGGTTCGCCCACTGGAGTGCTCTCCGCCAGCCCGGGACGCTGAGGAAGGCCGACCGATGGCGTGGTCGTCTGCCCCGCCGGGGCGATCTCCGGCGCCACGATCGCCTTCGTCGGCTGGAGCGCGGAGGCGCCCACAACCGTGGATGCCATGTCCGCGCTCAACAGCGGGCGAGCGGCGACGACACGATGTCGAAGCAGCACGAACGCCAGGGCCCCCGCAGCGGCCAGTGTCAGCGCCAGGAGCAGGATCTCGAGCGGCACGGATTGCAGTTTACGAGCGGCCCGCCGGTCAGCTCTCGGACCTGATCAACACGACCCAGGGCGCCTCCGATGCAGCGCCCGAGATCTCGAGCCAGCGCAGGGCATACGCCACCTCGGTGGCCGATCGTGCCAGGATCGTGGAGGCGCCTCCCTCCTCCGCCGCGTTACCCACCTGAAAGCTCTCGCGGCCATAGCTCGCCGCCAGCATGTCCAGGCTCCGGATCGGCCGGAGATGCGAGCGCACCAGGTCCACTTCGCGGGCGAATGCCGGCGACGCCCACCGCGCGGGCCGCCTGACGGGCTTCGCCAGGGCGCGCTGAAGGCTGGTGGCATGGATGCGAAGCGTGGCAGACGGCTCCTGGTAGGGAGCGCCACGGGCTCGGCGGGTCCGGCTCGCGGCGGCACGCGGCGCCGGAGTTGCCGGTGGCGGGGAAGTAGCGGCCCGTCCCCCGGCGCGCGAGGCGGCCGTCCCCTCGATGGAGCTGGCCGGCACCTCGGATGTCATGCGTGCGAGCCTGCCGCGCAGCCGTTAACAGTTTGTCGGCGCGAGGTCAACGTTCGGACCCTGGTCAGGCTGCGCAGTGGAAGCACTGTTGACGGCCTTCCAGCGCCCGTGGATAAGCGCCTCAGGCGGCGGGACGCCGGAAGACGTAGCCAACTCCGCGCACCGTGTGAAGGAAGTGGGGGGCGCCGGCGTCCTCCTCGATCCGGCTGCGCAGCCAGTGGACGTGCACGTCGACGGTTCTGGTCTCACCGGCGTAGTCGTAGCCCCAGACGTGCTCGAGCAGCTGCTCCCGCGTGAAGACCTGTCCCGGATGGCGGATCAGGAATGCCAGCAGCTCGAACGCCTTGGGCTTGATGGGCAGCGGCTGGCCGTCCTTGAGCAGTCGATGACCGGCCAGGTCGGCCTGGACGTGTCCGAGGTCGATCACTGCAGGTGCGGGCTCCGTGGCCGCCTGCTGATCCGTGCGGCGGAGGAGAGCTCGTATCCGGGCCTGTAGCTCGCGCAGGCTGAAGGGCTTGGTTACGTAGTCGTCCGCCCCGACCTCGAGCCCCACGACCTTGTCGATCTCGCCGTCCTTGGCCGTGAGCATGAGGATGGGCAGGCCCGACTCACGGCGGATGATCCGGCAGACCTCCACCCCCGACAGCTCCGGCAGCATCAGATCCAGGACCAGCAGGTCCGGCTGGTGGGCCCGGAACTTGACCAGGGCCTCGCGGCCGTCCGAGGCGGTGAGCACCTCGTAGCCGTCCCGCTCGAGGTTGTAGGCGAGTGTCTCCAGGAGCGTCGGCTCATCGTCGACGATAAGCAGCGTGCGTGCCACGCCGCCATGGTAGTGGGCCGATTGTTAACGGGGCATGAACGATCGGTGACCGCTCGCCGTTTCAGGCGGCCTCGACGGCCTCACGGCGGGGCTCCATGAACCACTCGGTAAATTCGCGGCAACGACCCTCGCCGTCGAAACGGCAGACGAAGATGTTGTCGTACTCGCGGCCCGCGGAATCGCTGCCGGCGAGATAGCGGGTGCGGCCGTGCGCGACACAGACGTCGCCGTCCACGGCGAGCGCCTCGTAGCGCGCCTCCCACGTTTCGGGCGGCTCCCAGTCCTCCGTCCACCCCTTCACGATCTCCTCTCTGCCCCTCGTCGGCTCGTCGTAGGGGTTCCAGAGGTACGTGGCGTCCGCGCTGAAGAGCTGCCCGATTGCCTCCGCATGATTGGTGCGCCAGGCCTCGAGGTACCGATCGAGCCAGTCCTGGAAAGCAGTTCGATCCACGATCAGCCTCCTGTCACCGTGGCTTTCTCCGTCTCGAGCAGGCGGATCCCGTCCTCGAGGCGCTGGAGCGTACGGTCGCGTCCGAGCGCGACCAGCGTGTCGAACAATGGCGGCGTCGCGGTCCGTCCCGTGATCGCCACCCGGATGGCCATGAAGAGGTCGCCGGCCTTCCAGCCGCGCTCGTCGGCGAGGGCACGAAGCGGCGGTTCGAGCTCGTCGGCCTCGAAGGTCACCGGCGGGACGTCGGCGATCGTCGCGCGAGCGGCTTTCAGCGCCTCCAGGGTGGTCCGCTCGTCCCAGCGCTTCGGGACGAGCATCTCAGGCGTTACGGCAATCTCCCCCAGGAAGAGGAAGTCCACCAGGTCGCCGATGGCGCCGAGGACCGGCAGTCGTTCCTGGACCAGCGGCACGAGGGTCCGGATCTCATCCTGCGCCGGGCGGCGGATCCGGGCTCCGGCGGCTTCGCGCGCATCGAGCTCTGCGGCCAGGAAACCAGCCAGCCGCTCTGCCAGGTCGTCCGGCCCCAACCGCCTGATCCACTGGCCGTTGAGCCACTCCAGTCGCTCACGGTCGAAGACCGCCCCGCCGGAATGGACCCGCTCGATCTCGAAGCGCTCGACCAGCTCGTCGAGGCTGAACAGCTCCTCCTCGGTGCCGCTCGCCCAGCCCAGCAGGGCCAGGTAGTTGACGAAGCCCTCCCGCACGAAGCCCTGGGCCACGTAGTCGCTGACTGCCGTCTGGCTCTTGCGCTTGCTCATCTTCGTGCGATCGGCGTTGAGGATGAGCGGCAGGTGGGCGAACTGCGGCACGTCTGCTCCAAGGGCCCTGAACAGCAGGATGTGCTTGGGCGTGTTGGACAGGTGGTCCTCACCGCGGATGACGTGCGTGATCGCCATGGTCGCGTCGTCGACGGCGACGGTGAAGTGATAGAGCGGCGTGCCGTCCGAGCGCAGGATCACCAGGTCACCGCCAAGCGCCGTGGTATCGATCTCCACCCGTCCCCGGATCAGGTCGTCGAATGCCACGAGCTCCCGCCCCACCCGGAACCGGACGGCCGATGCGATGCCCTGCGCCTCGTTTAAGCGCCGCTGCTCAGGCGTCAGGCTGGCGCACCGTCCCACGTAGTGGGGAGGCTGGTGGGCGGCCTCCTGGGCGCGCTTGTCCGCCTCCAGCTGCTCCCTGGAGCAGTAGCAGGCATATGCGCGGTCCTGCTGCAGCAGCCGATCGGCGGCCTCGCGATACAGCTGGGTGCGCTCGGACTGCCGATAGGGTGCGTAGGGGCCGACGGCGGGCCGGCCTGCGACCTCCGGCCCTTCGTCCCAGCTCAGCCCCAGCCAGTGAAGGCCGTCGAGGATGTCCCGTTCGTACGCGAGGGTCGAGCGCGCCTGGTCGGTGTCCTCGACGCGCAGCATGAACGTGCCGCCGTGGTGGCGTGCGTAAAGGTAGTTAAAGAGCGCCGTGCGAGCCGTGCCGATGTGGAGCGGGCCGGTGGGGCTGGGAGCGATCCGAACGCGTGGCGTCATCGACGAGCCAGCCACGGGCGACCCAGCCACGGCCGCCTCAACGGCCAGTCGCGCGACGCTGCCCACGCCCCGAACAGGTAGGCGGCAATCCAGCTGGTCAGTGCCGCGACACTGAGCTCCGCGGGCAGCGGTTGGGGGACGCCTCCCACGCCATATGCGAGTACCACGATCATCGCCGCGAAGGCCAGGGAGGCGCTCCCCATGGCCGCGTAGTAGCCGATCCTCGGGATGGTCAGCAGGCCGGCGAGCAGGATGGCCATGACGACCGACTGGAGGATTTCGAGTTCCGGTGGACATCCGACGGCCGCCCGATCACACCCGGTGACCGCGCCGCCGCCGTAGGCGATGAGCACGGCGAGGGGAAGCCAGCCGGCCGTGGCGAACAGGATGCGTTCGGAGAGTGCGGGCCACGGTGACCCTCCGAACGACAGGCCCCATGCTCGACCGCGAGCGACTCCCAGCTCGGAAGCCGGCACGCTGAAGCGCAACGGCGGGCCTGCCGGGGAGGCCCATGTTGCCGCGCGAGGCTGGGCACCCGCGCGGGGACGCTCTGCCCCGGCGCCAGGACGCTCTGCCCCCGCGCCAGGCCGGGCACGTGC
>JACDFU010000169.1 GCA_013815585.1 Chloroflexota bacterium
CCCGACCCGGCCGACCCGGCCCACCCGAGCCCCAGCCTCCCCCGAGTCTCGAACCAGGCAGTTGTTCGCGGTAGACGAACAAACCGCAGTTTTCCGGCTGCCTGGTGGCCGGTTTGCGCTCCCTGGCCGCCCCAAATGGCCGGACAGGAGCGCAAGAACGTTCGATTCGGGCCTCCTGGTGTCGTCGAACGGGCCGAACCAACTCCCGAGGTCTGCTCACGTGCCGGCCTGAGACCCATTACCGGCCGGTGACCCTTCGATAAGGGCCAGTTGTTCGACTACGGCGAACATCCGCCATGAGCCGTCGTCCGCTGATCGGGGCTACCTGCAGCCACAGAGGTGGTAGTGATGGCAGCAGTCCACCGCCCGAATGAGCCCGTCAGCCGGACCAGGCCTTGCGGTGCTGCGCGGCCACGCTCCGTCCGGCCTTTGCACTCGGTCCGGCCTGCGCACTCGGTCCGGCCTCCGCACTCGGCGGTCAGGAAAGCGATCTACGAAGGCGACCGGCAGCTCAGGCGCGGCGCGGCACGATTCGGCGAGGAAGTCCGTGCACTGCGCATCCACGCCGGTCTCAGCCAGTCGCAGCTCGCGGCCGCCATCGGGGTCGCTCGATCCGTCGTCTGCGAACTGGAAGCCGGCGATCCCAGTGTGACCCTCCGGACCCGATTCAGGGTCGCCGCCCTCCTGGGCGCCGACATGCGCCTCGGCTTGTACGCGTCCGCCTCGCCCCTGATCAGCGATCCGGTCCAGGCACAAATCGTCGAGGCGATCGTGGCGGCTTGCCACGATCGCTGGCACACGACGGTCGAGGCGCCCGTTCCCGGCCCGGGTCGGCGCTCGAGCGACCTTCGCCTCGAGGACGGGTGGGACATCGTCCTTGCCGAGGTCGAAACGAAGATCCGAAGCTGGGAGGGCATC
The DNA here is from genome assembly GCA_013815585.1 of Chloroflexota bacterium. Lineage (GTDB taxonomy): Bacteria > Chloroflexota > Limnocylindria > Limnocylindrales > CSP1-4 > JACDFU01. The sequence goes on from JACDFU010000169.1 coordinate 919, forward strand.
CTCCGGGAGCTCCACGACAAGCGCGACACGGTGGCCGCCGCATACCCTGACGCGCTGCTGCATGTGCTGCTCGTACTGCCCCATACCAGGCATCATCGGCAACTGGTCCGGGCCCATCCAGCCACAGTGGCAGCTTCCTTTCCGGCCGCGCCCAGCGACGTACTCTCAGCCCTCCGGGATGGCGGACCCTGGCCGGGCGACGCGCTCCTGTGGGTCCGGAGCGACGGCAGCCTCGTGGGCTAGGGCTGCCGCAGGCGCCGGAATTAGCCGTGTCGGTGCAGTCTGAACAGGACCCGCGGCGAGTCCTCGATCGGGATCTCCTCGGCCAGATCCCAGTCCGTCGCGAAGGCCCTGCGGAAACCCTCCAGGGTGTAGTCGGGGAAAACGTCGCGGCGGCTGGCGAGCAGACGCCGGACCATGGGGTCCTCCTTTGGCACGAACTCGACGATGGCCGCCGGAGCAAGCTCGGCGAAGAACAAGCTCAACATGGGCAGTGGCACGTTCCGACCGATGGCCAGGTGGTGGACGAGCGCCAGCGCCATCACCACGTCCGCCGGGCCACGGTCCGCCAGCAATCGGCGCTCGCGGCCAGCCCAGCCAAGGCCGGGGCTCGGGTTCGCCAGGTCCTGGACGAGCGGGAGGATCGCAGCCTGCCCGTCGGCCCGCAGCCGGCGGTAGTGGCGCTCAGCCGCGGCAGGGTCGATGTCGAAAGCGAGGACGCTCGCACCTACCGAAGCGGCGATCGCGCTGTAGACCCCCACGTTCGCCCCGAGATCCCAGACGCGCGTGCCGGCGGGCCGGGTGCCGGCGGGCCGGGTGCCGGCGGGCCGGGTGCCGCCCTTGGTGACCCCCGCCGCCTTCAGCATCCCCTCGACCGTGCGTTTCTTGGCCGATTCCGCCCGTTCGCTGTAGCTGGTATTGGTCGCATAGTCGGCCCACTCGGTGCCCGACGGGTCCCAGCGCAGCCCCTCGACCGCCCCGCGCAGGCTCCGCAGCAGCGCTTCCTGGCGCTGTCGGCTCATGGTCGGCCGGGGTCGTCCGGGCGAGGTGCCGTCCGTTCCCGGCCCCCCATCGGCGTATCGGCGTTGGGCTCGCGCGTGGAGGCGCACGTGAGCAGCGAGGCCAGGGCGCAGCCACGTGGACGCTGGCAGGAGTGAGCTCGCAAGGTCCAGTGGCACGCCGTCCAGCCACTCACGCAGCAGCATGCCCAGCCGCGCGTCGCGAAGTGCCATCAGGGCAAGCGGCGCGAGGAAGTGCTCGCAGAACTGCCTGTAGGCGATCCACGGCGCGTCCGGTTCCGCGCGCTCGAAGGAGAGCGTGTCGATGAGGATCGGCCGGCAGCCCCTGAACTGGATGTTGTAGGCGGAGGCATCCTTCAGCGTCAGGCCACATTCAAGGGCCGCCGCCTGGAGGTCCAGGGTCAGGAGCGCGGCGTCTTTCAGCTCCCCAAAGGTCCACTCGTAGGGATAGGAGACGAACTCCAGCTTCTCGACTCGCTGGAGCTGCCAGGCCTGGCCATCGGGAGAAAGCTCGCTCGGGGCCTCTTCGTGGGGGATGAGCAGCTCACGATCCAGGAGTCGATCGCGCAGGCCGCTGGCCACGAAAGCGTCCCAATCGGCCGCGAAGACCTGGTTGACCTGGCGATAGGGCTGGCCGTTGCGCCAGAAGACGAAGCCGCTCGGATCGCGAAAGGAGGCGGGATCGACGCTCGAGTCGGTCGCGGTCGAATTGCCTGCGACAGGGCTCCCGGCCGTGGTCTCCTCGGCCCGATTCACTGGGTCCGCGGCGACTCCTCGTCCCGACCGGTGACGCGTCGCATCGCCCCGACGCCGCGACGGATCTGGTTCCGCAGCAGAAACGGAACCGAAACGATGGCGGCAATGAGGGCCTGGATGATCAGGCTCCCCGAGCCCGGATCGATATACAGGAACATCTCGCTCTCCTCACGGCGGGCCGCTCGGACGGCCAGCGGGAACGGAACGTTAACATTCCGGGTCCGATGAGGCGACTGAGGCCACTCCGGGGACGGCTTCCCCTGCGGCGACCCACGACGAGCTCGCTGCCGATTCACCCCTTGCTCTTCGGGGCGTACGCGATCCTCTTCCTGTACAGCCAGAACCTGGCCCATGCCGATCTGGACGACGTTCTGCCGATCCTGGGCCGCGTCCTCCTCCTCGTGACCGTGGCTCTGCTAGTCGCAGTCGTGGCGTTCCGTGATGCCGGGATCGCGGCGATCGTGGTGAGCGCCGGAGTGATCGCCTTCTTCGGCTACGGGCATGCGGCCGGGCTGATTGCCCCGCGGCAGATCGAGGCGACGCACCAGCAGGCAGCCTGGATCGCGTTCATCGGGCTCTGCTTCCTCTTCGCTGTCCTGATCGGCCGCCATCGGCGCCAGGCGATGACGGTGCTGAACACGGTGAGCATGGCGCTCGTGCTCGTCACGCTCATTCAGATCGTTCCACACGACTGGACCCGGCTCGCGCAAGCCGCCGCGGCGGACACCCGTCAGGCCTCGATCACGGGCGCGGCCCAAGGCCCGGTCCGGGACATCTACTACCTGATCTTCGACCGCTACGGCTCGGACAACGCGCTCAAGGTGGGCTATGGGATCGAGAACGACCTGCCCGAGTGGCTGGCGCAGAAGGGGTTCCACGTGGCGCCGCTCAGCCACGCCAACTACGTGCGGACCACTCTGTCGCTGGCCGGCACGCTCAACATGGACTACTGGAACGAGCTCGAGCAGCAGGTCGGCCGCAACAGCCTCGATTACGGGCCGCTCCACCGGCTCATCCAGGACCACGCGGTCGGTCGCTTCCTGAAGGAACAGGGGTACCGGTATTACCACCTCGGGTCGTGGTTCGAGCCGACTCGGACGATCAAGATCGCCGACGTCAACACTCTCTGGGGCTCGGAGCCGGAGTTCGAAACCGCGCTCTTCGAGACGACCGCCCTGCCAGTGCTCGAGAAGGCCTTCGCCGACGAGCCGGCGGTTCTCACCGGCTTCGACTACAGGCACCGCGAGAACGCCCTCTTTCAGTTCCGGGAGCTGGCGCGTCTGCGCAATGAGCCCGGGCCGAAGTTCGTCACGGGCCACGTGCTGCTGCCCCACGACCCCTACATCTTCGACGCGGAGGGGCGGGTCGTACCCAAGGAGGTGCGCGAGACGGGCGACATCCAGCGTCGGGATCCGAAGCGGTTCTTCGAGCCACAGCTGCGCTACACGAATACGCGGATTCGCGAGCTCATCGAGCCACTGCTTGCCCTGCCAGAGGACAAGCGCCCGATCATCGTCATCCAGGCCGACGAAGGGCCGTATCCCCCGCGCTACTTCGACCCGGAGCTGGACTGGGCACGGGCGTCAGTCGCGGAGCTGGAGATGAAGTTCGGCATCCTAAACGCGATGTACCTGCCTGGTTTGGAGGGTGTGGCTGAGGAGTCGGCCGTCTACCCGGCCATCAGCTCGGTCAACACGTTCCGGCTGATCTTCAGCGCGTACTTCGGGGCGGATCTGCCGATGCTCCCGGACCGGAGCTTCATCTCCCGGACCAAGGCCTATCCCTACGCGCTGACGGAGATCACGGACCAGCTGCCCACCCTCACGGGCGGGCCACTCCCCGAGGGTGGCGTCCCTCCCATGGAGACGAAGGACCAGCGGCCGGACGAGGTCCCGGAGTAGGGCGGCGCCGCGGCCGTTCGGGGCGGCAGCGGCCGTTCGGGGCGGCAC
>JACDFU010000063.1 GCA_013815585.1 Chloroflexota bacterium
CAATTCGCGACCACATCGACCGCCGGGTGCGTCCGGCGCCGCAGCCGGATCCTGCCGCCACCGCGGCCGCCCTCCTCGCGGGCGTCGGAATCGGCGCGGCGGCGATGTACTTCCTCGATCCTGACCACGGCGCCCAGCGCCGAGCTGCGCTCCTCGCACCGCTGGGGACTGCATCCGAGGCCGCTTCGGACGCGGTGGGCAGCGCTTCGCAGGCAGTCACCGACCGCGCCCGGAGCATGACCGGCGGTGGAGCCACCTCCTCCGACCAATGGTCCACCGAGACGGAGCCCACGTTGGGCGGCGAGTACTCCGGCGGGGCGGGCTCAGTCCTGGGTGACGACCTCGCCTCGAGCTCCTACGGGGCGGACAGCACCTATGGCTCTTCGATTCTGGCCAGCGACACCGTGGTCACGACATCGAGCGAGGACGATGAGCTTGGCGAAGGGTCGGAGCGCTCCTCTCAGGGCTCCTGATCCGCATCTCGCCGCGCGGCCACCGACGGCCGTGCTAGCCTAGCGGCGCCCTTTTCGCCCGGTCCAGAGAGGCCGGCCCGACCGGTCCCGTGAGGCCGGAGAGGAGGACGTCAGGATGAGCATGCCTACGACCACCGTCCCCGCGCGGGTCGGTGGTCGTTTCGTTCCTGCCCGGTCGGTGGTGGACGCGCGGATCGGAAGTCACGGTCCCTGCCTGCTGGCCCTCGAGGACGGGACGGTCTTTCCCGGCCATGCTTTCGGCGCGCCACGTGGCGGCGGCGGTGATCTCGTCGTCAACACCAGCCAGACCGGCTACCAGGAGGTCTGCACCGACCCCTCCTACGCTGGTCAGGCCGTCGTGATGACCTATCCGCTCATCGGCAACTACGGCCGCCTCCCCGACGACGATCAATCCGAGCGGCCGTGGCTTCGTGCCCTGGTCGTCGCCCAGGCAACCGCCGCCGCTCCCCTGGACGTGCTCCAGATCGTCGAGCTGCTGCGCCGCTCGAACGTGCCCGCGATCGCCGGCGTGGACACACGCGCGGTGGCGCGTCACCTGCGGACCACGGGTGCGCTTCGCGCGGTCGTCACTTCCCCTGGAGACGTCGATCCCGTGGCGGCCGTCGAAGCGGCGGGTCGCCTGACCCGCTGGGAAGACGAGGATTTCGTCAGCCAGGTCTCAGCGGAGGCGCCGCACGAGCTCGGGCCGCAGGACGGGCCGCTCGTGGCGCTCGTGGACTACGGGCTCAAGACGGGCATCACCCGGGCACTCCTCGCCCGAGGCGCGCGCGTCCGCCTGTTGCCCCACACCGAGCGGGGAGGGCAGGTGCTCGGTCCCGACGTCGCGGGCGTCGTCCTTTCGCCGGGCCCCGGCGATCCAGCGCGCCTGGCCATCCCCGTGGCCCTGGCTCGGGATGTCATCGCAGACGGACGGCCGCTCCTGGGCATCTGCCTCGGGCACCAGATCGTGGGCCTGGCGGCAGGCGCGCGAACTCGTCGCCTCCCCTTCGGACATCACGGGGCCAACCATCCGGTCGAGGACCTCGACACGGGCCGCGTCCAGATCACGGCGCAGAACCACGAGGTGCAGGTCTTGGCCGACTCCCTGGCGGCGACCGGGTTCCGGGTCAGCCAGCGGAACCTCAACGACGGCTCCGTGGAAGGACTGCGCCACGAAACGCTCCCGATCGAGACCGTTCAGTACCATCCGGAGGGCTCGCCAGGCCCGCTGGACGCGGCGGAAGTCTTCGACCGCTTCATGGAACAGGTGGCGGCCACGCGGTCGCGGCAATGAGCGAGGCGCGCGAGTGGCTCAGGCGGGTCCGCCCCGGATCAGTCCTGATCCTGGGATCGGGGCCGGTGGTGATCGGCCAGGCGGCCGAATTCGACTACGCCGGCACGCAGGCCTGCCGAGCGCTCCGCGACGAAGGGGTTCGGACGATCCTCCTGAACTCGAACCCGGCCACGATCATGACCGACCCGGGCGTGGCGGACGTCGTCTACCTGGAGCCACTAACTGTGGAGACAGTCGAGCGGATCCTGCAGCGCGAGCGGCCCGACGGGGTGCTGGCCGGTCTCGGCGGGCAGACGGCGCTGAACCTGGCGGTGGCCCTGTCACGCGAGGGCCTCCTCGAGCGCTACGGCGCCCCGTTGCTCGGCACGCCGCTCGAGGCCATCGAGATGGCCGAGGATCGGGAACGCTTCCGGGGTCTGCTCGACCGAATCGGCCAACCCTACGCAGCATCCTGGATCGTCGAGGGAGGCACGCCGGAGGCCCGTGAGCGCGAGGCGGACGCGGCGCTCGCACGGATCGGTCTGCCGGCAATCGTGCGCCCGGCCTACACGCTGGGCGGCTCCGGTGGTGGCATCGTTGAGACCGAGGCGGCCTATCGGGAGCGCATCCGGGCCGGCCTCCGGGCCAGCCCCATCGACCAGGTCATCGTGGAGCGCTGCCTGGTGGGCTGGGGTGAGATCGAGTACGAGGTGATGCGAGACGCGGACGACACCTGCATCTGCGTTTGCTCCATGGAGAACGTCGACCCGCTGGGTGTGCACACGGGTGATTCGATCGTCGTGGCGCCCGTCCAGACGCTGCCCGACGGGGTCCACCAGCGCCTGCGATCGGCGGCCATCGCGATCATCCGGGCGCTCGGCGTCGAGGGCGGCTGCAACGTCCAGTTCGCCCTCTCGCCCGACTACAAGGATTACGCGGTCATCGAGGTCAACCCGCGCGTGAGCCGCTCCTCCGCGCTCGCCTCCAAGGCAACCGGCTATCCGATCGCCCGCGTCGCCGCCCAGATCGCCGTCGGGCGGCGTCTCGCGGAGATCCCCAATGCCATCACCCGGACCACTGTCGCAGCCTTCGAGCCCGCCCTCGACTATGTGGTGGTCAAGCTGCCCCGCTTCCCCTTCGACAAGTTCCCCTCGGCGGAGCGTTCGCTCGGTTCGCAGATGAAGGCGACCGGCGAGGTCATGGCGATCGACCGAACCTTCGGCGCCGCCCTCAACAAGGCGCTTCGAGCGCTTGAACAGGTCGGGGCGGGATTCGGAGCCGAGCACCCTTCGTGGATTCCGGCGCTGGACCAGATCACTGCGCAACCGGCCCCGCTCGACCCTGCGGGAACCGAGCCAGCCGGAGGGGTCAGGCCATCGCTCCTGCGCGAGTTCCTGGTCGCCTCCGATACCCGGCTGTGGAGAATCCTTGCGCTGCTGCGCCGCGGCGTGTCCACGCGGGAGATCCAGGAAGCGACCGGCATCGCTCCCTGGTTCCTCTCCGAGATGGAGCGCCTGGTCAGCATCTGTGCGGACCTCATGGCCGACGCTCAGGAGGACGAGGCGCTGCTCGTGACGGCGAAGCGGGCCGCCTTCGCCGACCGTGACATCGGGCTCCTGACGGGCAGAACCACGCAGCAGGTCACCGCGCGACGGGAGCAGCTCGGACTCGTCCCCGGCTACGCCATGGTCGACACATGTGCCGCGGAGTTCGCCGCGGAGACGCCCTATTTCTACGGCACCTACGCTGCGGCCGGCTCTCCGCCAGAGGCGGGCCCGGTGGAGCGGCCGGCGGCCCTGGTGATCGGCTCCGGGCCCGTTCGAATCGGGCAGGGAATCGAGTTCGACTACTGCGCAGTGCAGGCAGCGGCGACCCTTCGCGAGGAGGGCTGGCAGGCCGTGATGGTGAACTCCAACCCCGAGACGGTGTCCACTGACTTCGATGCCTCATCGCGCCTCTATTTCGAGCCGCTGGATGCCGAGAGCGTGCTGGAGGTGGCGCGCGCCGAGACCCTGCCAGGGGAGGGGCCACCGCCGGCGCTCGTGCAGTTCGGCGGTCAGACGCCGCTCAACCTGGCTGCCGACCTGGCCGCAGCAGGCGTGCCCCTGCTCGGCCTTGGCCTTGACACGATCAACCTGGCCGAGGAACGGGCCCGCTTCGCCAACTTCGTCGAGCGGTTGGGGATTCCCCAGCCGGAGGGCGGGATGGCCGGCTCGATCGACGAGGCGCTCGTGGTCGCGGAGCGGATCGGTTACCCGCTGATCTGCCGACCAAGCTTCGTGATCGGCGGCCTGGCCATCGACGTGGCCTACGGTCCCGACGATCTCGCCGCGCAGCTCGCCGCCGCCGCGGTCGTCTCGATCGAGCGCCCGGTCCGGCTGGATCGATACCTGGAAGGCGTCGAAGTCGACGTCGACGCCGTCTGCGACGGCGAGCGGGTGCTGATCCCCGGTCTGATGGAGCACGTCGAGGCGGCGGGCGTCCACTCTGGCGACTCGATCGGTGTGTTCCCGCCCCACCGCCTCAGCCAGCCCGACCAGGAGCTCATCGTCGAGACGATGCGCCGCGTGGCTCTCGAACTGGGCATCCGGGGCCTCGTCAACGCGCAGTTCATCGTTCGCGATGACGGCGTCTACCTGCTCGAGGTCAACCCCCGCGCCAGCCGGACTGTGCCGTTCCTGTCCAAGGTGACCGGTGTCCCCATGGTCGCGCTGGCGACCCGGATCGCGCTCGGCCAGGACCTCGAGGCGCTCGGCTGGGAGGGCGGGCTGCTGCGTCCACCATCGTTTAGCGCTGTGAAGGCGCCGGTCTTCTCAACGGCCAAGCTCCGCGGCGTCGACCCGTCGCTGGGGCCGCAGATGCAGTCGACCGGAGAGGTCATCGGCATCCACGAGGACGCCGGTGTCGCGCTGGCGAAGGCGATCCTGGCCGCGTCTCTTCGCCCGCCCGCCCCGGACGACGACGGCACGCTGGCGCTGCTGTCCGTTGCCGACCGCGACAAGCCGCGGCTCGGGGCGCTGGCAAGGGCCCTGGTGGGGGCCGGGTACCTGCTGGTGGCCACGCGCGGAACCGCTCACCTGCTGCGGGAGCTTGGCCACGACGTCCGGGAGGTGGCGCGGCTCAGCGAGGAGGGGACCGGCCTGCCGACGATCCTGGACGTGATCGCGTCGGGAACTGTCAAGCTCGTCATCAATACGCCATCTCCACGGGCAGGGCCGGTCAAGGACGCCGCGGCGATCCGCCACGCCGCAATCGCCGAAGGTGTGCTCTGCCTGACCAACATGGAGACCGCCGTGGCCGTGGCCCGTTCGATGGAGCCCGGGGTACGCGAGCGGCTCAGCGAGGTGCGCCCGCTCGCGGAGTGGCTGACGACCGCCGTTCCCGCCTGACGAAGTCAGCTGCTCAGATACGCCTGGACCTCGGCCCCGGCCGTTTGCACCCGATCCCAGCGCAGGCTGTAGTAGGTCAGGGAGCCTTCTTCGATCAACGTCACGAGGCCGGCAAAGCGCAGCTGTGCGAGATGGTGCTTGATGGTCGGCTTGGAGAGCTCGAGCTGCTGGGCCAGCTCGGTCAGGTAGTGCTCTCGCTGAGACAGCAGCTTGAGGATGCGCAGGCGGGTGGGGTCGCCCAGGGCCCGATACAGCCGGACGGTCGCAGCCGGAGGCCGGTCACCCTCCGGTTCGCCGATCGCGCTGTCCGCGATCGGGTAGCAGAAGAGGCGCCAGCCGTCCGCCGAGAAGACGTAGTTGTAGGGGCGGCCGAAGTAGACCGGCGCGAGCAGAACCCTGCGCACCCCCGCATCGGCAAGGAACCGGATGCCCCCCGTCGTCCGCTCCACGAGGGCGGGCGGATCGAGGGTCGAACGATCGTCCCTACGGATGGCAACGTCCCGCTCCAGGGCCCGACTCACACGCTCCTGAAGGGGCTCGTAGCGCGCCAGCCAGTAGCGCAGCCCTTCCCGGAGCGTGGCGATGGTCGCCGCCTGGTCCCGGAGAAGTGCCAGATCCGGCTCCGGACCACAGGCATCCTGAACGCGGGCGATCGCGTCCCTGTCCCCGTGGAGCGCGGCATCGGCGAACGGAGCGGCCTTCGGTTGCTCGAGCAGGTCCTGGAGCAGAACCCGGACCACCTCGCGGGCATCTTGCTGCTCCACGGCCCTGACATAGTCGGCCGGTCCCTGGAGCTCGGGGAACGCGACCGCCATGGCGGCCAGGTTGGGCGGACCGCTCCTCCTTTTCTCGAAGTCGAGCAGATGCCTGAGTCGCTTCGAGATCCCGGCACGCGATTCAGTCAGCCAGCGCCGATCTTCTTCGGCCAGCTCTGCGAGGTCGTCGTCGGCGGCGACGAAGCTGACCAGAAAGTCGTAGATCGGCCGAGGGTCGAACTCGACGTCGAACCCAGTGGCACTGGCGCCCATCTGGCGGACCATCGAACGGCTCGGGCTCGCCGCGCCGTCAGGCGAGCCGAGTTCGACGGTCGCTGACCTGCGACGAACCACTAACGCGTCTTCCTAACTGCTGTTAGACGGAACGCTAACTGGCGCCGCTCCGGGCGTCAAGCGTTGGCGCGCGGCGGTCAGGCTCCGGGGATCCGGATGAGCAGAAGCTGGCCATCCTCGCGCTTGTATGTCCAGTCCGCACCGGCAGGAGCCACGAGATCCGGACCCGGCGCCGTCTCGACGAAACGGCTGTGGGCCTGGACGGTCACGAGGAAGGCGCCCGGGCCGAAGGCGGCCGATGCGTCGATGATGCCGCTGGATTCCCAGTTCCCCTGCCGGGCGGCGGGATCCTGCGACTGGTCGACACGCGCCACCGGCGTCAAGGCCTCCGACTCGAAGTCGTAGCGCCAGATCCGGGCCGTGGTGCCTCCGGCATCCGTCGGGCTGTACTGGTTGTGGCCTCCCGGATCCTCCTGGATCAGCAGGCTGTCTGCGGTCGTCTCCAGGTTGTCCGGCTGGTGCAGCGCCGCGGGGTTGTTGTAGCCGCCGGCGTCCGCGTCGATGAGGACCGACAGGGTCGCGCTCTCGTCGGGGTCGTCGGTGTCGAGCTCGAGCCGGAAGATGCGACCGTTCATGTAGGGCCCCGTCGTGGTTCGTCCGCCGCGCGTCATGTACGCGCTACCCGGCCCCGGAACGGCACGCGGCTCGCCGGTGTCCGCCATGTACACGACGTTCGGATGATTCCGGTCGTAGGCGATGTCCTCCAGGCGAATGAACTGGAAGACGCCGTTCTGGTTCGACCACGTTTCGAGGGCGTTCTGGTCGCCGAGGGCGACCGACCGCGGCACCTCGATGAACGTTCCCGAGACCGAAGAGTTGCTCGCAAGGTCGCCGTAGTCGTTGACGGTCGGGTCATCCGACTTGAAGGCCCACAGGGAGCCTCGGTCGTTCCAGACGTCGTCGGCGTTGGCGGCCCGGTACATGTACAGCTGGGAGGCTGGAGCCGAGAACGTGTCGTCGCCCGACAGCACCACGAGCTCCTCGAAGCCGGGGATGGCGACGCTGTTCTCGTGGTTGTGCCGGCCCATCCCGTAGATCGTCCGATAACGACGGCTCTGGATATCGAAGGCGACGACCACGCCGGCCTGCTCGGGGTGGCTGCCGAAGGCGGGTGTCGCCGGCCAGGCCGTGCCCTCGCGGTTCACGACGTCGGTGGCCTCTTCATTGGTGAACAGGATCTCCCGGTCGAAGCCCTCGGCCGCACCAGCCAGGAAGTTGGAGCAGAAGCGCTGGTAGTTCGCCTCGTCGCCGATGGCGTAGTCGCCTGCCAGGATTCCGGCGCTCCGGCGGTTCAGCGTCAGCCTGCTCAGGAGCGAATCGGTGAAGTCGTTCAGCGACGGTGTGGCACGAGTCGGGTCGTAGGGGAAGGGCACGGTGGACGTCTCGTGGTTGACGTACACGTCGACCCGCCCCTGGCCGCGCTGCCTGAAGGCGATCCCGTCGGGGATGGCCTCGAAGCGATAGCCGCTGGAGAGTCGGTCGCCCACCGACAGAAGCGGTCGGGCAGAGGCACCGGGAGCGATCATGCTCAGCATTGCGTCGCGATCGGTTCGGAAGCCCGCCCCGCCGGGAGCCGCAGCCGCTGGAGCGACCAGCGCCAGCGTGACGATGAGCGCGGCGAGGGTCACAACGAAAGTCCGCCCCGAGCGTCGAGCGGTCGAGCGGCTGGGCAAGGTTCGCACGATCGGTCCTCCTCCGATGGCTGGGCACCCTATGGTGCGCCTCCCCGCGCGGGGAGGCAATCCCGGGCGCGAATGGCACAATCCATCAAAGCACGGATGCACCCTCCGAACCGCGCTGCCCGCAAGCCAGCCAGGAGCTTCATGCCGACGAGCGATACGGACCTGCCCAGCATCGAGTTCAGCGACCAGCGCCTCGGGAACGGCTTGCGCGTCATCGTCGCGCCGGATTCGCTCGCACCCGTGGTCGCGATCAACCTCTGGTACGACGTCGGTTCCAAGCACGAGTCACCGGGCAGGACCGGCTTCGCTCACCTGTTCGAGCACTTCATGTTTCAGGGCTCGGCGCACGTGGCCAAGGCCGAGCACATGAGCGTCGTCCAGGGCGCCGGCGGGGTGAACAACGCGACGACCTACTTCGACCGCACGAACTACTTCGAGACACTGCCCTCGCACCAGCTCGACATCGGCCTCTGGCTCGAGGCTGACAGGATGGCGACGCTCCTCGAGGCGCTCAGCCAGGAGAACCTGGACAACCAGCGCGATGTCGTCAAGAACGAGAAGCGCCAGAGCTACGACAACCGGCCCTACGGCTCGTTCTACGAGAAGCTCATGGCTGCGGTCTTTCCGCCCGACCACCCGTATCACCACACGCCCATCGGCTCGATGGAGGACCTGGACGCGGCGGCACTGGAGGACGTCAGGGACTTCTTCCGGACCTGGTATGCCCCGAACAACGCGGTCCTCTCGATCGTGGGGGACGTCGATGCCGACGCGGCACTGGCATCGGCGGAGCGATATTTCGGGCCCATCCCGGCCAATCCGGAGCTGGCAGCGTTCCGCGCTCCCGATACGCCTGCGGTGATCGGGCAGGAGGTGCGCGAGGTCGTCCCCGACGCCGTTCCGCTGGAACGCGTCCACTTCGGGTTTCGGACCCCTCCGTTCGGCTCGCCGGAATTCGACGCTCTTGAGGTGGCCGGGCAGATCCTGGCCGGCGGACGCGGCAGTCGCCTTCACCGCTCGCTGGTCAGGGAGCGACGGATCGCGCAGGACGTGGCCGCCTTCGTATTACCGCTCGTGACCGGTGGCTCCATCTTCGCCGGCTGGGTCACTGCGCGGCCCGAGAGCGACGCTGCCGAGGTCGAGGCAGCCTATCTCGCCGAGCTCGCACGGTTGACCACCGAACCCGTCACGGACGACGAGCTGGCCCGCGCCAAGGCCCTGATCGAATCGGCGGAGCTGGACGCCCTTGGCCGCGTCGACGAGGTCGCCGATCGCCTGAGCATGTACGCCACCCTTTTCGACCGCCCGGGGATGATCAACGAGCAGCTGGGCCGCTATCTGGCCGTCGACGCCTCCGCGATTCAATCGGTGGCGGCGTCAGTGTTCCGTGCGGACAACCGCGCGGTGGTGACATACGTGCCGCGCGGCGTCGAGATGGAGGAGGCGGCGTGAGCGCCCCACGGGGCGGCGACCTCTCGGTCCTGGAACAGCGTCCCGGACCGGGCCGGCCCCGTCCTTACCGATTTCCGCCGTTCGAGCGCGAACAGCTCGACAACGGGCTGACGATCATCACGGCGCATCTGCCAGGGCGTCCCCTGCTCGCCGCGCATCTGCTTTTCGAGGGTGGGAGCGGAAGCGAGCCGGCTGAGTTGGCCGGGATCACCTCGCTGACCGCGCGTGCCCTGACCGAGGGAACCCAATCGCGCACCGCGATCGAGCTCATCGAGGCCGCCGAGCGGCTCGGTGCCGAGCTACATGCCGACGCGGGTTGGGAGATGAGCTCGGCGTCCGTGGACGTTCCCCGACGTCATTTCGGCCCGGCCATCGGCCTCCTGGCCGAGATGATCCGGCGGCCGAGCTTTCCTGCTCCGGAGGTGGAGCGCCTCCGGGACGAGCGACTCAACGACCTGCTCCAGGCTCGTGCCGACCCTCGGCGTCGGGTGGACCGGGCCTTCGCAGAGACGATCTACGACGCCGCCTCGCCGTTCAGCCGACCCCAGGGTGGCACGGAGGAGACCGTCGAGCCGCTCGGCCGGGACGACGTCGTAATGCGCCACGCCGCCTTGCTGGACCCGCGGGCCGCGACCCTCATCGTGGCCGGCGACCTCGCGGGCGTCGCCGTCAGGCAGGTCGCCGAGGAGCATCTCGGTGACTGGAGCGGGGAAGACGCTGCTCCCGTGCGGGTATCCGTCGACCCGCGCGCCCACGCGAGCGGGGCGCGGCTCGTCCTGCTCGATCGGCCGGGTGCCCCCCAGACCGAGATCCGGGTCGGCCACGTGGGGCTGGCGCGCACGGCCCCGGATTTCCATGCCGTGTCGGTGATGTCGTCGATCCTGGGCGGGCTCTTCAACTCACGGTTGAACAGGCTGCTGCGGGAGGAGCGTGGCTATACCTATGGGATCGGAGCGGGCTTCGAGTTCCGTCGGGCGGCCGGCCCGTTCAGTGTCCGGACCGCCGTCGAGACTGACGTCACCATTCCTGCGCTGCGCGACATCTACTCCGAGCTCGAGCGGATGGGCGGGCCCTTGGTCGAGGAGGCTGAGCTCAACGAAGCGCGCGACTATCTGATCGGCGTATTTCCGCTGCGCTTCGAGGGCGCGGGGCAGGTCGCCGCAGCCATCGCGGGGCTGGTCACTCACGAGCTGCCCGACGACGAGCTCGACCGCTACCGACCGGCTGTCGCTGAGGTCTCGGCCGAGGACGTTCTCGCGGCTGCCGCTCACATTCGCCCGCACGAGCTGAGCACGGTCCTCGTCGGCGACGCGGAGAGCATCGAGCCGGCCCTGGCCAAGGGCGGCTTTGCGCGGGTCGAGGTCGTCCGCGAGGCGTTGGTGACCCCGGACGGGGAGCCGATTCTCGAGGCCGCCCTCGAGGCAGGGACCTAGCCCACGCTCGACCGCCTGCCGGGCCTTGCGTCGCCCGCCTATCGGCTACTCCTTGGCGGCGCGTTCATCGCCAACATCGGCAGCTGGATGCAGACCACGGCCCAGGGCTGGCTGGTCCTTCGCCTGACCGATTCGGCCGCTGCGCTGGGCGTGGCCTCCTTCGCCGGCATGGCGCCCACGCTGCTGCTGTCGCTGTACGCGGGGGTCCTGGCTGACCGAGTCGATCGCCGTCGCCTGCTGCTGGGCGTCCAGGCGACGGTTGGCGTCCTGGCCCTGATCCTTGCCATCATCACCACCGCGGGCGTCGTGGTGTTCTGGCAGATCGTGCTCATCGCGTTTCTCGCCGGCTGTGCCCAGGCCCTCGGGATCCCCGCATTCCAGGCGCTCGTGCCGATGCTGGTCGACCGGCCTGCGGTGGGCAATGCGATCGCGGTCAACAGCGCCCAGTTCAACCTGAGCCGCATCATCGGGCCGGCGCTGGCCGGGCTCTTCGTGGGCACACTCGGCGAAGCTCCCAGCTTCTGGTTGAATGCGTTGGCCGCCTTGGTCCTGGTGCTGGTCCTGAGGGCGATCGACGTTCCCTCGAACGCGCTCATGAGCCGGGCTGAGGCGGGCCTCTGGTCGAACCTCCTCGACGGGTTGCGCTACGTCCGTGGCCAGCGCGTCCTGACCGCGCTCATGGCGCTCGCCGCAGCGCCGGCGTTCTTCATCCTCCCCTACATGGCACTCCTCCCGATCTTCGCCCGTGACATCCTGGCCATCGGCGCTCCAGGGCTTGGGCTGCTCACCGGCTCGATCGGTATTGGGGCCCTCAGTGGCGCCGTTGTCGTGGCACTTCGGGGTGCGGCGGGTGGCGACGGGCGCGTATTGGTGATCGGCTTGACCTCCATGGCCATCGCCACGGCTGCCTTCGCTCTCTCGGGGCTCGTCTGGCTCTCCTGTCTCGCGCTCGCTGCCCTGGGCGCATCGCAGGTCGCCTACTACACGAGCACCAACACGCTCGTCCAGATCCTCGCCCCGGCGCGATTGCGCGGCCGGATCCTGAGCATCTACACGCTGACCGCGCTTGGCTTCCTGCCCCTGGGCAGCCTGGTCGCCGGGGCGGTCGCAGCCAGGGTGGGTGCGCCCGCCACGCTGGCTGGCGGTGCCGCCGTGACCGTCGGGGCGCTGATCCTGATCGTTGCCTGGTGTCCGCCGATACGCACACTGCACCTCGACCCGCTCGTGCCGGCCTCCGGTCAGCGCGTCGAGCCTTTGAAACCTTCGCCAAGCGAGCTGCCTCAGGAGGGATAGAAGGGTCGTCCGAACGGGCGGCCAATGTCCCAGCGAGGTCAGAAACGACTTATGTCTCCCACCGACCGAACTCGAGTCCTGCGCGGCGCCGGCGCCGCGGCCATCTCGGTGCTGGCGGTGACCAGCGCAGCATTCGCAGGTCAGGCCGTCGGCGCCCTGCCAGCCGGCTCACAGACGTTCCAGAGCGAAGACGACACGGCCCGCCCGTCGGCGGCCGCCACCATCCAGCTCGGGCACGACGTCGAGATCGTTGACCCCAGCGCGGCTGCGGTACTCCAGACGGAGGAGCCGACGGAGGGCCCCGAGCCGAGCGGATCCGCGGAGCCCACGGGGTCGCTGGACGACGATGACGACGCCACGGCCGAGCCGACGTTCGACGACGATGGTGGCGATGGCAGCAGCGGCTCGAACTCGGGTCCTGGCTCCGACTCGAGCGGGTCGGGCTCGTCCGGCAGCGGCTCCGACGACACGAGCGGCTCTGGTTCCGGCAGCGGCTCGGACGACTCGAGCGGGTCGGGCTCCGGCAGCGATGATGCCGAGGTTGACGACTGACGGTCGTCCTTGCGGCCGGGCAGTCGCCCCCGTAGGCTCCGGCGGTGATCGTCGTGCTAGGTCGCCCGAACGTGCGCCAGGATGGCCCGCACTTGCGACCGGCCGGGCTGGCCGTCGAGATCGCCCTGGCGGCGGCCGCCGAAGGGGCCCGGGTGGAGGTCGTGGGGTCGGTCGGTGATGACGTCGGCGGCGACGCCGTGGCCGTCGCCCTGGGTCGAGCAGGAATCGGCCACGCTGCGTTGCTTCGGGACGCGGCCGCCGTGACACCCGGCATGGCAACTGACATCGCGACCGGCGCCGGGCGGCTGCCGGGCCTCGAGCCCGGGGATGTCGAGCTCGGCTTGCGCTATCTCAGTGACTTCTCCGTGATCGTCCTTGCCGAGGCGCTCTCGGAAGAGGCACAGGCCGTCGTACTCGAGGCCGCGGCATACCAGGGGGCCGCCGTGGTGGCCGCGAACGATCCGGAAGCTTCCGGTAAGACCAGCGAGCTGGAAAGGGGCGTCGTGGTGCCACGCGAGACCGACGACGACGAAGCGTCATTCGCCCGCCGAGCCGGTCAGCTCGCGGTCCGTCTCGAGCGAGAGAGCCAGTCCTGACCACGCCGACGGGCGAGCCGTTGGTCGTCTGGGGCGATTGGTCCGCCCGATACGACTTCGGGGAGTGGCATCCCCTCACACCCCGGCGCTTCGGGCCGGGCGTCGATTTGCTGCGACTGACCGGCGCCACCCGTTTTCTGGAGCCTCAACCCGCTTCCGAGGGCGATCTTGAGCGCCTTCACGAACGGAGCTACGTCGACGCGGTCAAGGCGTTCTCCATCGACCCCGATCGTCCCTCTGCGGTCGGGATCGGGCCGGGTGATTGTCCGGCCTTCAGGGGCATGCACGACGCGTCAGCTGCCGTAGCGGGCGGCTCGATCGCGGCCATGGATCGAATCCTGTCGGGTGATGCGGAGCACGCCTTCCATCCCGGCGGTGGCCTGCATCACGCCATGGCCGGACGAGCGAGCGGCTTCTGCATTTACAACGACGTGGCACTCGGGGTAGCCAGGGCCCGGGACGCCGGCCATCGGGTTCTGTATGTCGACCTCGATGTTCACCACGGCGACGGCACCCAGGCGCTCTTCTGGAACGATCCGAAGGTGCTCACGCTGTCGATCCACGAATCGGGCAGGTCGCTCTTTCCGGGGACCGGCCTTCTCAGCGAGACCGGCGGGCCCGATGCTCCAGGGACCGCGGTGAACGTTCCCCTCGAGCCGTACAGCGGCGACGCTTCGTGGCTGGAGGCCGTGGAGACGCTCGTGCCAACACTCGCCGAGGCATTCGGGCCGACGATGCTCGTGACGCAGCACGGCTGCGACAGCCACGCGCTGGACCCCCTCGCACACCTGCGCGTGACGACGGCTGCCTACTGGCGGGCCGATCGCCTGCTCGACGAGATCGCGCATCGGCGCAGCGACGGGCGCTGGCTTGCGACCGGCGGTGGCGGCTACGACGTCTACCGGGTTGTCCCCCGCGCCTGGTCACTCATATGGCTGGCGCAGGCCCATCGCGAGGCGCCTGACGAGGTCCCGGTGGAGTGGCGCACGCGCTGGGCCGATGAGGCGGAGGC
>JACDFU010000064.1 GCA_013815585.1 Chloroflexota bacterium
GTGCCCGCCACCTTCAACTGCGCCGCCACCCAAGGGCGGTCCGCTGGGCCCCGGCACTGGGGTTCGTGCCCGGCGCGCTGGTAGTCCCGGCGTACGACGCGCGTCCCGAGGCGTGGCGAGCGTTCCAGCTCCTTCGCATTCCCGGGGCGCATCTGGCCATCGGCCTCGACGCCCGGACGGCGCTCCTGGGGCGGGGCGGGCGTGGCGTAGCTCGTCCCTCCCCCGCCGCCGCCCACCTGGCAGGTCCAGGGGTCGGGTCGGGTGACGGTCTGGTGCGGCAGGCGGCGGACACGGCATCCCAACGGCGATCTGGTTCGCCTTACCGAACGTTAACCATGCGCTCACACTGCCGAAACTCGCGCTGGGGAAGCTGTCCCTGCTCCACTCCAACGGTTCGGGGACTCGGCCCCGACCCACTCCTCCTCCAACGCGAGACCTCGGTTCCCCCACCGGGGTCTCGCGCGTTTCGGCCTGTCAGACGGCCTGCACGGTCCTGAAGCAGTCCGAACAGTAGACCGGGCGGTCCATCCGGGGCTTGAATGGCACCTGGGCGGCGTTCCCGCACTTCGAGCAGATCACCGCGAAGTATTCTCGCGCGGGCCGGTAGTCACCGCGCTCGTACCCGCGGGGACCGCCGATGTCGCGAACGTCGTACGTGCCTCCCTCGCGCGTCGAGCGACGGCTCGCTCGACAGCTCGGACAACGTTTGGGATCCGAGGCGAACCCCTTCTGAGCGTAAAACTCTTGGTCGGCGGTCGAGTGCACGAACTCGATGCCGCAGTCCAGACAGGTCAGGGTTCGATCTGTTTGAGACACCCGAACAGGACCTCCGTGGGCAGCGAAGACTGGTTGCCTGCAACCGGATGCCTCGGTCCAGGGTGAACGGAACCAGAGAGCGGGCGTCGGATGAAGCCGGGCGCCGCGCCTCCCAGGTGCTCTGCCGAGGTCCCTGTCCGGGGCGCACCGGTTAACGGCGGCTACCCTACCACCGACAGGCAAGGTGGCACAATGGCGAGCGAGGCTGACCTTGCGAGCGAGGGCTGGGGGCTCCTCGCTCGCCCGCCGACAAGCCTCGCCAACCAGTCCGAACGGAGGAACCGCCCCGCACGATGCCGCGCCTTCTGCATACGGCCGACGTCCACCTCGGCGCGCGCCATCGGAATCTGGCTGAAGCGGCCGTCCAGCAGCGGGAGCGTCAATTCGCTGCCTTCCGGCGAGCCGTCGACGTTGCGCTCGAGGAGCGTGTCGAGCTCTTCATCGTCGCTGGCGACCTGTTCGACTCCAATGCCCAGCCGCGCCGCTCGGTGGAGCGGGCTGCCGCCGAGTTCAAGCGCCTGGGAACCCAGGGAATCCGCTCGGTCGTCGTACCCGGGACACACGACGTCTACGACGCCGCCTCCATCTACCGGGCCCACGACCTGGCGGCGCTCGCCGCCGGCCGCGCAGGCTCACCTTCGCTGATCGTGCTGACGCCGGAGGAGCCCGACATCGTCTATCCCGAGCTGGAGCTCGCGGTTCATGCTCGCGTGTTTGCCACCAAGCGTGCGCCCCATAGTCCGCTGGCCGACTTCTCCGTAGCCGGCGATGACCGCGCCCGCTGGCACGTCGGGGTGCTCCACGGCGCGCTGCGCGTGGAGGGCCATGTCGAGCAGGACGAGGTCATGTTCACCGAAGAGGAGATTGCCGCGTCCGGCCTCGACTACCTCGCGCTGGGGCACTGGCATTCCACGAGGCGCGGCAAGGCCGGCTCCACGATCTGGGCCTACTCGGGGGCCCCGGAACCGGTGGCGGTCGATCAGGATGGCGCCGGGCAGGTCCTGGTCGTCCAGCTGGAAGAGGTGGATGGCCAGCGGCAGGTCACGGTCGAAGCGCGCCAGATCGGGCAGACCCGCTTCCAGAAGCTGGACCTCGACGCTTCAGAGGTACCGACCCAGCAGGCCCTAGTGGACCGACTTCGCGGCCTGGCTGACTCGAACCTCGTCCTCGATGTCCGGGTCACCGGGATCGCGCCGGATTCGCTCGAACTGAATGACGACGAGCTCGATCGCGAGCTGAGTGGGGTGTTCTTTCGCCACCGCGTGCGGAACGTGGCCGTTCCCCCACCGCTGGATGGTCCGCTGCCTCCTGCGGACACGATCGCGGGAGCGTTCGTCCGTGATCTCGACGAACGAGCCAGCGCGGCGGAGGCGGCAGGCGACGTAGCGAGGGCGGCGGAACTGCGCGACTCGCTCCGACTGGGCCGCCTGTTGCTGGCGGACCCGGATGCCGTCCAACTGAGCTGACGATGCGCATTCGCCACCTTCGACTACGTGACTTCCAGCGCCACGAACGGCTGGACCTTAAGCTGGCAGATGGCCTCAACGTCATCCGGGGCCCCAACGAGGCCGGCAAGACAACCATTCAGCGGGCCTTGGAGCTCGCCCTCTACCGACGCTGCACTGCCGCCGGCCGGGAGATGGACGGCTACCGATCCTGGGGCGTGGGCAGCGATCGGCCGCCACAGGTCGAGCTCGACTTCGAGGACGATGGGGTATCCGGTCGCCTCACCAAACGCTTCGCGGGAAGCCGTGGCACGGTTGCATTCACGCTCGGGAATGAGAAGGCGAGTGATCCTGCCTTCGTGGATCGGCGGATTGCCGAGCTGACCGGCATCCCCTCGGAGAAGTTCTTCCGTTCCACGGCCAGCGTGCGGCACGAGGAGCTGGACGAGCTCGGCTCGGACGAGGGCACGCTCCGCGATCGGCTCCAATCGGCCATAAGCGGCGCAGACCGGGGCACCTCGACAGCAAAGCGGCGCCTGGACGACGCTCTTCGCCGCTATACGGCGGAGGGGCCCAAGAATCCCGGGCACCTCAAGCGGGCGCGCGAGGAGGCGGCTTGGATCGAGGCGGAACTGCGCGCAGGCGAAGCCGAGCTCGAGCGCCTGGAGCGTGACCAGGCCGCCTTGTTTGGAGCCCGCGAGCGGCAAGCGGCTGCTGAGGTCCGGCTGTCGGACGATCGGCGTCTGCTCACCGAGAGCGAACGCGCCGTGGAGCTCAAGATGGAGGTTGATGCGGCGCAGGCGCGCTACGAACGGCTGAAGCGGGCGACCGAAATCCGTCTGGAAATCGGCGAGCGTGAGGCGAGCCACCCTTCGAAGATTCCCCTTGCGCAGCTGCGCGCTGACGTCGAGCGGCTGCGGCAGCTAGAGGCCGCCATTTCGGGGCTGCGAGCGGAACTGGCCACCGAGACAGAGGTAGCGAGCTACGACGTCGGCATCCAGGTGCCCAATTGGAGTCGCTGGGCCATTCTCGCCATCGTGCTGGCGGTCGTCGCGGTGATCCTGGCTCTCGCCAGAACGGCCCTCGGGCTGGGCATCGCGGGGGCTCTTCTTGCGCTGGTGGTCGGTGCGGGCGCCGTCGGCTCAACGTTCTGGGCGGTGCGTGAACGCAACGCAGCCT
Organism: Chloroflexota bacterium; assembly: GCA_013815585.1. GTDB lineage: Bacteria > Chloroflexota > Limnocylindria > Limnocylindrales > CSP1-4 > JACDFU01. The sequence continues at coordinate 3,441 of JACDFU010000064.1, forward strand.
TTGATGAACGTCGTCAGACCCTCCTGCGCGACGAGCAGATTGCCCGTCGCCTGCGAGGCCGATCAGAACTCGCCCACGAGCTCGCCGAGAACGAACGCCAGCGCACCGCGTTGCTCGAGCGGCTCGGAATCGAGGACGTGCCCACCGCTGAACGATTGCTTACCGCCGAGGCGGAGCACGTCGCGGGAATTGACGAGCTACGCGCGGAACTTCGCGGCGTGGCCGCCGATGTGCCGGAAGACGCGAACGTCGCAGTCCTACGCGACGAGGCCGCCGCTGAGGCCGATCAGAGGCGCCATGCGCTTGCCGGCATGGGTGAGATCGGTGCGAGCCCTTTAGCCAGCCGCGATCGGTATCGAGCTGCGGTGGCGGCTTCGCAGCGCGAACTCGAGGGGGCGATCGCGCAGGAGGCCGGGGCATGCGCGCTGGTCGAGCAGAACTCGGTTGATGCCGAGCGCGTGGCCTCACTTGCCGAGCAGCACTCCGCGGCACTTGATCGGCTGGCGAGTGCGGAGCGGCGGCTGCGCGTCTACGAGACCACGTTGAAGACCCTGATTGCGGCGGAGGAGGCCACCATGAAGCGCGCGGCCCGCTATCTCGAGACGCACATGAGCCGAGATGTCTCGCTCATCACGGGGGGCCGCTATCGACGGGTCCGGGTTGACGAACAGCAGCTGACGTTCCGCGTCTGGGCTCCGGAGCGCGGGCACTGGGTGGAGGTCCAGGAGCTGTCGCAGGGAACGCTCGACCAGTTTTATCTTGCTGCCCGGCTGGGTCTGGTACGTCAGGTGACGCAAGGCGGACGGCCGCCGCTGATCTTGGACGACCCCTTCGTGAGCTTCGATGACGAGCGTGCTGTTCGGTCGGCTGAGCTCCTGAAGGCCATGGCGGCCGACTACCAGGTTCTCCTGCTTACCACCTCGGACCGCTACGACTCGGTTGCCGACACGGTGATCAAGCTAGCCGGTCCCACCGGGACTGATTCGGGGAATGGTCTGGACAGCGAGCGGCCGGCCCAGGACCAGCGTTCGAGTGCCTCCGTGCAGCGAGCCCGCAGACCGGACCGGGCTTCGACCACGGAGTCTCGCTGAGCTCGGTCGGGCTGCTTCTCGCCCTCTTCTCAGCGGTTTCGTGGGGAATAGGCGATTTCGCTGGCGGCCTGGCCAGCCGGCGAAGCACTGTCCTTGCTGTGCTTGCTGCGACGCAGCTCATCGGCGTGTGCGTGGCGATGGTGGCCCTGAGCTTATCCGGCGAAGAGCCACCGCCGCAGCATGCCCTCGCTCTCGCCGCCATCGCCGGACTGGCGGGGGTGATGGGGCTGGCAGCCTTCTACGCCGCCTTGGCCGTCGGACCAATGAGCCTGGTGGCACCCGCGGTTGCAGCCATCGGCTCCGCCCTTCCTGCGGCAGTCGGGCTGCTGGGTGGGGACCATCTGACCCCTGTCCAGCTCACTGGCCTGGCAGCCGCGGTGCTTGCGGTAGTCATCGTTTCCGGAGCCGGGCAAGAAGGTGTCACCTCTAGATTTCGGCCCGCGGCCTTAGGTCGTATTGCGGCGGCCGGTTTGGGCTTTGCAAGCTTTTTCGTGCTCATGGACGCGGCGGCCGCGCAGGGTGCAGGGCCCTGGTGGTCGATTCTTGCGGCTCGAAGCGCACCCCTGATAGTCCTCGCGTTGATCATCGGCGCCCGTGTCAGCGGTCGGACAATCGAGGGGCGGACGACGCGGCAACCGGGCGGCAGCCGGTCCCGCTCGGTCATCCCGCTGATAGCGATTGCCGGGATGGCCGACGTCGGGGGCAATGCGTTTTTCCTCCTGGCGAACCAGCAGGTTCCCTTCAGCATTGCCGCCGTGGTGTCGTCGTTGTACCCAGTCACCACGGCACTCCTCGCCTGGACCATCCTGGGCGAGCGAATCGGCCGGTGGCAGGCTGTCGGGGTCGCGGTAGCCCTGGCGGGCGTCGCCCTGCTCTCCTTTTAAGGCCCGGCCGCAGTCGGGCTACGTCCGTGAGAGGAAGTCGTTATCCGCTGACCATCAGATTGTCAATGAAGAGACTGGCCGGTTCCCCAGCCGGCGGAACCTGGAAGCACACATGATCGACCGAGGGGACGTCCGACGTCATCCAAGGTTCGTCAGCCAGTTGCGCGGCCGCCTCAGCGCTGCCGCGTTCCACCACTTCAACGTGATAGCGGCGACTCTCAAAATTGATGGTGATGGCGAAGCGATACCACGTCTCTGCTTCGAACCGCCCTTCATCTGCAGGAACGTCCAAGATGTGGCCACCTCGAACGCTGAGGAGGGCAGGCGACTCCGCGGTGTTGGTGTCGAGCATCAGATCGACCGAAATCATCATCGTCCCTTGGGAGGTGGCCGGCAGGACCCGACAGGCTCGTTCTCCACCCTGCGCCGATGTGGATCGGAGCCGAATGCTCCGATCCACGCTCGTGGGTAAGGCGGCCACCGTCAGGGAGGTTCCGTCGGGTGTGGTTGTCCAGTCGGCACCGGGATTCGAACCCATCGGCTGAAGGTCGAAGACGTCCATGACCAGCTCGCGCGGCGATGGCGCCTGCGTGGGTCGATCGGACGCGGATGGTGCCACTGAAGTGCCGGAAGGCGGCGGTGCAGTCGAGGGAGCGACCGATGTGCTCACCGGCAGGGAAGCCACCTCCGGAGCCTCCGTTCCGGTGAGCGGAGGAGTCTCACGTGCGGGCGTTCCTGGGTCAGCCGTGGAGTCCCCGCGGCTCGCCGTGGCAGCAGGGGACGAGGCGGGTGCGTTCGCCCCAACCGACAGGCTCCTCGCGGCGTCCAGCGCCATGCCCGTCGCAACGACCGCCCCGACTATTGCCGCCACGCCGGCGGTCACCAGCAGGAGATTGCCGGACGGACGCATCATCCCGGATCGCCGTCGATTGCTCGCGTAACTGGATTTCCGCGCCTACGCGGTCGATCGTCTCGGTCGGGGCTGCCTGCGCCGAGCGACCACCGTGGTGGCAACTCCGACAAGGGCGGAGGCCGCGAAAATCGCGGCCCAAGGGGCCGAGCCGGATTCGTCAGTCGGAATGGCATCCGTGGCCGTGTCGGGCAGGTCGGGATAGATGTCCGGAAATTGCTTCGCGATGGCGGTGGCAAGTGCGTCGCTGAGCACGAGGCTGTGGGCGTACGCCTCCCGGCCGACGGCGTAGGCGCCCGGATAGTCGGCGGCCGCATACTCGTCGACCTGGGCGAGCAGGTGGCCCGTATGGCTGTCCACCAGTTCCTGAACGGCCGCAGCCTCCAGGTTCGGGTTGGCCTTGGCAAGGAACTCGCCGAACTTTTCTCCGTATGCCGCCAGCTGCTCGCGAGCGCTTTCGGCGGCAGCCTCGTCTTCGTCTCTCAGGGCCTGGATGTAGTCGATGTAATAGCCGATGTGCGCGGCCCACAGGGTGCCGAACGGTCCCTCCGCTTCCTCGCCGTAGATCTTGCCGATCGCCGACGTCAGATCGCTGCTGTTGCCGTCGAGTGCTCCGCGGGCAGCTTCAAACTCCTCTGTGTCCCCCGCGAGACCGGCTCGCATGGCCTCCACCGACAGGAAGGTGTGCTCGCCGAGAACCTTGTCGAGCGCTACGCGAAGATCCGCGGCTGGTCCCCGTGCAATGTCGGGCCGCGTGAAGTCATCGGGGAACTGCTTGGCGATCGCGCCTGCAAGTGCGTCGCCCACGTCGAACATGTGCGTATACATCTCTCGCGCGGTCGCGTATGCCTTCGGGAAGTCGCTATTGATGAACTGCCCGATCTGTTGAAGTTGCGTGACGTGCTCGCCCAGAAGGTCGGAGACGGCTTCCTCGGTCAGGTTCGGGTTGGCGCTCGCAAGAAACTCACTGAAGTCCTTCTGGTACTTTTCGAGTCCCTCGGCGGCGGTTTCCTTACCGTCCTCATCGCTCTTGGAGGAAGCCACCGCGTAGTCGACGATGTAGCCGAGATGGGTCCGCCACAGCTCTCCAAACGCCTCGCCGCCCGCCTCACCGTAGGCACTCGTGATGACGGCCTGGAGTTCGGAGGTGTTCTCCTCCAGCGCCTCCGCAGCCGCGGCGAAGTCGGCGCCGCCGCGGACGCCGGTGCGCATCGCCTGCACTGTCAGAAATGCGTGTTCGCCGAGGGTTCGGTCGACCAGGACCCGAAGTTCAGAAGCGCCACTCTTGGGCGCTGCCGCCAGGGCGTTGGCGGCTGGTTGACCAACTCGCGTCGCGGCCGCCACCGCCGGATACAGAGCCAGCAGACCAACAGCGAGCGATACCGCGATCCGAACATGAAACCGGTGCATCGTTTCTCCCCCGCGCCACCCCAGCAGACGATCTGGCGACCGCCTCGAGCTGCATTTCGACGCGCACTCCCCGCGAAAGCGGACGGAAAGTGTACCAACCGGACACAACCCATCCCCCCCACGTCGGGGCCTAACCGCACCACCAATTTCCCAGCCGCGACGGCGTCTGCCCGCCTGCTAGCGGGTGCGCTCGTCCAGGGAGAGCCGCGCGGCGGATGACTCGTCGAGTAGCCACGTGGTGTTTGCGCGGCGCGCGAGCTGTGCCGGCCAGCGCCGGCTGTCACGCTCGGGACCCAGCACCTGCTCAATGATCTCGGCCTTGCTGCTTCCCGGCACCATTACGAGGACCTGCCGGGCCGTCTCGAGCAGGCGGGGGTTGAGCGTCAGCCGCGGCACGTGGGGCGAGATATGGTCGGGGGCCGGGATTGACAGCGCCAGCGGTGCATCGGGCGCGAGCGCCGCACTGTCCGGAAAGACCGAGAAGATGTGTCCGTCCGACCCGACACCCAGCAGGATGAGGTCGAAGGCGGGCAGCCCGTCCTGGCCGGCGGGGAGCATCGAGCGCAACTGCTCGGCGTACTGCTCGGCCGCCCATGCGCCGCCGCCGTCCCCCCGGCCGATCGCCTCCGAAACCGGGAACGGATGGACCTGGTCGGCCGGGACGGTGGCACCCGCCTCGTGCCCGGCCAGCACGTCCGTGCTCGCGGCCCCTTCGCCTGACTGGGTGGTGCGTGCCCCGATGTCGAGGAGGATGCTGTACACGAGCCCGGCATTCGATTCGGGATGGTCGTTCGGGACCAACCGCTCGTCGCCCCACCACAGGTGCAGCCGGGTCCAGTCGACCCGCTCCCGCCACGGCGAGTCGGCCAACCGCCGGTAGAGAGCCCCCGCTGACGAGCCGCCGGTGAGGGCAATGTCCGCCCGGCCACGCTCGGCGACCCCTTCCTCGACCGCTGCCGCGAACCGGGCCGCGGCTTCGCCGGCGATGGCCTCGGCATCGCGGAGGACGAGGATTTCCGGCTCGCCGGTCATCGGCCGATGAGGCGGGCGGCGTGCGCGAGGGCGGTCTCGAACGTGCGGTCGTGGGCCGACTTGTCGAGCGCCTCAGCGACGAATGGGGCTTCACCGAAGGCCTCCAGCCGGCCGGCGCGACGGTTGACGCGGGCGCCATCCCAGTCGGCCGTTCCCAGCAGGTGGTCGGCCTGGCGGGTCACGCGCGCCCGGATATCGTGCCTCCCGCGGCCGAGCTCGAGCTCCACGCGCGCGATCGACCCGGGCGAGCGAAGCGCCCTGTCCCCACCGGGCGAAACTGGCCGGAATTCCACGCGGATGAGGTTTCGTCCGCGGCGCAGCACGCCGCGCAGGCTGTCGTCGCCGGCCTGCCGTCCCATCGGCTCCGCCAGCTCCCAGCCAAGCGTGGCCGCTAGCCAACCACAGAACAGGGCGGCCTTGGTGATCCGAAAGATGTCGCCCGGCTGCGAGATGTCGATCCGAAGGGTCTTGATGGCGGACAGCTCTGGAAGCAGCAGCGGGTGGTCGAAAAGGCCCGCCAGAAGCTCGCGCCAGAGGGTGAGACGCATCCAGCCGATGTCCCGGACCGTCTGGCCGTCGGCCACGACTGCCGCGAGGCCGGTCAGGCGCTTGGCCCCATCCTCGCGAAAGGCGCCTGAGTCCACCAGCAGCCGGTCGCTCGTCTCCGTCAGCTCCCGGAACGGCCGCGAGCCGATGGGCGGATCGTCAGGCCACCAGAGGACCACGGGGAGGTCGTGGATGAGCAGCGGCGCCACCACGCCGGTGAGATGCTGCATGAGCTCCCCGCCGGTGCGCACGAGGATCTCCTCCGTGCACGTTTCGCTGGCACCGCTGTCGGAGAGCCGGCAGTTGGCGAAGATCTGGGCGTCCACCGTGGCCGGTCCGTCAGGGTCCCCGGGCGCCAGGATGATCGCGCGGGATGGGTGCCGCGAGGCCAGGTGGTTGACGGCGTCCATCGCGCGCTCGGCGGTCTCCGGCCGGCTGGCCACGACGACCAGGGTTAGGACGCTTGTCCGCGTGCGAACCCGGACGTCGTCGAACTCGTTCATCAACCCCGACAGACGCGGGTCGCCCATCGCTTCGGCCCGCTGGTGTGCCCCGACGCCCGCGTCGCGGATCTCCCTGGCCGCCTCAGACCAGATCCGCGAGAGCTCCTGCTCGATCTCCTTCACGCTCGTCGCCCGAGCCTGCCAGCGCTGCGTGGCCGGCGTGGTGATCGCGCCGGCGCTCATCATCTCCATCGAGCGACCCTCAGAGCCGCCGCCAGCGTCGACCGTCGCGCTCGACAAGCCGATCCGCCGCGTCGGGACCCCAGGTGCCGGCCTCGTAGGGGTGGAGGTCCTCCGGGGTACCGTCGCGGTCCCATTCGCTCCAGGCGTAGGTGATCGGCGTCACGATGCCCCAAGCGGCCTCCACCTCGTCGGCCCGGGTGAACAGCGAGGCGTCGCCCAGCATCGCGTCCAGCAGCAGCGTCTCGTATGCCTCGGGAGCGTCCGTGGTGAACGAGGTCCCGTACGTGAAGTCCATGTTCACCGAGCGCACGTCGAGTCCCAGCTCGGGCACCTTGGCCGCGAACCGCAACAGGATCCCCTCATCGGGCTGGATGCGCAGCGCCAGGAGGTTCGGCTCGGGGTCGGCAGACGCGTCGCGGAAGAGCATGAGTGGCGGGCGCTTGAACTGGATCGCAATCTCCGTCGCCCGCTTCGGCAGGCGCTTTCCCGTTCTGAGATAGAAGGGGACGTCGGCCCAGCGCCAGTTCTGGACCTCCACCTTCAGGGCCACGAAGGTGTTGGTCGTCGACTGCGGGTCGACCTCCCCCTCCTCCCGGTAGCCGTGGACCGCCACTCCGCCGATCCAGCCAGGCGCGTACTGCCCGCGGACGACATCCTCGCGAATGCGTTCCTCCGGCCAGAGCGGGTCGAGCGCCTTGAGGACCCGTACTTTCTCGTCCCGCAGGGCCTCGGCGTCGAAGTTGATCGGCGGCTCCATCGCCACCAGGCTGAGCAGCTGGAGCATGTGGTTCTGGATGATGTCGCGGATGGCGCCGGCTTCCTCGTAGAAGTCTCCCCGGCCCTCGATCCCCAGGTCCTCGCCCACGGTTATCTGCACGTGATCCACGTAACGGCGGTTCCAGACAGGCTCGAAGATGCCGTTGGCAAAGCGGAAGACCAGCAGGTTCCGGACCGTCTCCTTGCCCAGGTAGTGATCGATGCGGTACACCTGCCGCTCGTCGAAAACCTCTCGCACGTCGTGGTTGAGGCGGCGGGCCGACTCCAGGTCGAAGCCGAACGGCTTCTCGATGACGATCCGGCCCCAGCTGTGGCCGCGACCTTCCTGCGCCAGCCCGGCGCCGCCGAGGTTGTTGATGATCTGGATGTAGGTGCTGGGAGGCGTGGCCAGGTAGAAGAGCCTGTTGCCCCTCGTGCCGCTCTCCGCATCGAGCGCCTCCAGCCGCTCGGCCAGCGCCCGGAACGACTTGAAGTCTCCGAACTCGCCCTGCTGGTAGTGGATCCGGCGGGCGAACTCCTCCCAGATTGCCGGCTCGACGGGGGAGCGAGAGTGCTCCTGCACGGCAGCGAGCATCTCCTCCCGGTAGTGCTCGTCGGTGTAGTCCCGCCTGGCGAAGCCCAGGACCTTGGATTCGGGAGGGAGCAGGCCAGCCCGATGGAGGTTGTAGAGGGCGGGCAGGATCTTGCGGTGGGCAAGGTCGCCGGTGGCACCGAAGATGACGGTCGAACTGGGCTCAGGCACCTTCTCGAGGATCAAGCCCTCGCGGAGGGGGTTCTCGAGATTGCGATCAGCCGTGGGCGGCTTCAGCCGCGAAAGGCGTCGTGGCGGCGCCTCCCGGGTCGTGCCGGGGGCGGTCAGGCCGCGTACGCGGTTTCGGGTCGGCAGGCTCATGACTTGATCGCGTGGCCGCCGAACTGCTGTCGCAGCGCCGCCAGGACCTTGGCCCCGTAGCTCTCCTCCTGCCGGCTGCGAAACCTGGTCAGGAGAGAGAGGGTGATGATGGGCGCGGGAACGTCCAGGTCCATCGCCTCCTGCACGGTCCAGCGCCCTTCGCCTGAGTCGGCCACCCATCCCTTGAGGTCGTCCAACCCCTCGCCGTGCTGCTCATACGCCAGTCCGAGCAGGTCGAGCAGCCAGGAGCGAATGACCGTCCCATGCATCCAGGCCTTGGCGACTGCGGCCAGGTCGAGCGGGTACTCCGAGGTGTGCAGGATCTCGAATCCTTCGGCGTAGGCCTGCATGAGGCCGTATTCGATGCCGTTGTGAACCATCTTCACGTAGTGGCCGCTGCCGCTCGGACCGCAGTGGATGTAGCCGCCCACAGGCGCCAGTGTCGTGAAGATGGGCTCGAGCGGCGCGACGTCCTCGCGGTCGCCGCCGACCATCACGCCGTAACCGATTTCGAGGCCCCAGACGCCGCCCGAAACCCCCGCGTCGACGAAGCGCAGGCCCTTTTCCTTGAGCTTTGCATGGCGACGGCGCGAGTCGTGGAAGTTCGCGTTGCCTCCATCGACGATGGTGTCGCCCGGCTCGAGCAACGGCACGAACTCATCGATCGTCGCCTCTGTGGCGTCTCCGGCGGGAACCATCAGCCAGACAACGCGAGGCGCCGAGAGCACCTTCACCAGCTCTGCCGGCTCGAAGGCGCCCTGGAGGCCTTCCTGCATGATCTCCCGGGTCTTGTCAGGGGAGCGGTTGAAGGCAACCACCCGATGGCCGCCCTGGTGCAGGCGGCGAGCCATGTTGGCTCCCATGCGCCCCAGGCCGACGATCGCCACGTCCACGATGCTGGCGTCCTTTCTGTCTACGCGGGACTCTTGGTGGCTCCCTGCAGGATCGAATGAAGCTCCGCCAGGCCGGCGTCCGGATCCTCCGAGAGGTCAACGCGGGCCACCGGCAGCTCGTGGCCTTCCAGGGAGGTGAAATCGCCTCGCGCCTGGGCATCGATGAGGGTGCCGAAGGTCTCCTTCGCGCCTGGGATCTGCAGGTCTGTGGGGTGTCCGCTCGTCAGCTGCAGGAAACAGCCTGTCCGCGGACCGCCCTTGTGCAGCTGGCCCGTCGAGTGCAGGAAACGTGGGCCGTACCCGACGGTGGTCGCGAGCCCTGTCCGATCGCGAATCAGGCTGCGAAGCGCGGCCAGAGCGGCGTCGCGCTGCGGTGATGGCGCGATGTACGCCTGGATCGCCACGTAACTCGATGGCCGCGCGCGTTCGAGGTGGCGGCGCAGCTCCTCCCCGACGCCACCGGTGCCAGCCGACAGCCGGAGCGCCGAGTCCCCGTACACCGCCAGCGGACCGGTCGTCGCGATGGGTTCGTCATGTGGCAGCTCACCCCGCTCCTCGAACTCCCTGAGGACGCGGCGGGTGTTCTCCTTCGACTCGGTCACGTTGGGCTCGTCAAAGGGATTGATGCCGAGCACGGCACCTGCCACTGCCGTGGCGAACTCCCAGCGGAAGAACTCGCCCCCCAGGCCTTCTGAGTCGAGCATCCGGAGGTCGATGACCGGGTGGCCGGTGGCGGCAAGCGCGTCGAGGAAGGCGGCCGACTCGGCTGCCCACGCCTCGTCAGGGGCCGAGCCGGCAAGCCGCACGAACACCCGATCCTGACCGTAGGAAGCCGGTTCACCGAGGGGCTCCGCGTCCACCGGGACGATGCCCACGCCGTGCTTGCCCGTGCTCTCGGCGATGAGCTGCTCGAGCCAGGCCCCGAAGGACGCGTACCTCGGCTCGATCAGCAGCGTCAGCTTGTCCCGCCCGGCCGCGGCCAGCGCGCCCATGGCCGTGCCCAGGGCCAGACCCGGATTGTCGGCTCCGTTGAGCTGGCAGCGCGCGGCCATGGCAGCAGCCCCGCCCAGCAGCGCCCGGAGGTCGACCCCGAGCAGGGCGGCGGGGACCAGCCCGACATAGGTCAGTGCGCTGTAGCGGCCGCCGACGTCCTCGGGATTGAGGAACGAGCTGCGAAACAGATCCTGGTGGGGAATCGCCTCGAGGCTCTTGCCCGGATCGGTGATTGCAACGAAGTGGTCGCCCGGCAGGCTCTCGGGAATGGGGCCGTGGCGCGAGTCCTCCAATGCCCAGAAGTACTCCAGGAAGCTCAGCGTTTCGCTCGTGGTCCCGGACTTCGTGGCAATGAGGAAGAGCGTGCGATCCGGGTCCCCCGCGGCCTCGACCGCGGCCACGGCGGCCGGATCGGTCGAGTCGAGGACCTCGACCGCGATGGCGCCCGCGCCCCGTTCGAACGAGCGGGCGAGAACATCCGGGGCCAGCGAGCTGCCGCCCATCCCGCAGACCACGGCCCGCTGAAAGCCGGTCGCGCGGATGCCAGCGGCGAAGGCCTCGAGCTCGTCGATGCGCTCGGCGAAATACTGCGGCGCCTCGAGCCAGCCCAGCCTGTTCGCGATCAGCCCGGAGA
>JACDFU010000065.1 GCA_013815585.1 Chloroflexota bacterium
GGCCGATCCCCGCCCGCTGGGCGAGGCGTCGGCACTGGTGGGGCAGCAGCGGGGCGTCGGTGGCGACCACGACGATGATCGAGCCGCTCCCTTGCTGGGGCCCTGGGTGACCGGGCAATGGGATACGGCTGGCAGGGAGCAGGGAACCCACCGGCACGCCGTCGATCCGCAGCCGGGGCCGGCGCCCATGGTTCGCCTGGACCAGCACCCCCACGGTGTAGCCGCCGTCCTCTGCCGCGATGATGCGCGAAGCGGTCCCGATGCCACCTTTGAAGCCATGGCAGATCATGCCGGTCCCGCCCCCGACGTTTCCCTCCTCCACCGGGCCACCGGCTGCCGTTGCCAGCGCCTGGAAGAGGTGCTCGCGCCGGACGTGAAGGCCGTTCACATCGTTGAGCACGCCATCCCAGGTCTCGCCGACCACTGGCAGGCTCCAGAAGTGGCCGTCCGGCGGGCGGTGCTGAATCTCCATCTCTACGAGCGCGTCGCGCACGATTCCCACGCTGTGGGTATTGGTGATGGCAATGGGGGAAGTGAGCAGCCCGGACTCCCGGACCCACTCCAGGCCGGTCATTTCGCCGGCGCCGTTGAGGCGCTCGCAGCCCGCGAAAACGGGCTCATCCCAGATCGGTCCTGCTCGCGGCTCGATGACCGTCACACCGGTCCGGATCGGGCCCCGCCCGACCACCAGATTCCCTTCGCCTTCGATGATGGTCGCGTGACCGACGCGAACCCCGGGTACGTCGGTGATCGCGGCGTGCGGCCCGGGCCGGCCGTCGCCGATGGTGATTCCCAGCTCACGGGCGCGCGCCACCCGTCAGCCCCAGAGCCGCGCGGGGTCGAGCAGGCCGAGCAGCCAGGCAGCATCGATGAGCGCGATCCCGGCCCAGGTGCCCATGATGAGGGCCGGGCGGCGGAGGAAGCAGCGACTCTCACGCACGCCCATGAGCACGGCGCGGCCGTAGAGCACGACAGCCGCGATCGCAGCCAGCAGCACGAACAGCGGCGGCGTCAACAGCCAGGCGATCAGGCCGATCGTGCCCAGCCGGCAGAAGGTGAAGGCCAGCCGCTCCGACCGTTGGGCCGGAGTCTGGGCCAGCCCGGTCGCGGTTGTCGCAGATGCACCGGCGACCGGGCGCGCGGCAAGCGAGCTGCTCATTGCGAGGGGACGACTGGCAGGCCGGCCGGGCCTGGCGGGCCAGAGGCGTTGAGCTGGACGAGCTCGCGGCCCGCAACCATACCGTCCGACGTGCGACGACGGAGGTCGCCGAAGAGCTGGCGGGCGCAGAACGGCACTCGAACCGTCTCCTTGTCCGGGTCGATGGACCCGACGTTGACGCAGCATTGCTGGAGTCGCTCCACGTCGAGCGTCCAGGCGTCCATGAAGGTCTTGACACTGAAGCGCTTGACGCGGAGGGCGACCTGCTCGACCGCCTCTCCACGTCCTAGCAGCGCGCGCCCCAGGGTTCGAACGAAGCCGCTGACGCCCAGATCGCAGGCGTCGCAGATCGCTGCGAGGTGATCGATCAGCTCGGGCCGGCTGATAAGGGTCGTTTCGCTCATGAGGCCGACTAGCGCGGTCCACATGGCGTCGTCGGGGGCAATCCTGTTGCCGACCAGCGCGAGATGCTCCTTGAGCGTCTCGATGCCGATCAGCTGTGGAACGGAGCGCCAGCCTTCGCGGTCGTCGCGCAGAAAGTAGGTGAGCGACGAGCAGTCCGGATGGCTGCATGGAAGCGCGATGAAATCATCCCGACCGATCCGTCCGGCCGTCTGCTCGCCCAGGCGGAGCAGCGTGCCGGTCGTCGTCATCCGTCGCATGGGATCGATCGGGTTGGCCCGGCCCGATCCGAAGACCGGTTGAAAGGCGACACCGGCGATGTAATCGGTGGCCAGGGCGAACTCGGCGATCGCACCGACCTCGCGGTCGTTCACGCCTTCGGCCACCGCGCAGGCGAGCGTGGTGAAGATGCGCGCATCCGTGAGGCGCCGGATGGCCTGCGCCTTGATCTCCCGCAGATCCTCGCCGCGGTGGTAGAGGTGCGTGTCGAGCTCGAAGCCGTCGAACTGGAGGTAGACCTCGACGCGATCGCGCAGCCGCTCGAGGGCGGCCAGGAAGCGGTCGTCACGCGCCACGCGGATGCCGTTGGTGTTGAGGATCACCCTCGTCACCGCACGGCCGGCTGCCGCTTCAATGATCTCGACGATCTCCGGGTGAACGGTCGGTTCCCCGCCACTCAGCATGAGCACGTCGATTCGACCGCCCTCCCTGGCGATCGCGGCGTCCAGCGAGCGCATCACGTGGGGCAGCCGCGCGAAGCGACTCAGCCCGGGGCTACTGCCCGCGAAGCAGGTCGGGCAGCGCAGGTTGCAGTTCTCCGTGACGTCGATGAGGAGCAGGCAGCTGTGCTGCGTCTGCAGGTCGCCCAGGCCGTCCAGGTAGCCCATCGGGATCGGCCGGGCGTTGGCTGGCGTGTCGGGGATGATCTCGCGCGTCGGGACGCGCCACTGCTGGAGGTACTCCCACAGCCCGTAGTCCTCTTCGTAGAGGCTGACGACCTCCCCGTGCCCGCGCCGGCAGATCCGGCGCAGGTAGACCTTCCCATCCTCCAGCACGAGGTTGCCCTGCAGCACGTCGCGCTCGTAGTCGACCTGGCGATCGGGATCGTCGCTGAAGCAGTAGCCGCACACCGTCAGGACCATCCGGAGCGGCGTGTACGGGCGCAGATCAAGCATGTCGGCTCCTCGGCTGGCGGCTAGGGGACCTGCGCCACGCCGGCCACGCAGATCCCGAACAGGACGACGATGGCGATGAACGGGATGAGGATGGCGGCCACGACGCCACAGCCGAGACCCATGGCCAGTGGGCGGTCATCGTGCTGCAGGCGCGCCCAGCCCGTGGCTCCGGCGAGCAGGATCACGGCGGCCACCACGAGGGGGATCAGGTCGGGCAGCCCACCCGCATTGACGGCGAAGGAGCTCAGCAGCACGGCGGCGTACAGCCCAATGACGAAGCCGACGAGCACGAGCCAGAATTTGGGCGAGCGGGTCACGCCTCGTCGATCGCGCCGGGCTTCAGGATCGTTCTCGCTCCAGACCGAACCTGGCGGGCGCTCGACGCCGCCGGGAACAAGGCTCGCGAGGGCCTCGTCGACCTCCGCGCCGGGGTGGCCCGCCCGGACCAGCGCATCGCGCAGTGCCGCATCGGTGTACCGGCCGCGGTTCTCGGCCAGGTAGCGGACGATCTCGGGGTTCACCCCGCCCGGCTTTCGAGGATTGGGCGCTGCCGCCATGGCGCCGGAGGGACGCGGTTGACACCGCGCTGCCAGTTACGGAGGAAGTGCACGGCGAGAAGCGCGAGGAGCGGGATGAGCACCAGCTGTGGCCCGCTCAGGCCGAATGCCTGGATCGGGTTGCCGCGGACGAACTCGACCAGGAACCGAAAGCTGCCGGCGGCCAGCAGGTAGAGCTTGACGAGATCTCCCTGGACGACAACCCGGTGACGGAAGCGAACGATCAATGCCACGGCCATCAGGTTGAACAGGATCTCGTAGACCATGCTGGGGTGCATCGGGCCGTCGCAGCCTGGGCAGACCGGGAACCCGGCTGCTGCCTGGGACGAGACGCTCACGCCCCACGGCAGGTCGGTCGGGGTGCCAAGCGGGAGCTCCGAGAGAAAGCAGCCCACCCGACCGATCGCGGTGCCGACGGGGATCGCGAGTGCGTAGGAGTCACCCGTCGATCGGCGGTATCCGAGGGCTCGCTTGGCAAGCACGATCGCCAGGTAGCCACCGGCCAGGCCGCCGATGATGCTCTTGCCGCTGTGCTCGATGACGTAGCTCAACGGCGCCTCGCCGAGCGCTTCGTAGTAGGGCAGATGCTCCCAGGCGGTGATGAGACGGGCGCCGAGGCCGCCCCCGACGATCGCAGCCACCGAGATGGCGACGATCCGAGCATCGAGCATGCCGCGACGGCGGAGCTCGCCGTAGTAGAGGGCAAGGCCGGCCAGCAGCCCCAGGCCGGTGAAGACATCGTGCGTCACGAGCACGACGGGGCCCGCCTGGAACAGGATCGGATACAGGGGAGGGACTCCGCCCCGCTACGTCAGTCTCCGCTCAGAGGGCGGTCACATCCGTTCGGCCCACTGGGAGCGCCACTCGGGTGCTTCGAAGGGGTTGGCGTAGTACTCGGTGAGGCGGCTCACCTTACCGTCACGGAACTCGGCAATGCCGACGTAGCGCACGGGGATGCCGTCACCGTAGTCGACGGTCCCCTCCATCACCCAGACGTCGCCGCTGCCAGTGATCTGGCCGGTGCTCATCTTCGGGGTGGTGCCGGTTTCGCTGGGGTAGTGCTGATACATCTCGACGACCTTGTCCACGCCACGGAACCGCTCGCCCGATTGGGGCCATTCCTGGACGAAGTCGTCCGCCGCAGCAGCGGTGACCTCTCGTGTCAGCGCCTGCATGTCGCCGGACTCCGTCGCCTCGCGGATCCGGTCGATGACCGCGCGGTTCTCCTGCTCGCCCATCTCGGGCCTCCCTTCACCTCGTGTTGCCGTCAGGCTTCGCTGCCTGCCTCTTCCGAGGAGCCTGTGCCGGTCGTCGCATTGGTACCGCCGGCGCGCGGTCCCTGGCTGATGGTTGCTTCGTCGTCGTCGGTGCCCTCGCCGGCCATCGGGTCGGCCTGAAGGCCCGACCCGGCGCCCGGGTGCTCCGGGTCGAGCCCGGCCGAGTCGTCGGCCGAACTCCATGTAGCCGGGTTCGGATCCGCTTCTCGCTGCTGGTCGGTCATCGCGCTACCTCCTGTCGTCCGCAGTGTGCGCGTTTGACCTCGCCCTCGCCAGCCGGTTCGGCGATGATGTCGGTTGACCGCGGCTCGGGGGTGCGTCAATCTGCTACTCAGCGGTAGCAGACTCAGGTTCTGGGCCGCATCGCGGACGAAGGGGACGCCACGATGAGCTCGGCTGCGGCAGGGACAGACACCGGCACGATCCACTCGGAGACCGTCTCGCCCAGGGTTCGCTGGAGCCGCCTCATCTTCGCGGCCGCGAGCATCATCTTTGCGGCCGCCGTCTTCATCCAGGTCTTTCTGGCTGGGCTGGCGTTGTTCGCCGGTGCCTCCATCGATATGCACCGCACCTTCGCGCGCGTCTTCGAGATCACCGGGTTGGTGCTGATCGTGACGGCCTTTCTCGGCCGCCTTCCGCGCAACCTGATCATCGCCAGCGTCGCGCTGTTCGGTCTGCTCATCGTCCAGGGATTGCTGATGTACATGCGGAGCGCATCTCCCGTTCTGCCGGCGCTGCACCCCGTGAACGCCATCGCCCTGTTCTGGCTGGCCAGCTGGATCGCCCGCCAATCGCTCGACTTCCTGCCGCGGGCCGGCTCCGCCGCCGAGGGCTGATCTCCGGGCTATCGAGCGCGCAGCGCTTCTCGCGTGAGCGCGTAGGCGCGCTCGTGCTCGCCCATCCCGGCCAGCGTGTCGGCCCATTCGTCGAGCGCTTCGCGAACCTGCGCCGGGGTCCCTCGATCGCGGGCCAGCCCGGTGGCTGACTCGTAAGTCGCCGCAGCGGCGTCCTTGTCGTCGAGCATCAGCTGCGCCCGGCCTCGCGTCAGCAGCGCGTCGAAGGTGCCCTTCTGGTTGTCCGTTGCCTCAGCGCACCGGAGCGCCTCATCGACCCGCTCCAGGGCCCCCCTGGCGTCGCCACGAGCGAGCCTGATGCGCGCTTCGGTATCGGCCACATGAGCGAGGTGGCGCTCGTCACCGAGGTCCTCGAAGCGCCGGCGCGCCGAGGCCGCAAGCTCTTCGGCCCGCGACTCATTTCCGAGAGCGAGGTACGTCAACGCCAGCTCGTGCTCGAGCGATGCGACCTCCTGGTCGGACTCGGCCGCTCGAAAGAGGCCCAGGCTTTCGTTTGCCGTCCGTATTGCGCCCTCCAGATCGCCACGCTGGCGATAGGAGATCGATAGCGTCATGAGAAACGTCGCGCGGCGGCGATCGTCCAGGTCGCCCGCGATGCCGCGAGCCTCCTCCAGGTAGCTCACCGCCAGGCCGTGCTCGCCGTCGCGAGTCTCATTCGCGGCCAGCGCCGTCAGCACGCGGACCTTGAAGTCGGGCGCAACCTGCAGACCTCCCCGGACGCGCTCGAGCAGGCCTCGAAGCAGTGCCCGTGCCTCCTCGCGGTTCTCCCGCAGGTAGTGCGCGAACGAGAGCCAGTAGGTCGCGTGAGCCGCCCGCTCCTCCTCCTTGAGCTGCTCGAAGGTATCGAGCGCCTCGGCCCCGGGAGCGATGGCTCGCTCGCCCTGGTCAAGTCGGCAGAGCGCCTCCGCGAGCCCAACCAGCAGCTCGGCTCTCGCCTGGCGGCCGGTGACCGACTCGAGGAGCGACGTGTACGCGTCGGCCGCGGCCTGCCACTCGCCCGCGGCCAGTCGAAGATCGGCTTCCATCCGGGTCCATGTCCCGGCCTCGTTGATCAGGAAGGCGTTCGGTGGGAGGCCCAACCGCTCGGAAAAGAACACCAGCGCAGCCATCGATGGCTTGGCTAGGCCCTTCTCGAGGGCGCTGACGTACGCCTTGGTGTACCGGCCCTCGGCGAGCTTCTGCTGGGTCAGCCCCGCCCGAAGACGCGCGGCTTTGAGGCGTCGCCCGATGTCCTGGGCGAGTGCCGTGTTGTCAACGACGACACGCCGTCGGCGTGCTCGAACCCGCTCCACGCATGCATTGTGACGCGCCTGTCGAGTCCCGACAGGCTCCGAAGCGGCCGGAGGAGCCGAGGCTAGCTGGGCTCCTCCTCGAGGACGTACAGCGAATCCTCGGAGGGGCAGACGAAGTAGCCGTGAAGCTCTGGCCAGGCCCCTTCGGGGATCGTGATCTCCTCGCCGTCATGCGCGACCACATCGCCGTTTGCGTCCTGCACGATCGGCTCCGGTCCGTCGATACCCTCGAAGCCTTCCGACCAGAACACGGCGAGCTCGCGTCCATCATTCGTCTCGCCGAAGACGGGCTCCTCCGCCGCGCCGCCCAACGTCCGCAGCGTAGCGAGGCGCCTGAAGCCAATCGAACACATGGGTGCCTCCCGGAGCCGTGATCTTCGACCGGTCGCTTGCTCGGCCAGTCTATTTCAGCCACGTGTTGACATAGCGCTTATAGACGGCCGGTTCGATCGGCTCGACGAAGGCTGCCAGGCGCCTCGCCTCCGCCTGGAGCGCGCGATCGGCGGCTCGGGCGATGGGCTCGAAGGGCAGGGTGGTGATCCTTGTTCGGCCATTCACCACGTCGGCCCGCCAGAGGCCGGCCACCCGACCGTCCACCATGAACGTGGGCAGGAAGTCGCCGTTGGGCTGAACGATGCGCCGTCGGTGGGCGTCGGGGATCACGCGGCTGCGATCCTCGTAGGCGAGCAGGACGCTGTCCCACATCGGCAGCAAACGGGGTGGTGCCTTCGTGTCGGCAGGAGGCAGGGGCCCGTCCGGCACGTCGTAGAGGATCCTGCCAGCCTCGTTCCGAAAGCTGCGCAGCTCCGGCGCCAGCCGTTCGAGGCCCGCCTTCAGCCGCGGTCGAGTGACGCGGCTGAACTGAAAGATGTCGCCCAGCGTGGCAGGCCCGTAGCCGGCCAGGTATCGACGGATGAGGTAGTCGACTCCGTCCTCTTCTCCACAGAACTGTCCGTCCAGCCACGTTCTGGCGGCCACGAACATCGGCCGGCGGCCGAAGGACCAGGCCACGTCGCTCGGCGTCCTCAGGAACGGCGCATGGGTCCCAACAGCCCACCAGGGGTCCAGCTGGGCCGCCGACTCGGCGGCTGCCTCGCGCTCCAGGTATCTCCGCATCTCCGTGCCGGAGCGAGGCTCCGCGGCGTACTGAAGGGCCTGTTCCGCCAGCTGGTCGAGCGGCCAGTTGACGTCGAAGCGCTGCACCTGCTGAGCGCGCCAGGCGCGGAGGCTCGGTGCGACTGCCGGCCAGTAGTACAGGTAGTCGAGCGCGCTCACGGCGTGTAGCGTCGCGCGCATCACCGTGCCCTTCACCACCTCGCGCAGCAGGAATGCGCGGTCGAGATCCGCGGCTCGAAATCCCTCGATCCTCGTCCAGAGCGCGATGGCCGGCGAGGCCGGCTCCTGCGCCTGCAGCGCCACGAGGCGCTCGATGGCCTCGGTAGGCGGTGACGCCGTGCGCTCCAGGAGCATCTGGCGCTCCAGCATGGCGCGGTTCAGCTCTTCGGCGCTAAGGACGCGGTCAGTCATCGGTGCGCTGATTGTCGCCATGTCACGATAGGCTGAGAGGCATTCCTGACACTTGTTGTCACGAAGGCGTCCCAGCCTCTTGTCCAATCCGCTGGGCACCCACCGACGAACGAGGGTTCGATCGGTCGGCCGGGTAGACTCGGGGGTCCCGCTTCCCCGGGACCCCCGGCCCGTCACCAGGAGAAGGCGCTCGTTGGACGCGATCACGGCCGAAGGCCTCGTCAAGATCTACAAGTCGCGCAAGAGCGAGGTCCGCGCACTCGACGGGCTGGACCTGACCGTGGAGGAAGGCACCGTCCTCGGTCTGCTGGGGCCGAACGGCGCCGGCAAGACGACCACCGTCCGCATCCTTGCCACGCTGCTCCGTCCGGACGCCGGAAGAGCCACCGTGGCCGGCTTCGACGTGGTGCGGCAGGCCCAGGAACTGCGCTCGGTCATCGGCCTGTCGGGTCAGTCCGCAGCTGTCGACGAGAACCTGACGGGTCGCGAAAACCTGGTCATGTTCGGGCGGCTGTATCAGCTGCCCAGGGGAGAGCCTCGGCGGCGGGCCGACGAGCTGCTCGAGCAGTTCGGCCTCGGGGATGCGGCCGACCGGCTCGTGAAGACCTACAGCGGAGGCATGCGTCGGCGGCTGGACCTGGGAAGCGCGCTGATCGGCCGGCCCCGACTGCTCTTCCTGGACGAGCCAACGACCGGCCTCGACCCGCGCAGCAGGTTGGGCATGTGGGAGGTGATCCGGGACCTCGTCCGCGAGGGCACAACGCTGCTGTTGACGACTCAGTACCTCGAGGAGGCGGACGAGCTGGCCAACACGATCGCCGTGGTCGACGCGGGAAAGATCATCGCCCGGGGCACCGCCGACCAGCTGAAGTCGCAGGTTGGGGGTGAACGCATCGAGGTCGTTGTCCACGATCGGGCCGATCTCGCTCGCGCAGCCGAGACGCTGTCCCGCGCCGGGGATGGGGCCAGCACCACGGAGGAGCACATGCGGCGGATCACGGTGCCGGCGGTCGGCGGCGCTCAGCGTCTGATGCAGGTCTTGCGCGACCTGGATGACGAGGGGATCAGGATCGACGATATCGGCCTGCGCCGGCCGACGCTCGATGATGTCTTCCTGGCGATCACGGGCCATGCCGCCCAGGCAAATGATGCATCGACAGCGGACGACACTCCAGCCCGGACCAGGGCCGGTTCTGAGGAGGAAAGGGCCGCATGACGGCAATCGACGCCACTGTCTCGAGGGATTCGGCACGAGGCGGCTCGCCCGCGGGCGGCGTCCGGCAGGCGCTGAGCGACGGCCTGGTGGTCATGACCCGCAACCTCAAGCGAGTGCCGCGCATCCCGGAGCTGGCGATCTTCGCGATCCTCCAATCGATCATGTTCGTGCTGCTCTTCGCGTTCGTCTTCGGCGGCGCCATCCCGTTGCCGGGCGGAGGCTCCTATCGCGAGTACCTGATGCCAGGGATTTTCGCCCAGACCATCGGCTTCGCCGCGGCAACGACCGCAATCGGCATGACCGACGACATCAACAAGGGGATCATCGACCGCTTCCGATCGCTGCCCATGGCCCGGTCGGCCGTCCTCACCGGGCGGACCTTCGCGGACGTGGTCTACAATGGCGGCATCCTCATCGTGCTGATGCTGACCGGCCTCGTCGTCGGCTGGACAGTCAACACCGGGATCGTCGAGCTGCTGGCCGGTGTCGGCCTTCTCCTACTGTTCGCCTTCGCAATGTCATGGATCGGCGTCTGGATCGGGCTGTCCGTGCCCACCGTGGAAGTCGCTCAACAGATCGGCTTCACGGTCCTCTTCCCGATCACCTTCCTGTCCAACGTCTTCGTGCCGACACAGACGCTCCCGGAGTTGCTCCGGCCGATTGCCGAATGGAACCCGATCAGCGTCCTGACGGCGTCGCTGCGCGAGCTGTGGGGGAACCCCAACCCATTCGCCGGCCAGGGTCTCCCGGCCGAGCAGCCGATCCTGCTCACGCTGATCTGGGTTGCGATCATCCTCGCCGTGTTCGCACCCCTTGGTGTTCGTCGGTATCGGTCGATGAGCCGCTAGGACCTCAAGGTCTCTCGCTGCTCTCCGAGCCTCGGTTGCGGAGGAAGCGCTCGATCTCCGAGATGAGCTCCTCGCCGGACGGCAGCCGGGCCTCATCGACCATCGTCTCGAGTCGCTCGACGTAGGCGCGGGTCGTCTCGTCGGACGAGGCGGCGGCATCCAGGCGCGTTCGCAGCTGGGTCGCCTCGTCAATGAGTGAGCCGACGGGAACCTCCGCGTCCAGGTGGCGGCCCACCGCAGTCAGCAGCTCCACGGCTGCCGGCGCATACGGGCCCGACACATAATGCGGCACCTGTGCGTAGTAGCCGACTGCCGAGATGCCGGCCTGGGCGATGGAGATGTCCAGGACGGAGATGGCGGCGGCAGGTACCCGCAGCAGCCCCGCGGGTCCGGGCTGGATGTCGCCGCGGAGCAGGCCCGGCTCTGACTCGGTGCCCAGAACCGGAACGGGTCGCGTGTGCGGAACCGCCGCCGGGATGGCGCCGAGGCTGATCCACTGCACGACCCCCAGCTGTCGCGCCATCTCCGAGATGTCGTTGGCGAGCTCCCGCCAGCGATAGTCCGGCTCCGGTCCCACGAGCACGATGAGGTCGTGCTCACCAAGGCGCCTGCGTCGAAGGCTCAGCTCGGGCCAGTTCAGCTCGGTCGGTCGTCCGTCGACGATGTCCAGTGTCGGCCGCCGGGCCCGGTAGTCGAAGAGGCTGTCGGCGTCGAGGGTGCCGACGATCTCCCCGCCGTCGGCGAGCTGCTCGGCCGCGACGGTCGATGCCGAGCCAGCGTCGACCCAGCTGTCGAAGGCGACCACGACCGTCGGTGCGACCAGATCGCCCGGATCCGTCAGTCGGATGATGCTCACGTCCCGAAGGATATGACCGTCGGGTCAGCCCGGTCGTTTCGCGCGGTCCTCGATCTCCCAGGCATGGTCGAGAACGTGCCACGCGGAGCGTCGCACGAAGTAGCGTGGTGTCCAGAGCGGCGAGGTGCGCCGGGATGGCGCCGGCGGCTCGCCGCGCGCCCGGGCGGCCAGCGCGGCCAGCACCTCGTTGTGGATCTGTTTCGTCCTGGCGTCTGCGTCCGTGGCGTCCGGTGGGCGCCGCCCACCGATGGCGGTGACGTAGGACTCCTCGGCGCCCAGCACGTGGTCGATGATCGGGTCCAGGTCGCGACCGCCGCCGCGCGGCCCCTTGGCCAGCTCGACACCTGCGGCAGCCCTGGCTGCGCGATCGAAGGCTGCCCAGGCGGCCCGCAGCAGGGCCGAGAGCCGGTTCAGCTCCGCCGCGTTCACGGGTCGCTCGTCCGCGGCCCCACCCCGGGTCGGCACGCCGAAGTCGGTCGTAGTGTCGCCCTTCAGGCGTTCGACAACCCGAACGGCAGACGTGTCCGGCGGAGGGATGAGGTCCCTGGCGGCGGCGTGCATGGCCGACTTGTACCGGGCGCCGTAGGCAACGAGGGCCTCGAGGGCCTGCGTCTCGTCGCGGCCTCCTCGCGACCAGCCGGGCCACTCGACAGCGCTCGCGAATGCCTTCTTCGAACCCCTCTCGACGATCACCGGAATCCTGGTTTTCACCGCATCTCCTTCGACAAACGAGAGTACCTGACACTATCTGTCATCAAAGGTCTCTAGGCTCCGAGGAGGTCCAAACGACTGCCGAAGAGGCAAGGAGACGACGATGTTGATGGCCGACCTGGTTCCGCTCATCGAAGAGGAGCGCCGCGCCGAAGCGCTCCGGCTGACGCTCGTCCGCCTCGCCGGGGAGCATCGTCGTGTCATTCGCTCAGCGGACGGCCGGCAGGCCGCCCACGCCGCTCACCTGGGGGCCGGAACCCAGGCGCTCATCGGCCGGATGCGTTCCATCGTCGCCGGCTGGCTCCACCGCCGCGGCGTCGAGGTCGGGGCGAGGGCGACGACGCACTGAAGCGGTCAGCCGGGACTCCGCCTGGCTGGCCAGGATGCCATCGGCGATCTCGATCACCTGCTCCCGCAGGCCCGCCGGGTCGATGATCCGGGCTACGGATGCCATCCGCAGCAGCGGCCCCAGCGCCTCATCGAGGAACTCGAAGGTGAGGTGGAGGCGGAGTGATCCGCCTTCCTGCCTGGTCGCCGTTCGAAGGGCCTCCTTCGTCGCGCGCCGCCCGATCGTCTCGTAGACGATGTCAAGCTCGTCCTCCGGAATCTCCAGGGTCACGCCGACCCGCGGAAGCTCGCGCTCGTAGGCAGTGATCGCCTCCGTCCAGAACTCGGCCAGCTCGAAATTTGCGGGCCGCTCGAAGGTGCCGTCCCGCAGCGAGACTGTGTTCACGCGCGACACGCGGTAGGTCCGATCCTGCCCGTCGCAGCGCCCCACCAGGTACCACGTGCCTCCCTTGAGAACGAGCCCGAGCGGGTCGACCTGTCGCGTCACGACGCTCTCTCCCCGGTCATAGACCAGCTCGATCGGCCGGTCCTCCCAGACCGCCTGCGCCAGCATGCCGAGGTGCGGCACCTCCTCGCGCTGCTGAAACCAGCGGGGAGCATCAAGGTGGAAACGCTGCGTGATCTGAGCGGCACCCGCCCCCAACTCGGGCGGGAGGGCGGCCAGCAACTTCAGCCGAGCCGCTGCCACCACATTGGCCAGGCCAAGCTCCGCGGCCGGCCCGGGAAGGCCCGAAAGAAAGAGCGCCCGAGCTTCGTCGGCGGTCAGGCCGGTCAGCCTGGTGCGGTAGCCGTCGACCAGGCGGATGCCGCCGTGCGGGCCGCGCTCGCCGTAGATCGGGACGCCCGCCTCGCTCAGTGCATCGACGTCACGGTAGACCGTCCGCAGGGACACCTCGAGCTCGCGCGCGAGCTCATTCGCCGGCAGCTGACCGCGCGTCTGGAGCAGTAGGAGCAGGTTGACCAGCCGACTTGCCCGCATCAGGCCACTCTAGCGCGGTTCCTGACACCCATTGTCAGGTAAGGGAGCCAGAATGGGCGAAGCAATCGTCTCGTGACGCGGAGGACGCATCCATGACCATCCAGCACGGCGCCCAGTCGAAGGAAGAGCTCCTGGAGCAGATGGCCCAGGCGCGTATTCCGCTCGATGCGGCGATCGCGCGCATCCCGCGGGAGCGGTTTCTGGAAGCCGGCCAATGGGGCGGGTGGACCCTCAAGGATCTCGTCGCGCACGTTGCCGCCTACGAGCGCTGGACAGCCGAGCAGCTCATCAGCCCGCCGACCCTCAAGCAGCAGCCGGCGATCGAAGGGCAGGCCAGCGAAGGCACTGACGCCCTGAACGAGATGATCTACCGCGACCACAAGGAGGACGCGCTCGACGACGTCCTGGCCGAGAGTAGGGCAGCCTACGAGCTGCTCCGGCAGACGATCGAGGGGCTCGACGATGAGGCGTTCCGCGAGCCCTTGCAATGGGCCGGCGGACAGGCCGCAGCCGAGCTGGTCTCCGAGAACTCACACGAGCACTATCACGACCACATCGCCGACCTCAGGGCCGTCGCTGCCGCCTGACGCCTGGCCTCGAGCGGCGGAACGCGATCCCTACGCTGCCCAGGCCTGATCTGCGGGAGGTCGCCCACAGGATCGCGGCGCGCTCGGCCCAGCAAGTGGGCTCCAACAGGATGGTCCTTTCCTCCAGGACGGGTCCTTTCCTTCAAATAGCCGCCCTGTGGTTGCTATCCCGGCCGGGAGCTTTAGGAGGGCCAGGTTCCATTCAGATAACCGTCCCAGTGTTCCCAGTGCATCGCCCTCGCGCGGTGGTCCGCCAGCAACCCTCACCTACGCGTGGGGCTGCTGACTGAAGGCACAGCGGCGCCTTGGGGCACCCAAGACGCTGT
>JACDFU010000170.1 GCA_013815585.1 Chloroflexota bacterium
TCGCGCTGGACCTCGCTCAGGCGCGACATGGCGGCCACGATGGCCTGCCGATCGAGTCGGCCGGCGACCTCCGGCCAGACGTCGGGCATGACGAGCCCGGCCGGCGCCGGCATGTCTGTCTCGGGCAGCTCACTCGTGGGGCGACGGCGTCGTAATACGTCGATGGCCCGGTGGTGGGTGATCGCCATGATCCAGGTGCGCGCGGACGCCCGACCCGCCGAGTAGCGGCTCGCGTTGCGCCAGACCCCCAGGAACGCCTCCTGGACGGCGTCCTCGGCGAGTGACGGATCCGACGTAATTCTGAGCGCGAGTGAGTAGGTCATCGTCTTGTACCGGTCATAGAGCATCTCCAAGGCAGTTCCCTCGCCCTGAGCGGCTCGATCCACAAGTTGCTCGTCCGACTGCGTGTCGGGCGAAGCGTCCCTCGGCGAAACCTGCTGCGGCCGGTCCGTCATAAGCTCATGCGCCCCGCAGCCGTGGATGGTTCACGTTCAAATATGCACTGATGCACGAGCGCATGGACTTCGCGCGCCACTTCCTCGGGCTCCTTCGTGGCATCGACGACCCGGAAGCGAGCCGATTCCGCCTGGGCCAGCTCCAGGTAGCCCGCCCTGACCCTCGCCTGGAACGCCTGATCCGCCGCATCGGCCCGCTCGAAGCGGGTCTGCTCTCCGCTCGGTCCCTCCCCGCGGCGGCGCAGCCCGACCGCCTCCGGCACATCCAGCAGCACGGTCAGGTCGGGAACCAGTCCGTCGGTCGACCAGGTTGCCAGCCAGCGCAGGTCCTCGACCGGCAGGCCGTCGCCGAAGCCTTGGTACGCCAGGGTTGAATCCGCGTAGCGATCGCAGAGCACGAGACGCCCGGCGCGGAGTGCCGGCCGAATGACCTCCGCAACGAGCTGAGCCCGAGCGGCGTTGAACAGGAGGGCGTCCGTTTTCGATCGGTGGTCAAGCGCGTCGGGCGACAGCAGAAGCCCCCGGACCTGCTCGCCCAGGACCGTCCCACCCGGCTCGCGCACGAGCTCGACGACATGGCCGTCCTCGCGGAGGGCTGTGGCCAGCCGTTCCGCCTGGGTGCTCTTGCCTGCTCCGTCAGGACCCTCGAGGGTGATGAAGGCGCCCGCAAGCGACGTGTGGGCAGCCATCGCGGCAGTCTAGCGCGGGGGGCGGCTGGTCAGCGCCAGGCGCGGACCTGGTCGGGATAGAGCCGCACCCGCCGGAACGGCTCTCGACCTCGCGAACGGGAGACGAGGTTGGCTCGCTCGGCCATCTGGTGTTGCAGGCGCCGGATGTACGCATTCTGCGGTGACAGCTCGACGGGCTTGGCCTGGCGTTGGACCAGACCGATCGCCTCTTCGGTTTCGCGCAGGGCCTGCTCGCGGGGATCGACGTCCATGGCATACAGAGCGGTGAGGCACGCCTCCATCTGAAGGATCGTGTTCGACTTGAGGACATAGATCGGCAAGGCGCGCTCCTCAGCCTCGCGAAGCGCGGGCGCCTTCTGCCGGTAGTAGTTGCGGAGGGTGATCACGACGTCGGTCTCGTCGATGTCGCGCACGATCAGCACCGGCAACTGGAGCTCGCGAATCGCCTGTTCCAGGCGCTTGCGACTGATGCCGAATGCCAGAACCCGGACTGTGGGCAGGGCGTTCGCCGGCGAAGCAGCAGGGGTCTCCAAGGCTAGGCCTGCATCCTCTGGACGGCCGGCTCCATCCTCGTCGTCCCCGTCATCCTCGTCGTCCCCGTCCTTCTCGTCGTCATCGGCGCCCTGCGCCAGGTACTCCTCCAGGTCGACGGCGGCCATATCCTCGAGACGCTCCCCTGCGGGCATGACGGCCAGGCTGGCCGCGCCGTTCGCCCCAGCAGGTCGGAGATTCCGCTCGAACTCCTGGTCCTCCTCGACGCCGTCATCGGCGAGGAGCTCTTCGGAAACCGGCGCAATGCCCTCCTCGGCACGCATCTGTTGCAGCGCGCGGCTCGCCGATTCACGCCAGTTTCGCTGCCGGTCGAACTCGCGCTGGTCCCGCGCGCGCGGCTCCCCCGGGGGTTCGCTGCCGCGCTCGAGTGGCCCGAGATCAGCGATCTCCCCTGTCCGAAAGGCGATCTCGTACCCGTCAGCGGCTCCGCCGGCGATCAGCCCCGCCGCCGGTCTGTCCGACTCCCCGGGCGCGCGGCCACCACCCACGCCCGATGAACGCCCGCTCCCGGCGCGCCCGCGCGAGGATCGCCAGCCGCCACTGGCGCCCGGTCGGTAGCCGGTTCGGCTGGCTTGCTCCGCATCCCGATAGCCGCCAAGGCGGCCGGCCTCGCCCGGACGCCAGCCCGGCTCGGGCCGCCAGCTGCCGCCGGTGCCCACCAGCCCGCCGAATCGCTCGCCTGGGATCTGCGTGTTCGGCGTGGGCCGCGGCCGAGCCTGGCTGCGATGCACGCCACCCTCATCCCGCCAGCGTAGCTCCGGCGCCAGCGGGTCGCCGCGAAGCAGCGCATCGATCGTGTCGGCGACATCCGGATGCACCGTCACCCGCTCGCGATCCTGGATCTCCACCACCACGTCAAAGGTCGGCGGCGCCTTGCGCTCCAGCACGCTCTTCTGGCTGCGCCTCCGTCTGGCTTCCTCGTCGCCGAGGGTCACGCTCTGAATGCCGCCGATCAGGTCCGAAAGAGTCGGGTTGAGCATCAGGTTGTCGAGGTTGTTGCCGTGCGCGGTGCCGATCAGCTGAACGCCCCGCTCGGCGATCGTCCGGGCGGCGGCTGCCTCCAGCTCTGTCCCGATCTCGTCGATGACGATGACCTCGGGCATGTGGTTCTCGACCGCCTCGATCATCACCGCGTGCTGGAGCGCGGGGGTGGGCACCTGCATCCGACGGGCACGGCCGATCCCGGGGTGCGGGATGTCGCCGTCCCCGGCGATTTCGTTCGAGGTGTCGACCACGACGACGCGCTTGTCCAGGTTGTCGGCCAGGACGCGCGCGGCTTCTCGGAGCATCGTGGTCTTGCCGATTCCCGGCCGGCCCATGATCAGGATGGAATTGCCCGACTCGACCAGGTCATCGATGATCTCGATCGTTCCGAAGACGGCACGCCCGATCCGGCAGGTGAGACCGACGATCTTGCCGCTGCGGTTCCGGATCGCACTGATGCGGTGCAGCGTCCGCTCGATGCCGGCCCGGTTGTCCTCCCCGAACGAGCCGATGTGGTCGACGACGTATTGGAGGTCTGCCTCGACGATCTCTCGGTCGAGCAGCTCCTGCTCGCCGCCCCCGCCGAATCGGGCCTCCGGGGGGCGGCCCAGGTCCATGACCACCTCGATCAGCTCACGATCGGGCGGGATGGCGGAGAGGCGCGCGACGATCTCGGGGGGCAGTGCCCCCAGCAGCGCAGGCAGGTCGTCGGTGGTCTGGCGGGGTTCAGTGGTGTGCACAGTTCCTCCTGCGCGTTCGAGGGCCTGCGGCTGGTCGGGTGCCCGATCGTGGGTCATCTGATCGCCGGCACCAGGGCCGGTTCTGCGACTCGGATCAGGGTCTCCTTCATGAGCAAGGATACGGTTGCGATCGAGCCGAAGCCCACCTCCTCCAGACGGCGATCGACCGGTGATTCGTAGGTTCGCACGGGGCTGATCACCCCGTGCTCGTGGCTGTGCCCCCGTCCCCCGGAACGGGAATTTGTCCGCTCCGCGATGACACCGAGACCGAAGCGCACGAGGGCGCTGACGTCATGTCCCGGCAGCGCGATGATCCGCAGATAGTGCGGCTGCTCTTCCTTCGCGACACCCACCTGGGCGAAGGCCGCCAGCTCCGCGCCGTCTCCCTCGGGTCGTTCCTGCACGAAGGCCTCCACGTCGGCGAAGCGCAGGATCGGCGTCAGCGAGGAACGAGGAATGCCCCAGCCGGCCCCCTGCCGTTCCCAATCGGGCAGCCGGTAGGCCTCGAGCCGGGCCACCGGCTGGGGCGTGGCCGCAGCGTACAGCCGACTGAGCGCGAGGGCGTCGAATGGTGCGGCCGGTCTGATCCCAGTCTCGGAGGCCTCCACCATCCGTAGGACAGGCGGCAGGGGCCGCTCGGGTGGCCGGTACAGGATCCGCTCCTCCCCGTAGCGGGCAAAGCCGGCCTGCATGAAGAGCTCGACGTTCCCGCCGCTGTCGGCGCAGGCGACGTGGAAGCGGGCGGCACCTCGCTTGCTCCCGTCGCGAAGCAGGTGCTGGACGAGCCGGAAGCGGATGTCGCCAGCCTGAAACTGACCGATCGCATCAAGCTCCACGATCGTCCACTCGTCGCGATGCGCATCCCGCTCCACCCGCAGCAGCCCTGCCAGCCGCCGGTCCTCCTCGTAGACGTAGAGCTGGTCGTGCGGCTGAAAGGCACCCAGCGGGAGGCGGAAAAGACTGAAGACGCTCACCTGGCTGGCGGAGACCGGCAGCCCCAGCGATCGGACCGAGCCGTCGCGGCCATCCGCCGAATGGGAGAGGCGCGAAAGCTCGCCCAGCGCGGCCAGGTCGGTGAGCCGCGCGCCCCGCACCTTCGCCGGACTTGGCCCGCGGCTGCGCTCGGTCATCGCAGCGCCCGACGGGTCGGATGCGGCC
>JACDFU010000066.1 GCA_013815585.1 Chloroflexota bacterium
CTCGACCCCCGAGAACAGCGGCGCCAACGACCGCGACGACGACCAGAGCGATGGCCGCCAGCGCCAGACCGACGCGCCGTGAACCCCGGACGCGCAGGGCCGGCCGGACGGGCTCGGCAGCCGTTGCACCGCTCACCGCGAAGACCTGCATCGGCTCCGCGATCCCCTTCAACCGGCGGCGGCCCTTTGGGATGAAAGCAGCCCGAACGATCGTCGAGGTCAGCGCGCGGACGGTGTCGCTCACGAGCAACTCGCCCGCGAGGGCCTGGGCGCAGAGACGGGCGGCGATGTTCACGGGAGACCCGACGTAGCCCTCGCCCGTCTCCACGGTCTCGCCAGCGTGGATGCCAATGCCGACGCGGATGGCGTGTTGCGGATCCGCGCTCTCCTGTGCGGCCAGGTCGAGGATTGCCAAGCCCGCCCGGACAGCCGCGCTGACCGAAGGAAAAACCACGTAGAAGCTGTCGCCCTCGGTCTTGACCTCGGCACCCCGGGACTGCGCCACCTGCGCCCGGACGAGTTCCCGGTACCTGGCCAGGAGCTGCGCCGCCGCCTCGCCCCCGTGGCGCTCGACGTACTCGGTATACCCTCGCAGGTCCGCGAACAGGAAGCCGCGAGTGATGCTGTCGGCGGGCTCGCCGTCCCCGTTGCCCGGCCGCTGTCGCCCGGGCGCGCCGGTCATCGTTCCGCGACCTCCCCTGAATCCGCAGCCTCGAGTCGTCCAGCGACGACGGTACGACATACCGATGCCCCCGGCGCGGTATCGTCGGGGCGATGAACCCGCCGCAGCCCTTCCCCGCGGTCATCGAGGTGGTGGTCGAGATCCCCGGCGGCAGCCGCAACAAGATCGAGTTCGACGAGCAGGCGGCCGTCTTCCGCCTCGACCGCGTCCTGTCGTCGGCGGTCTTCTACAACTTCGACTACGGGTACATCGAGGGCACCCGGGCCGACGATGGCGACCACTCCGATGCCATGGTCCTGATTGACCAGCCGACTTTCACGGGCTGCCACATTTGGGCGCGCCCGGTGGGCGGGCTGGAGATGCGCGACGAGATGGGCGGCGATTTCAAGGTCCTCTGCGTCGCGCTCGGCGACCCGCTCTACGAGCACGTGGAGGATCTGGCCCACGTCTCGCCGCACAAGCTGCGCGAGATCGAGCATTTCTTCGGCACCTACAAGCTGCTCGAGAACAAGGCGGTCGAGATCGAGGGCTGGCGCGACGCCGCCGTGGCCCTCGAGGTGCTGCGAGCTGACCGGGACCGGCTGCACCGCGAATCCGGCCCCGCCACGCCGGACGCCGCCCGCGCGTGAGCGTTTCCGAGACCGCGCCGGAGGTCGTCTTTCTCGACGTGGGCGACACCCTCATCCGCCCCGAGCCGTCCTGGGCGGCGGTCTACCTTGCCGGGCTTCGAGCCCACGGCCTCGAGGTGTCCGCCGAGGACGTCACCGCCGCCCTGGCCGCAAACGGTGCCGAGTACGAGGCCGATCTCGGTCCGTTCGAGGCCTCCGAGGCTGCTTCCTTCGCCCGGATCAAGGCAATTGACGCACCGATCATGGCCAGGCTCGGCCACACGGATGTCCCAGATGCGCTCTACGAGTCCATCGGCAAGGCGTTCTTCCAGGCCGAGGCCTGGCATATCTTCCCGGATGTCCTACCTGCCCTGGAGAGCCTGCGCTCGGCGGGCCTGCGCCTGGCAGTAATCAGCAACTGGCTCTGGAACGGCCCCGAGCTGCTGGAGAAGCTTGGTCTTGCGTCCTGGTTCGAGGCGATCGTGATGAGTGCCCGGGTTGGCTACCAGAAACCGCACCCACAGATCTTCGAGCGGGCGCTCGAGCTCATGGAAGTCAGGCCCGAGCGTGCCGTGCACGTCGGCGACTCGTACCGAGCAGACGTGACTGGCGCCCACGGGGTCGGGATCCGGCCGGTGCTCCTCGACCGCGGCGGAACGGGCTCGGAGGATGCGGCGAACGCCGGGCCGGTCAGCGACCTGGCGGTCATCGGGGATCTCGGAGGGCTCCTGCCCGTGCTCGAGGCACAGCTCGCCACCGCCGGGCCCTGAGCGAGGTGCCGGGCGACTTCCGCTGCTTCGTCGCCGTGCCAGTACCGGCCGACGTGGCCGCAGCGATCGAGGACGCGCTGAGGGGCCTGCGAGCCGAGATTTCCGGACCACGCTGGATCGCGCCGGAGATGCTTCACCTGACGATCCTGTTTCTCGGCAGCATTGATGAGGAGGCCGCGCCGGCGATCGGGCGGGTCCTTGCGCGTGAAACGGCGGCGGAGAGACCGATGGAGATCGAGCTCGGCGCGCCCGGCTGGTTCGACGCGGGCCGGGCGGGTCGCGTGGCCTGGATCGGGCTGCGGTCGGGAGGACTTGAGCTGGACTCGTTCGCCCACGACCTGACGACCGTCCTGGCACGCGAGCAGCTGTTGCCTGAGGGCAGTGAGCCCCGCGGCACGCCACACCTGACGATTGCTCGCCGAGCATCGGCGGAGCTCTCCGGGCGCCTCGGAGAGGCCCTCGAACCGGCTCGGCCGCTTCGCTGGACAGCCCGACAGGCGGTGCTGTATCGGAGCCGGGCCGGTGCGTGGGGGCACCGCTATGAGCCGATCGCCGAGGGGACCTTCGCCGGCTGATCAGGGGCCGGTGGTACCATCGGCCAGTCGCTGGGCCACCGGGCGGGCCTCGCAGCCGATCGGCTGACGGCCGACTTTCATGCGCCGAGAGGCAGGGGGCGTATCGCAGGTGGAACTGACCGTAGGCCAACGCGCCCGCCTGGCGCTGGCTCTAGGCCTTCTGAACGTTGCCCTCGTCACCGCGGTTCTGGCCGTGGGCGGGGGCGGAGCACTCGATGAGCCGATCAGCGGGCCCGACGGCTCCGGGATCGTCGCTGGACTGACGCCCCCGGCCGACGGTACGGGCGGGGGCGCCTCGCCTGGCTCCCGGGTCGACGCGTCGCCGAGCCAGGTAGCCCTGGCGACCCCCTTCCCGGGCACCTTCCGCCCGACAGAGATCGAGCCCTTGCCCGTCGAGCCACAGGTGCCGCCCATCGCCGGCCTGACGCAAGCTCCCGTGACCGACCCTTCGACTGAGCAGACACCGACGCCCCCGCCGGCTTCTGCCGCGCCTACCGCGATCGCGGCGACCCCCGATACGTCGACCCCCATCGCCTCTCTGGCACCGTCGGCGTCCGCCTCTGCACCCGTCCTCGTGATCGCCGGTGCCAGTCCTGCGGCGAGCCCTCCGCACGGCATCGGCATCGCGCCGCTGCCGTCTGGAGGAGCCCGTCAGCCAACCGCCGCGCCGACCGGGACCGCCACGGCGACGTCAACGCCGACGGCAACGGCCACCCCTACCGCCACTGCCACTGAGCGCGCGACACCGGTGGCCGAGCGCACCCCCACGGCGAGGCCGGCTGTTCAGCCGCGACCACCCAAAGCTGAGCGAACGCCGAAGCCTCGCCCCGCCGCCCGAGCAGATCGACCTCCGACAGCTCGGCCTCCGGCGCCCAAGGCCCGTTCGGAGCCGGTAGCCAAGCGTGCTCGCGGCCCGCAAGTTCCGTGCCCCGGCGCCGGCCCCCCCGGGAGGGCTCGGGGCAATCCGGAGCCGCGGCCCTGCGGTCAGGGCAAGGGAAGTGGCCGCGACGTCGGGGGCTTCCTGATCCTGGCTCCGTTGCTCAGTGCCGGCTGGCTCATCGAGTCGGTTCGCCGCGAACGAAGGGACGCTCGCCGGAGCTAGCTGCCGGATCGGGGCGCGTGCCCGGAACGGTCGGAGGGAGGGGTGGCTCCGCTAAACTCGCCGCGTGCGGCTGGCGATCCTCGGTTTCGGGCTCATCGGCGGCTCGATCGCCCGCAGCCTGGCCGAGCGCGATCCTGGCGCCTGGCACGTCACCTGCTGGAGTCGCAGCCTCGAGCAGCCGAGAGCCGCTCTTCGGCGTGGTCTCATCGCGGCCGTGGCACCCGACGCGGCCACCGCGGCAGCATCGGCGGAGCTGATCGTCCTCGCCGCAAGCCCCCAGGCGAACCTGGAGCTCGTGGACCGTCTGGGGCCCGCGCTGGCCGGAGGACAACAGACCCTCACGGACGTCTCCAGTGTGCAGGGACCGATCGCAGCACGCGCCGCCGCGCAGGAGGGGCTCCGCTTCGTGGGCGGGCACCCGATGAGCGGCCGCGAACGTCGCGGCTTTGAAGCTGCCACCCCCGACCTCTTCGTCGACCGGCCGTGGATCGTGGTGGCCGGTGAGGCCGCGCAGGACACGGATGTCGACCGCGTGCGGGAACTGGCTCGCGCCTGTGGGGCACGACCGGTGGCGATGGATGCCGCGACCCACGATGGTGCAGTTGGCGGTGTTAGCCACCTGCCGCTGCTGGCCAGCCTGTGCCTCGTCGAGGCCGTCACGTCCGGCCCGGACTGGGAAACCGCACGAGGGCTGCGGGCCGGAGCCTGGCGCGACATGACGCGCCTCGCGCGTGGCGACGCTGAGCTTGGCGCCGGTATCCTGGCGCTCAATGCACCGGTCCTCGCGGGTTGGGTCGGCCGGTATCGCGAGGCGCTCGGGCGCTGGGAGCAGACGCTGAACGAGCTCACGTTCGGGTCGGACACGCCCGGGACCGGCCTGGAAGAGCAGCTCCGCGAGATCGCCGACCTCGCCGAGGAAGCGGCAGCGCCGTCGTGACGGCGGGTGGGCACGACGCCGGCCCCGGGCATCCGATCATCCGCACGACCGCCCTGACCAAGATCTACCGCGGCGGCGTCCGTGCGCTCGATGGCCTGGACCTTGCCGTGCGGGAGTCGGAGCTGTTCGGCTTCCTGGGGCCGAACGGCGCCGGCAAGACGACCACGGTGCAGCTTCTCATCGGCGCGGTGGCACCGAGCAGTGGCCAGGCCTCGGTACTGGGGCGGCCGCTCGGCGACCGCGAGGCGCGGCGGAACCTGGGCTATCTGCCCGAGCAATTCCAGTTCCCGGGCTTCCTGACGCCGCTCAGCCTGCTCGACTTCCACGGCCGCCTGCAGGGGATGGAGGTGGCCGACCGGCGACGACGGGCCGCTGAGCTGGTCGAGATGGTGGGCCTTCGTGATGCGGCGGAACGGCAGCTCAAGACGTTTTCGAAGGGCATGCTCCAGCGCGTCGGTCTCGCCCAGGCGCTCCTGGGGCGGCCGCGGTTGCTGCTCCTCGATGAGCCCACGAGCGGCCTGGACCCGATCGGGACGCGGAACGTGCGCGACCTCCTGCTCTGGCTCAAGGGGGAGGGGGTGGCCGTGCTGCTCAACTCTCACCTGCTGTCGGAGGTGGAGCTGATCTGTGACCGAGTGGCCATCATCAACCGCGGCAGAATCGCCGCCGAGGGCCGCTTGGACGAGATCCTGAATCCGGTCAGCAGCGTGCGGATCCGGGCCCGCGAGCTTTCGGCCGACGGCGTGCGCATGCTCGAGGCCATCACCGCCTCCCTCGCGGCCGAAGAGGGTGGCTGGTGGCGGGCCAAGCTCGCTGACCCGGCCGATGCGTCGCGTCTGGCGGCTGCCGTGGTCAGCAGTGGCGCGGCCCTGGAAGCGCTGGTCCCGACTCACGAGACGCTCGAGGAGGCCTTCCTGCGCCTGGTCGGTTACGAGATCCCGCCGCCTGCGCCCCCTCGCGTCCCGGCTCAACCCGCGACCGGCTGGGGCGCTCCGCCCGCGAATATCTCGTGAGCGCGGCAGGACCGGCCGGCCAAGCCTCGCCGATCGTGGGCTCGTTGGGACGATTGGCGGCAATCGCGTCACTCGCGGCGCGCGAGACGCTGCGCAGCCGGAGCATGCTGATCGCCGTCCTGCTGAACCTCGGTTACCTGGCGCTGATGGCGATCGTCGGCTATGTGCTATCGAGCGATGCATTTGCCGAGGCCGCAGGCGAGCTCAATACGCCCGAGGCGCGTGAGCCCGTCGTGCGCCTGATCCTGCTCATCGGGATCGGTGGCGGCAGCGCGCTTGCGCTCTTCACCGGCGTCTTTGCCAGCGTTGGCGCCATCGGCAACGAGATCGAGCGCGGCACGATCCTGGCAGTCGTCGCTCGGCCGGTCTCCCGGTGGGAGATCGTCATCGGCAAGTTCCTGGGCAATGGGCTCCTGGCCTTGCTGTACCTGGTCATCCAGGGCCTGGGGATTGGCCTCGTGATGGCGGCGCTCAGCGGCGTCTGGGTCACCGACTTCCTGGTGGCGCTGGCGCTCCTTGGGATCCAGGTGCTCGTCATGGTGGCTGTCGCCGTTGCAGGCTCGACGCGTCTGTCGATGGTGGCCAATGCGGTCGCGGTGATCGTGCTGTACCTCGCGCTGACCAACACGGCGCTGCTCTTCCTTCTGGGCGAGCTCGCCGACAGCGACCTCCTGCGAGGGGCTGCCGACTGGTCGCGCCTGGCCCTCCCGGTCGGGCCGGTGAGCGACCTGGCCGGGGTGGTGCTGCTCGGTCCTGTTGCTCGGATGCTCGGCCAGGCCGCCGGCGCCGACTCGCCCTTGCCCACGCGCGACTGGATCTGGATCTACGCGCTCGTCTACCTTGTTGTCGTCCTGGTGCTCGCCTCGATCTCCCTCAGCCGGCGGGACCTGCGGTGAGCGACGCATTCGGATGAGCGGCGCCGACGCCTTCGGCTCAGAGCTCGTTCTCGCGGTGCCGCGAGCGAGCGTTGCCGACCGGCTGCCGCACCGCGGGGTCCGGCCGGGTGGCCTTGACGAGGCCCGCGCCATCATCGCGGTGGAAGGCCGCTTCCGGCCCCGCGCGGAGCTGGAGCAGGATCCCGGCTGGAAGCAGGTGATCCCGTACGTCGTGGTGCGCGACGGAGCGCGGCTCCTCCTGATGCGGCGAACGCGGCAGGGAGCCGACGCGCGGCTGCATGACCGCTACTCGATTGGCGTGGGAGGCCACCTGAACCCGGGCGACCTGGACATCGATGAAGGGATGCGCAGAGAGTGGAGGGAGGAGCTCGCGGCCGCCTTCGAACCCGACTTTCGACCACTGGGCCTGCTCAACGATGACGACGACCCGGTCGGCGCCGTCCACCTGGGACTCCTCTTCGAGGTCGATGCAGCAGCGCGATCGGTGGCCATCCGGGAAACTCACAAGCTGGCCGGCTGGTTCGCGCCGCTCGAGGAGATCCGTTCGGTGCGCGAGAGCATGGAGGGCTGGAGCAGCCTGGTCTTCGATCATCTCCAGGCAACCCCCGCGGTGCGATAATCCGGCGAAGGGAACACGTGTCGACCATCCGCGCCGCCAGATTTCTCTCCGCCAGCTTCCTCATGCTGGGCCTGGCGGCCATCCTCGCAGGGGGAGTCCGCGGTGCTGAGCACCGGGTCGTGGTGCTTCCCACCTCGGGCATCGTCGATCAGGTCATGGCAGGCTACCTGCGCGATGGCATCCAGCGGGCGGCCAACGAGAGCGCTGCTGCTGTGGTCATCAGGCTCGACACGCCGGGCGGGTCGCTCGAGTCGACGCGAGAGATCGTCAAGACCCTGCTGGGCGCTCCACTCCCCGTGATCGTGTGGGTGGCTCCCGCGGGCAGCCGGGCGGCCAGCGCCGGGACGTTCATCACGCTGGCTGCCCACGTGGCGCTCATGGCGCCGGGTACGAACATCGGCGCTGCCACCCCCATCGACGAGGAAGGCGCAGACATCGAGGGTGCCCTCGGCGAAAAGGTTCTCAATGACACCGTTGCGCTCATCACGAGCGTCGCCGAGGAGCGCAACC
Source organism: Chloroflexota bacterium (assembly GCA_013815585.1). GTDB lineage: Bacteria > Chloroflexota > Limnocylindria > Limnocylindrales > CSP1-4 > JACDFU01. The sequence goes on from JACDFU010000066.1 coordinate 7,713, forward strand.
GAAACGTGGACTGGGCAGTCCAGACGGTTCGCGAGGCGCGTTCCTCGACCGCTCGGGAGGCGCTGGAGGTCGGCGCCGTGGATGGCCTCGCTGACTCCATCTCCGCGGTCCTGGAGCAGGCGCATGGTCGCACGGTGAGCGTCGGCGGCCGTGAGCTGACCCTCGACCTGGCTGCCGCCACGGCTGATGAGCTGCCGATGAACCCGCTGCAGTCCTTTCTGCATCTTCTGACCGACCCCAACATCGCCTTCATCCTGTTCACGATCGGCTTCTACGGCATCCTGTTCGAGCTTCAGAACCCGAACTTCGTCACCGGCGTGCTGGGCGGCATCGCGATCATCCTGGCCTTCATCGGCTTCGGCAGCCTGCCCCTGAACATCGGGGGCCTGCTGCTCATCGGGCTCGCGATCATCCTGTTCGTTCTCGAGCTGACGGTGACGAGCCATGGCCTGCTCACCGTGGCCGGCCTCGTCTGCTTTGCGCTGGGCTCCGCCGCGCTCTACACCGAGCCGGGGAGCCCCACCGCCCCGAACGTCGAGGTCGGCCTGCCGCTCATCGCGGTGATGACCGCTGCGACTGCCGGGTTCATGAGCCTGGTGCTCGCCGCCGCCCTGCGCACGCGCCGGATGCAGCCACTGGCGCTCGGCCTGGGCGGGGGCAGCGGCGGCACGCTCCCGGTGGGGACGCCGGCGGAGGTCCGTCGCCCGCTGGCTCCGTTCGGATCCGTGTACGCTGCCGGCGAGGAGTGGACGGCTCGCAGCGCCGATGAGCGGCCCGTCGAGCGCGGGACGGCGGTGCGCGTCGTCCGGCAGGATGGTCTGACCCTGATCGTGGAACAGGCCGACCCGGCTGGGTCGGGCGCCTAGGAGGTCGTATGGAACCAGTCACAATCGCGGCGATCGCGCTGGTTGCGGTCATCATCCTCGTGCTCATCTACCTCTCGGTGCGGGTGGTGAACGAGTACGACCGCCTGGTCGTCTTCCGCTTCGGTCGAACCGGGCCGGAGCTGGTGAAGGGTCCCGGCCTCGTCTTCCTGATCCCGATCGTCGATCGTCCGGTGCGTGTTGACCTGCGCGAGCAATTCATCGAGGTGCCCAGCCAGACGACCATCACCCGGGACAACGCGCCGATCAACATTGACTTCCTGATCTACTGGAAGATCGCCGACCCGCTGCGAAGCGTGGTCAACGTCGCCTTCTTCGCCGGCGCCCTCCAGGGCATCGCCACGACCACGCTGCGAGCCGTCATCGGCGACATCCTGCTGGACGACGTGCTCTCCAAGCGCGACCAGATTAACGAGGTCCTGCGCGTCAAGCTCGACGAGCAGACCGAGCGCTGGGGCGGCAAGGTCACCACGGTGGAGATTCGCGAGATCATCCCGCCGCGCGACGTGCAGGACGCGATGAACCGGATGCTCAGTGCGGAGCGCAACCGGCGCGCCGTCATCACCGAATCGGAGGGCGCTCGGCAGGCCAACATCAACGTCGCCGAAGGCGAGAAGCAGGCCGCGATCCTGCGCGCCGAGGGCAGCCGTCAATCGTCGATCCTGGAGGCTGAGGGCTTCAGCCAGGCGCTGGAGCGCATCTTCCAGGCCGCGCGCACGGTCGACGAGCGGACGATGACCCTCCAGTACCTCGAAGCCCTCAAGGCGCTCGGCGCCTCGCCCTCGACCAAGTTCATCCTGCCGCTCGAGCTCACCGACCTGGCGCGCAGAGTGGGCGACTACGTCGACCGGGGCCTCAGCTCGGTTAGCTCGGCAGCGGGTGCGGTTGCTCCACGATCCCCTGACGCGCCGGCCATGGGCACCACCGGCGGGGAGCGTACCGGCCAGTCCGGCTGATCGCTGAGATCCCAGCCAGGGCAGGATGCCCAGCGGCGTAGTCTGCCCAGGACTTCGGGTGAACCGGGGCCGGCAAGCCCAGCGGGTATCATCAGGCTCGCTTGGGGGCACCGCCCGTGCCCGGATTGAGCTCAGAGGAGGCGGATGGCGGCCAGGATCCTCGTCGTCGACGACGACCCCAACGTTCAGCGCCTGTTGAGCTATACGCTCAAGCAGGAGGGCTACGAGGTGCTCGTGGCCGCGGACGGCGCCGAGGCGGTGCGTCGATGGTCGAACGAGCATCCCGACCTGATGCTTCTCGACGTCATGCTGCCCAAGTTCGACGGGTACGAGGTGGCGACGAAGATCCGGGCCGAGGAGGGAACCGGGAAGCACACCCCGATCATCATGCTCACGGCGGAGGCGGACGTGGAGCAGAAGGTGCGCGGGCTGCGTGCGGGTGCGGACGACTACCAGGTGAAACCCTTCCACGCGGCGGAGCTGATGGCGCGCATCCGCAGCCTGCTGGCGAGGTTCGCGCCGCAGGAACTGATGGTCGGTCGGCATCTACTCGGCCAGGTGCACGCGTACTACGGCGCCAAGGGAGGGGTCGGAACGACGACCATCGCCATCAACGCCGCCATCGCGCTGCACCGCGAGCTTGGCCGGAAGGTCATCCTCATCGATGGGAACCTGCAGTTCGGCGACCACCGCGTCTTCCTGGACCTGGGCCTGGACCGGAAGTCGATCGTGGATATCGTGATCGCCACGTCGATCGACCAGGAGCTGCTCCGCAACGTCATCGTCAAGCACGACTCCGGCGTCGATCTGCTGCTTGCTCCGCCGTCCCCGGAGACCGCCGAGCTGGTCAGCTCGGAGCAGCACCACATGGTCCAGATCATCGACCAGCTCCGTTCGATGTACGACTACATCCTGATCGACATCGACAAGCGCCTCGACGAGACGAACCTCGATGTGATCAGCTCGGCTGATGCGCTGTTCGTGGTCATGACCGCCGACCTCTCCTGCCTGAAGAACGTGCGGCTCGTGCTCGAAACGATGTCCCAGCTTGCCTTCGAGAGCGGCAAGCTCCAGCTGGTGCTCAACCGCTCAAACGCCTTCACCGGCATCAACGTGAAGAACGCAGAGAGCGCACTCAAGCGGCGCATCGATCATCAGATCGTGAACGAGTACCGCGGTGCGATCAGCGCCCTCAACAGCGGCGCTCCCTTCATGTTCACCAAGGCCGACTCGCTGCTCGGGCGCTCGGTGCTGGACTTCGCCCGCGCGGTGGACCGAGGTTCGAAGGCCCCGGCCGACGCGCTGCAGTTCGCCCACGCCACCAGCTGATCAGGCCCCTGGCCCGGTTCTGGGCTCGCCGCCCTCCGGGGTGGTGAGCGCTGGCACCACCGCTTCGTCCTGCAGGGGCCGTACTTCTGGGCCGGTAGGACTAATGGGGTAGAGCGGCTAGCGTTTCTGGCTGTGACACGCAGCCCCTTTCTTCCCCACCGCGCTCCGCCGTCGCGGCCTGGACAGACCACCGGCGCTTCTCGCGAGGCGACCCGAGGCCAGTCCATCGTCGAGTTCGCACTGATCGTGCCGCTCATGCTCGCGCTCGTCGGGATGACCCTCGACGTGGCGCGCGTGTACCAGGCCTGGATCACCCTCCAGGGAGCGACGCGGGACGCGGCCGAGTTCGTGGCGACTCGCTCGCAGGACGCCACAATGGCTGCCGACGAAGCCGAAGCGGCCGTTTGCAGCCAGACCAGCGAGCTGCCGGGCTTCCAGGGCAGCCCGACCAACTGCACCCAGCCGGGCGTTGCGATCGTCTCGTTCAGCCGGAGCACGACGGCTGCCGGAGCGTCCGCCTCGAACCCGATCGGTAACGTCACGGTCCGCTCCACGCTGCCGTTCGAGACGCTCTTCGACTACCCCATCCTGACCGAGGGCGGCGTCTGGACGATCACGGTGACCGAGTCGTACAGCGTGGTCCAGAACCGATGAATGCTCCGGGTCATGGTGAACGGGGACAGTCTTTGGTCGAGTTCACGATCGTCATTCCCATCTTTCTGGCGATGCTCTTCGGAATCTTCGATCTCGGACGGGTCGTCTGGGCGAACAACAGCCTCGCCCAGGCAGCCCGAGAGGGCGCTCGCTACGCGATCGTTCGGGGTGGTTCCGCCTTGACACCCTGCCCCGTCGGCCCTCCCGGCCCGGACGCCGTCATCCCCTCACCCAGCTCCAGTTGCCCCTATCCGAGCCCCTCCAAGCAGGGCATTCGGGAGACGGCCCTGCAACATGCAGTCGCGGGCGGCACTGGAACGACGGTGACGGTCTGCTATGGCGAGGACTGCGCCGGTGACGTCGATGCTGCCGTCAACACGCGTGGCACGCCGATCACGGTGCGGGTCACGAGCACCATTACGCTCATCACGGGGAGCTTCCTCGGGATCGGCAACTTCAACGCCGAAGGCAGCGCCACCATGCTGGTGAACCACTGATGAGCGGCGCGACGCGGCGGCGGCAGCCTGGACAGATCCTGCCCTTCTTCGCAGTCGCGCTCACGGCAATCATTGCCCTTGCGGCCCTCCTGTTCGACGGTGCTCATGCCCTTGTTTTCCGCCGCCAGCTCCAGGACGCGGGCGACGCCGCGGCGCTTGCAGCAGCGAATCTCATCCAGACAGAGGGCCCAAATGCTGGCTGCAGCGCGACGGCCGGTCCGCCGCCAGGAGCCCCCCGGGCCGCACTCGTGGCGGCCGCGCGCAACAGCGTGGCGGCAAATCTGCCCGGCCACGACGTGTCGACCGTTGCTGTGAGCTGTCCGTCGGGCTGGAACAACACGGTCGTCCGCGTCCAGCTGACCGAGACTGCGCCCACCTTCTTCGCTCGCGTGATCACCTCCGACGTCTTCGACGTGAACACGGTCAGCGCCGCGATCAATGGCAGCGTCCGGCAGAAAGCCCACTCGATCGTGCTGCTCAACCCCAGCAATTTGAGCTGGCCGAACGGTCGAGATGGCTGCCCATCCTTTCTCCTCTCGGGCGGCCCGACCGTCGTGATCGAGGGCGACGTTCAGGTCAACTCAGCCTGTCGCGAGAGCGACGGTGGCGCGTTTGCCACGAACGGAACGGCCTCCAGCGTCACGCTCAACAGTGATGCCACCGTGAGAGTCGTCGGCGAATACCGGCCGGCCGGTCCGCTGAACATCACCCCGGCGCCCGTCAACCTCCAGCCCAGTGCCAGCGATCCGTTGAAGGACCTGCCGGCCGTGCCGGTTGCCACGCTACCAGTAGTCAGGACCAGTGCCCTGGTGCAGAACGGCGGCGTGGTCGTGCTCACCCCGGGACGCTATCAGGGGGGCATTGAGCTTAAGAGCGACGCGAAGGCATTTTTCCTTCCGGGGGTGTACGTGATGGAGGGCGGAGGCTTGAGGGTCGGCGGACAGTCGAGCGTCTATTCCATTCCCGTCGGTCTGACCACGACCGCGACGGGAACGTGGTCCACGGACTGCCCGGAGGCGACCTGCGGGGTGCTGATCTACAACACGAGCCGGACGGGCAGCGGGCCCTCGGCCGCAATGGGGCCGATCGATATCAACGCCGGCGCGAAGGTCATGCTCCGTGCCTACCAACCGGCTGCGGATCTTCTGTTCGGCGGTGTGGCGCCCTTCGATCAGTACCGCAACCTGCTCCTGTTCCAGGACCGGGCGCCCGTGCCTAGCAACTCGTACGCGCAACCGACGATTTCACTGGGTGGCGGCGGCATCGTCGACCTGAGTGGGACGCTCTACGCGCCATCAGCCGCGGTCCTCATGAAAGGCGCTCCAAGCGGTAGCGGCGGCGACCTGGCCGTGAGGCTCCAGTTCGTCAGCTGGGATCTGCACCTCCGTGGCAATACCCGGTTCACCTTCCTCTATCAGGCCGGCTTCTACGCCAAACTGACCGACTACGGCCTCGTCGAGTAAGAGCTCGAGCGGTCTGATCGAGTAGGCGCTGCGCCCAGTCAGGCGCCGCCCGCCGCAAGGCGCCGCGAAGGCAGGGACAAGGGGCCGTAGAGTCCCGGCAAATGCGCCCTGCGTAGAGTTCCGGCGTGCTGGCGACACTCCTGACAGCGGTCGTGAACGGCCTTCGCGGCGAGCTCATCCGCGTGGAGGTGGATGTGGCGCCCGGGCTGCCCATCTGCCACATCGTCGGCCTGCCGGACACCGCCCTGTCGGAGGCACGCGAGCGGGTGCGGTCGGCGATCCGCAACAGCGGGTTCGAATATCCGGCCAGCCGCATCACGGTCAACCTGGCGCCGGCGGATCGTCCCAAGCGGGGGGCGGCCTACGATCTCGGTATCGCCCTGGGGATTCTGGTGGCGTCAGGGCAGATCCGTGTCGGCGGCGGCCCCTCGGCATTTCTCGGTGAGCTGTCCCTGGGCGGCGAGGTGCAGCCCGTCGCCGGCGTGTTGCCGATGGTCGCGACGCTCGCCCGTGCCGGTCTGCGGCGGGTGGCCGTCCCAGCCGCGAACCTGGCCGAAGCGAGGTTGGTGGAGGGGGTCGACGCCATGGCTGTCGAC
>JACDFU010000067.1 GCA_013815585.1 Chloroflexota bacterium
CAGACCTAGTGCCAGCGCGACCCGCTGCCATGTGTCGAGCGACAGGCCGCCGCCGTGTCCGCGCTCCAAGCGACTGACCGTCATCTGTGCGACTCCGGCGCGACGACCGAGTGATGCTTGTGTGAGCCGCCGCCGTTTCCGGGACAGTCGGACCTCAGCCCCCAGCCGACCCAGCTGCTGACGGTTGACGGCCTCCGCCTCCAACGCTAGCGCCGGTCGCCTGGCTCGCGGCTTCATCGTTCCATGATTACCTGGGCCGCTTGGCAGTCGATTAGCTGCGAGCGATCAAACGGGCAGGAACCTAATCGTCCGAGAGCCGGCCATTGAAGCCGCTCATGTTTCCCGAGGCCTCTTCGACGATTGGTCGCTCCGGCTTGAGCGCCAGGCTGGCCCCCAGTTAAACACCACGCGATGACCGTCCCTGCCAACAGGACAAGCGGTCCTGCGCCAGGGCGTCGACCGGCCTGGGGGCCGGCCGAGGGTGCTGGCCAAAGGCGCGGGCCGACCAGGTCGCTGGCCGAAGGCGCGGGCCGTTCGGGGCGGGGCGGCTCCGCGGTCGCTCGCGGCCGTTCGGCCCTCGGTGGTGCGTGGCCCACGGAATGGGACCAGCGCCACCCGGGCTACCCCGCTGAAGCCCTGGGGTCTGGGCGGGCCGGCAACGATTCGGCGGCGGCCTGGGCGCGCTCCTCGAGGGCTGCGTCGAGTGCCTCGTCGAAGATCGAGACGATGCGGTCGACGTCGTCGCCCTGAGCGTGTGCCTCGCACATGAACCAGGGCTCCCGGGAGTCTGGCTCCGGCATCGCGCCGCGAACGATCATGCCGGCGGCCACCGCGTCGTAGAGCTCGTGGTCGGTGTCCGCCCAACCGCGATAGTCGCTCGGCAGCTCGCTGGTGAACATGACGCCGAACATCGACGGGTGTCCCGTGAAGACGTGGGCGAGCCCGCGACGCGCCAGGATCTGCTCGACGCCTGCCTGGACCCGCTCGCCGGTGGTTCGGATGGTGCCCAGCGCGTCCGTGTCGCGCAGGATCGTGAGCACCTGCACCGCTGCCGCGGCCGCCACGCGATTGCCCGCGTACGTCCCCCCGTGGCTGACGTGTTCGGGCAGCATGCTCATCACGTCCCTTCGGCCGCCAAAGGCCGCCGCCGGGTAGCCGTTGCCCATCGCCTTGGCATACGTCGCGAGATCCGGCGTGATCCCGAAGAACTCGGCAGCGCCACCGCGGGCGAAGCGGAAACCGGTCTTGACCTCGTCGAAGATCAGCAGCGCCCCGAACTCGCGCGTCATCTCGCGCACGCCCTCGAGGAACCCCGGCCGGGGCAGGATCCCCTGAGCGTTGCCCAGCACCGGCTCGATGAGCACGGCGGCGATCTCGTCCCCCTCGCGCTCGAACACCCGGCGGAGTGTGCCGAGGTCGTTGTAGGGGACGGGGATGACCGTCTCGGTGATCGCCTTGGGGATCCCCCTGCCCCAGGCGAGGCGCACGGGGTTCTCGCGGTCCCCGAGCTCCGTCACGTCGGTCGGCAGCACGCTGATCAACGCGTAGTCATGAACACCGTGGTACTGGCCCTCGAACTTGATGATCTTGTCGCGGCCGGTGAACCCGCGGGCGACCCTGATGGCATGCATCGTCGCCTCCGTCCCGGAGACGGTCAGCCGGGCCATCTCACAGAACGTCAGCTCGCAGATCAGCTCGGCCGCGCGCACCTCGTCCTCGCTGGTCAGCGAGAAGCTCACCCCCCGCCGCATTCGCTCATTGACGTAGTCGTCCACGCGCGGATCGCCGTGACCGAGCACCACCGGTCCATAGCCCATGCGGAGGTCGACGAACTCATTCCCGTCGATGTCCCACACGTGGCCGCCCTGCCCGCGATCGACGTAGATGGTCCGATGGCCCCAGGCCCGGAAGTTCGAGTCGGTGCCGCCAGGGAGCACGCGCGTCGCCCGCTCATACATCCGGCTCTGCTGCTCTCGAGACGGCGCCGCCGGGGCGATCCTGATGGCCATGACGCCTCCCTCGCTGCACTCGTCGGGAGCGGCTCCAATGGCCCCGACCTACGAATTTCGCAGGCAAACCGGCTGTTTCGCACGAATCGCCCTGCGCGACTGGCGGCAAGTGTAGGCGACTCTGCGAACGGGGCCAAGGCGACCGCGGACCTGAGCCACGGCTCCGCGTGGCCGGAGCCACGGCTCCGCGTGGCCGGCGGCCGACCAGATCCGGCGGCTAGACTGCGGTCCCGTGATCACGACTGAGCAACCGCTGAACGTGGCCGCGGCGCGCCGCCACTTCCGCTCCCTGCGCCGGGAGGTGGACGGGCAGCCGCTCGTCTACTTCGATGGGCCGGGCGGGACCCAGGCCGCCGATGCCTGCATCGACGCGATGTCCGCCTACCTGGGCACCTCCAACGCCAACACTCACGGCCCCTTCGCCACCAGCCTCGAGACGGAGGCAATCCTGGACGAGGCGCACGCCGCGGCGGCTGACTTCCTGGGCGCGGCGGATCCGGCCGAGATCTGCTTCGGCCTCAACATGACGACACTCACGTTCGCGGCCTCCCGGGCGATCGGACGAACCCTGCGCCCAGGGGATGAGATCGTCGTCACCAGGCTCGACCACGACGCGAACGTGGCTCCCTGGCTGGCCCTTCAGGAGGAGCGCGGGGCGGTCATCCGCTGGGTCGAGATCCGAGCGGAGGACTGCACGCTCGACCTCGATGGCCTGGGGCACGTTCTTGGGCCCCGCACGCGGCTCGTGGCCGTCGGCCTGGCTTCCAATGCCGTGGGCACGATCAATCCCGTTTCGCAGATCGCGGAGATGGTGCACTCGGTCGGCGCGCGGTTGTGGGTCGATGCCGTCCACGCGGCCCCCCACCTGCCGATCGACGTGGCTGCCCTCGGCGCGGACTATCTCGTTTGCTCCGCGTACAAGTTCTTCGGCCCGCACATGGGCCTTCTATGGGGGCGTCGGGAGCTGCTCGAGGAGCTGCCCGCCTACAAGGTGCGTCCCGCCGGTGACGAGCTCCCATCCCGGTTCGAGACGGGGACCCAGTCACACGAGGCCGCTGCAGGACTGGTGGGGGCCTTTCGCTACCTGGCATGGCTGGGCCGGACGGACGGCGCGGTCCTGGACGAACCGGGCGACCCGCTGCCCGGCGAGGGCAGCAATCGGCGGGTCCGGCTGCGGCAGGCCATGGAGCGCATCCGCGCCTACGAGCTGTCGCTGCTGCCTCGACTGATCGAGGGGCTTCAGCAGGTGCCGGGCCTGAACCTTCGCGGGATCGTCGATCCGGCTCGTCTCGCCGAGCGCTGCCCCACCCTCGCCTTCACGCTCGCCGGTCACACTCCGGAGGCGGTCGCTACATTCCTTGGTTCACGGGGCATCGCGACCTGGCACGGCGACTACTACGCGTGGGAGCTGATCCGGACCCTTGGGCTGGCCGACTCCGGCGGCATGGTGCGCGTGGGGCTGGTCCACTACAACACGGCCGACGAGATCGACCGGCTGATCGCCGAGCTGCATTCGCTGACCCGCTAGCGGCGCGACGGCGCAACCCGCGGCGGGGGACGGCTCCAACCGGCTCATCCCTCGAACAGCGGCATCTGCTGCTCTCTCTGGTGCTCGATCTCCGGATCGAGACCAAGGTAGGGCTGCATGCGCTCAAGGCTTGCCTGCTCGCTGTAGGCCAGGCTTCGAACGTGGTCCCACTTGAGGATGTGCCAGTTGCCTTCTTCGAGCGCCTCGCGCAGGAGCGGTGAGCGATCGAGCTTGAAGCGCACGAGCTCCGTTCGCTCGGGCGGGATCACCAGGAAGCGGACAAGCGTGGAGTCGGCCGGGATCTGCGGCCCTCGCCGCAGGAGCGGCTCGCCGAGGATGGCGGTCCATTCCACCTCGAAAAGGAAGGTGGCCCTTCCGCGCACGTACCAGATGCAGTCCATCGATTCGAGCACCTCGACGGCGCCGCGCGCCACCAGCGGCAGGTACGCTCGCCGCTCGGCCTCGGAGAGGAGCATTCCGACCGGCGCGCCCTTCCACCGGCGGCGCTGCTCGTGGCCGCTGATCCAGACCCTCATGCCCAGGCGGTGGCCGTACTCGGTCAGCAATCCGACCATCTCACTGTGCTCGGCGTAGCGCTCCGTCAGCTCGTCGTTGGTGAGCAGCGCCTCAGGGGTGGAGGCCAGGCTGCGGTAACTGTCCAGGCAGGCGCGGACGAGTGCCTCATCAGGGATGTCGTGGCCCTTGAACATGGCAGCGACCCGGTCGAAGAAGGCTGCCTCATTCATCCGGCCGCCGGTGGAGAGCAGGCTGAAGACCGCCCATTCCACGCGATCAGAGAGGGGCAGCTGCGCCGCGGCGATGTCATCGCGATGACGCAGCCACCATCGGCCGGGCTCGAGCTCCTGGAGGCGCGGGTGCTTCGGACGCCGGAGCTCGCCGACGACCAGCTCGAGCAGCAGATTCACGTGGTCGGCGCTGCGCCGGGGCCGGGCCTTCAGACGCTGCTTCGCCTCCTCCGCGTCGAGTCCGGCCGGTTCCGCATCGAGCTCCGCCTGGGGATCAACCCCGGCCTCCGGATCAAGCCCGGCCTCCGCATCAAGGCCGGCGTCGGCATCAAGGCCGGCGTCGGCGGCGGGCCACCTGCCCTCGCGCTCCCCCGGGCGGTGGCGCCGCCGGTCCCGCGGGTCGTCCAGACGCACATTGTCGAGCTGGTTGCGACGCTCGACGGTCTGGTGCATCGGAGCGTCCAGGAGGCCGACAGCCTCGGCGGCCTGCTCGGAGCGCGCCTCGCTCTCGCTATAGGTCCGCGTGCTGACGAGGCGGCGCAGATGCCCGGCGCGATCCAGCCCGACCAGAATCTCGCCGAGCAGTCGCTCGAAGCGAGCCGGCTCACCGCGCTCCTGGAGGATGGAGACGCAGATCTCGCTGACGGCTCGCTCGACTGCCGTCAGCTGAAAGGGCCCAGCCTCCGAGTGGGACGCCCCGCCCAGTGGGAGGTTGGCTCGCGTGCGCGGCGCATTGGGTCCCGGACCGCCCGGCGGCTGGAACTCGAGCGTGCCGCCGATCGCATCCCCCGCCTCGGCCAGCAGGGCCGCGACGAGGCGATAGCCAGCGCCAACACCACCCAGAGCGCCGGCAACGAGCCCTTCGGGCCCGGTCGGCTCGAGCATCACCACGGCGCGTGCGTCCGGCGCGAGGATGGGAGCAACTGCATCGAGCGAGCGCCGCAGCGCGGCCGCCTCCCAACCCCACTCGCTGCGCGGCGCCGGGCCGAAGAGCCCCTCCAGCGGGAGACTCGTGGCCGCGTCGCGACCGAGCACCACTGATGTGCCGAGATAGGCAAACGAAAGGTTTTCGTTCGTCCAGCGCGGCGGTGGCTGTGTCAGCACGAGCCGGACGCGGGAGCGGGGGGCCTCCCCGCCCAGGTCCGCCAGGTGAGATCCCAGCACGCCACCGCGTTCGAGTGAGCCGAGGCCGCCGAGATCGGCCGGTATGTCGCCCTTGTGCCCCAGTGCGCTCGGCGCGTTCGTGCGAAGCGCAGCACTGCCCCGCCGAAGGACCACGTTGCAGGTTCCGTCGGCCAGCGACAGGAGATCGTCCCCCAGGCGCGCCTGCATCCCGGCGGTCCCGGATCCCTCCAGGCGCTGGATGAAGCTCCGAACGATGCGGCAGCCGTCCTCGAAGAGGCGCCACAGGTTGGCTTCGCGCCACTGGCGTTCGCCCGGCCCCCGGACCGAGGCGTTGACGATGCGGAGTCCGGCCACGCGGCCGGGATAGCTGTTCAGCCGGCTGGCAGGGAGCACGACATGCAGGAGACCAAGGCGCAACGCCGCCTCGATCGGCGCAGCCCGCAGGTCCTGCTCCAGGCGCGCGAGGATCGCCTCCATCGACACCAGATTGCGGGGTGTGTAGAGCCCGAGCAGCTGGTCGGGTAACTCCTCGTGGCCGTCCAGCACCGGAAAGCGGGATCGGAGCGCTTCCCGTGCCGAGTCGGCCGACTCCAGCCGGGAGAGGCGCTCCGTGTCTTCCTCGTCAGTGGGAGCGCTGCGCTGCTCTGCCCCGCCCTGCTGATCGCGGCAGACGAGACATCGATACACCTTGCGGAAGGGTGCCGGAGCGTCGCCGTCCCAGATGAACTCGTCCGCGACGACGCTCCTCCCGCAGGTGGGGCAGCGCGTCGCGTACATGTCCTGGATTGCCTGGCGCAACCCCACCTCGCCGCGTGGCTGAACGGCCATGGCATTGACCGCGGCGTCGAAGTGGCGGATGTCCGGCGGCCGCATCACGAGCTCGGCGAGGAGCCGGGTGAGAGCACTGGACTCGAAGACGTAGGCGCGCCTGAGCCGGTTGACGGCGGCACGCGACACCCAACCGCCGCGGCCGAAGAGGTCGACCACGATGTCGCCGGGCGACGAACGCGACTCGAGCTCTGCTGCGATGAGATTCTGGGGCGCCGGCCGGGCCAGTCGAGCCAGCGCAGGCAGCGATGGGCCTGACTCGGGACGGATCACCGACGAGAGGGGCTCGACCATCGTGAGCGTGAGTCTAGCGAGCGTGTCCCGCTTCCCGCCCGGGCGGTGCCCGGTGCGCGTCAGCTCTCGTCGAGCTCTTCGGGTTCCTCGACGAAGGCCGCGTCGTCGGTGACCTCGGCCGGCACGACCCGCCCGATGTCCTCGACCTCGTCGTCATCCTCGTCGAGCTCCAGCTCCTCGTCGAGCTCGATCTCCTCTCGCACGAGTGTGCCCTTGGTGTACGGCCGAAGGTCGGTGACCTTGGCCGCGGTCGGGAAGGAGACCTTGCCGTAGTTGCGGGGATCCTGGTAGGTCTCGCGGATGATGATTCGGACGTCCTTGTCCCCCAGGCTGGTGACACCCGCGGCGTACTTGTTGCCGTCCGCGATGAGCTTCAGGAGACGGGCGGCCGCGCGCGGGTCCACGGAACCGATCTCTACACCATTGGATCGGGCGCGGAGGCGCGGGCCCTCGGGCAGAAGCTCCACCAGGTCGCCCGGGTTCACCTGGGCCAGCTGCTTGGGGTTGGGCAGGTCATACAGCCCGGCGAAGCCCGTCTTGCCGGTTTCCTCGACGAAGATGGTGACCGGTGCCTTGCTGCCCTGGGCGGCCGGCACGGTCTTTTCCCCCGCCTCCACCAGGAGAACCCGCAGCCGATCGATGTTGCGCTCGGCGATGCGATTGGTGGGATCGAGTGCGAGCGCCGCCTGATAGTGGACGCGCGCCTCGCCGAGCTCTCCAAGCTCCCAGAGTGCCTTGGCCAACCGGTTCTCGGCATCACTCTCAGGTCCCATCTCGAGCAGTCGCCGGTTGATCTCCACGGCCTCTGTCCAGTTGGCGTCCGTAGCGGCGGCGATGGCCTGCTCGCGGAGCTGGCGCTTGACGCGTGTCGCGTTGATGGCCGGGCTCGCGCCCTCGGCAAGTTCCGTGTTGAAGCTCATGACACCTTCAGTGGAGGTGAGCGGCGCGCCGCGACGCGGTGAGGCTCGCAGGGCGACGCCGCACGGGGGCGTGAAAATCGGGCCGATGCATGGTACCACCCGCTGCCGGGACTGCCCGGAACACGGATGCGGGAGGCTCAGCGCAGGAGCAGATTCCAGGCAACCGCGAGCGCGGCCGCCCCGGCGAGCACCGCGTATTCCCACAGCCAGGCCGCCGAGCGCCGCTCCACGCCCGACGCCGAGCGGTAGGCGCTCCACAGGTAGAAGACCGCCGCGAGCAGGGCAGGCCCGAGGATCCGCGGAAGCGCAATCGCGCGAGTGAGTGCAGCCGCCACGCCGATGACCACGGCGAACGTTCCGCCCGCGCGCGCGGCACCCAGAACGGACGCTGATCGAGCACCCGCCAGCCGGTAGCCCAGGGCGAACGCGACCAGCGCGTCGATCCCGACCAGCAGGAGCAGCCGACCCTCATCGAGGCTGAGCGAAGCCGGGCCGGACGTGCCTGCCTTATCGTCGAGTGCTCCGTAGACCACGCTATAGACGGTGGTGAAGGCCAGAAAGGCGAGGAGCACCATGAGGGGAACCAGCTGACCCCGGCGACGGGCGTGGGCCTCGCTCGCAGAGCCCACCAGTCCGGTCTCCACCTCGAGGGTCGACGCCACGAGCAGGGCTCCGGGGACGAGGAGCGCCATTCCCAGCAGACCCGGACCAGCGATGTGCGTGACGCCCATGACGGATAGGGCGGCAGCGGCCGGGGTCGCGAGCGACTCGACCGGGACGCCGCGGGGATCGAGGGTCGCCAGGAAGGACAGCGACCCGAAGGCCGTGACTGCCACCAGCAGCACGGCTCCTGCCCAGAACGCGGCGCCGTTCAGCAGGCCGAGGAGCCCTGCCGAGAGGGTCACGAGCATGACGAGGTTGAAGAGCCGCGGCCGCTCCGTGCGCACGAGTCAAGTCTACGGACCGCGGCGCGGGTCAGAGTCTATGGACCGCGGCGCGGGTCAGATGCCCGCCTTCAGATGCCCGCCTTCAGATGCCCGCCTTCAGATGCCCGCCGCACACGCGCACGGTCAGACGCGCGCTGGCTTGCCTGCCACCCAGTCGAGGAACGCAGCGCGGGGCAGCGTGTTGGCGACGTCCCCCGGCTCCAGCCAGGCCCGGCGCGCCAGCGAGACGCCCCAATCGATGTTGTCGAACTCGCCCAGGTAGTGGGCATCCGAGTCGATCACCAGGCGGCAGCCGGCGTCCTTGGCCGCCCGGGCACGCCGATCGTCCAGATCAAGCCGCTCATCAGAACCGTTGATCTCCAGGAGGGTGCCGGTGCGCGCAGCCTCCGAATAGACGAGTTCCCAGTCGAGGTCGAGATCGTCGCGAATGCCGATCTTGCGCCCGGACGGGTGGGCGAGGATGTCGACGTGGGGGCTCCGCATGGCTGTGAGGGTGCGGCGCGTGAGCTGGTCCCGGGGCTGCCTCCGGCCAACGTGAAGGCTGGCGACGACCACGTCGAAGCGGGCCAGCAGCTCGTCCTCGTAGTCGAGCTTGCCGTCGGTTCGAATCTCCATCTCGCAGCCGTGGAGCAGGCGGAATCCATCGGGATGGGCGCCTTCGGGCAGTCGACCAGCCTCCTCCTCCCTGGCGAACTGCGCGTTGAGGGCAGCGATCTCGGCACGCTGCTGCTCGACGCGCTCGACGTTGAGCCCATTCGCGATGGCCAGGCTCCACGAATGGTCGGTGAGTACCTGGTAGTTGTAGCCGCGGGCTCGCCCGGTCTGTGCCATGCGCTCGATCGAGACGTGACCGTCCGACCAGTTCGAATGGGTGTGGCAGTCGCCCTGGAGATCCTTGCGTTCGACCAGGCGCGGGAGGCGACCGCTGAGGGCGGCCTCGATCTCGCCGCGGTCCTCGCGGAGCTCCGGGGGGATGAAGGGCAGGCCGAGGAAGGCATAGGCCTCCTCCTCGGTGGCGAAGGTGCGCAGCTCGGCGTCAGCCCCATCGAGCGGCTTGCCGTCCTCTCCGATCCGGACGAAGCCATACTCCGACAAGCTCCAGCCCCGGTCCCGGGCCATCTCCCGCAGCCGCACGTTGTGCGCGGCAGAGCCCGTGAAGTGGATCCCGTATGTGCCGGCGCGGCCGGGGGGCATGACCATGAGGTCCACCTGGGGGCCGCGCAGCAGCTCGATGACCGCCTTGTGCCCGCCGCGGGCGACGACCCGACCGACCGACGGCAAGCCGGTGAAGCGCTCGATCAGCGCCTTGGGGTCGTCGGTCTCGGCCAGCAGGTCGATGTCGCCGATGGTCTCTCGCCGGCGGCGGAAGGACCCAGCCGGCGTAATGGAACGCAGGCCGGGGGTCCCCTCCAGGACGTTGCTCGTCCGCCTGATGATCTCCGCCGCTTCACCCAGGCGCATGCGCACCGATCGCTGGCCGAGTGTCTCGAGCCCGGCAAGGATCCGCTCCTCGGTCTTCTTGCTCATGCCCTTGAGCTCGCGCAGCTTGCCGCCCCGGGCGGCCGCCTCCAGCTGCTGGATGCTGGTAATTCCCAGCCGATCGTGCAGATCCTTGACCGTTCGGGGGCCCAGCCCGGGCACCTCCAGTAGCGCGACCAGGCTGGGTGGGAAGTCGCGCAGCAGGTGCTCGTAATAGCGGAGCCGCCCGGTGTCCGAGAGCTCGGCAAGCTTCTCGCCGATCGCTTTGCCCACTCCGGCAAGCGCGCGCGGGCTGCCCTCGCGATAGGCCGAGCTGACCTCGAACGGGCTGTGCGCGATGGCATCCGCCGCACGGCGGTAGGCGAGCGCCTTGAAGGGGAGCTCGCCCTTGAGCTCCATCATGTCGCCGATCTCGTAGAAGATTCGAGCCAGCTCGCCATTGCTGAGCAGCGGCACGTCGTCGCCGCGCGATGCGCGGGGACGACTCTCATAGGGCGGGTCGTCGGGATCGACCGGAACGTGGTCGGCCGCCGGGTGGTCCCCCGGGCCCTCCGCTTCCTCCGTCAGATCCTCGACTGGTTTCTGCACGGTGGAGAGTCTGCCGCATCCCAGGGCCCACGCGCCGGTGCCGGGGCGCACGCGCCGGTGCCAGCAGCCGGTGTTGCACGGGGCAACCCCTCGGCGTTCATCGTTCCATGATTACTTGGCGGGCTAGTCCCTAATTAGGTCCCTCGGATCCAGCCTGCCCACGACCCTAATCGCCCGGAAGCCGCCTTCCAACCTGCTCATGTTTGCCGGTGAACGCTGGTGGCACGGTCGTGGCGCTTGAGCGTCCGGTTACCCGCAAGCTAAACAGCAGACGATGACGCCCTCGCAGATGGGCCGCTAACTCGCTAATCGTGGGTCGGCCGGCGCCAGCCAGGCGCGTCGGCAGCTCAGAGCGCTGGGTGTTGCCCCGGCTCTCCGGTTGACCGGTTAGTGATGTTCAGCTAGCTGACGACGACCCGGTCGCGGCCTCGGCGCTTGGCGTCGTACAGGGCTCGGTCGGCGCGCTCGATGATCCGCTCGAGCGGCTCTGCCGGCAGCTCAGGTCCGGCATCCGCGGGCCGACCCCCCGCGCCTCGCGTTCCGCCAGCTGAAGACCCTTCGCCGGTACGTGGCCCTTCGCCGGTACGTGGCCCATCTCCGGTACGTGGGGCATCTCCGGTACGTGGCCCATCTCCGGCGCGGGGCGCATATCCGGTACGTGGCGCATCTCCGGTTCCTGGCGCATCTCCAGCGCGGCGGCCGTGGGCCAAACCCTCGGCCACGGCAACGCCCACGGAGACGCTCACGGGTGCCGCGATCCCCAGCATGCGCGGCGACAGTGAGGCAATCGCGTTGCGCACCCGTTCCGCGACCTCGATTGCCTGGGCTCGACTCGCGTGGCGGAGGATGACCACGAACTCCTCACCGCCGTAGCGAGCCGGGATGTCGGCCGTCCGGATGGTGGCAGCGATGGCGTCCGCGACGGCGCGAAGGACCACGTCCCCGGTGGCGTGCCCATAGCGGTCATTGAGCTTCTTGAAGTGGTCGATATCGATCATGAGGGCGCCGATGGCGTCGCCTGCGCGTCGCCGCCGGGAGAGCACGGACGTGAGCTCGTCGAGATAGCGCCGGTTCGGCAGGCCGGTCAGGGCATCGATGCTGGCCCGCGTCTCGGCCGCCTGGTGGGCATAGGCCCGCTGAAGCGCCGCTGACACTTCCTCCCCTGCCCACTCGAGGATGCGCCGACTCTCCGCACCCCATGGCTCGGCTCGGCGCCGCGAAAGCACCAGTGCGCCGATCACGCCGCTGGCCGAAGTCAATGGCGCCGCGAGCGTGTGCTGCAGGCCGTACGCCGATCGCACGCGCCGGCCGATCCGCTCGGCCAGCTCCTCGGGGGAGGGAGCAGCTGCCCCCACGGGCGTGACCCCATCCCATCGCCGCTCGGCTCGTTCCAGGGTTGCGACGCCAGCCCGGGCACGTTCGGCCGCGACCCTGGAGCCGGCATCGGCATCGGCTGGGCTCGGTCGCACGGTGGCATCGACCGCCGTCGGGCTCGGCGGCGCGGGAGACGCCATCACGGGGACGCCCGCAGGGGTGACTCCCCCAGCGGCACCTGCCCCAACGGCACCGCGGTCCTCCCGCACCAGCCAGGCCGGCAGCCCCCAGGTAGGCGGATCGAGCACGTCCGCCGCAAGGAGCGTGGTGGAGGGCGGGACGCTGCCCGCCACGAGGGTAGCCTCGAGCAGCCGCTCTCCGGGGCGCAGCCGCGCGGCCACCACATGGTCGGCCCCGGCAGCGCGACGCAGCTCCTCCAGGATTGCCGAGATGACCGAGTCAGGCGACATCGACCGGGACAGGCCCTGGAGAAAGCGGGTCGCGCTATCCTCGCTCGCTCGGCGCCGGACTCGCTCGGCTGCAAGCGCCTGACGAAGGACAAGCAGGCCCGCGCCTGCCGCCGCGGTCAGGACGAAGGATGCGATCGTCAGCGGCGTTGGCCCGACCGTCGCGACGACCCCCACCGACGCGAATGCGAGCGCCAGCATGAGGCCGCCAACCGCGAGCCAGATCCGACCGGTGAGCTTCTCGGAGCTGTCCTCGGAGTCCCGGCCGGGAAGCGCCTCGACGGGTGATGTCACGCCCCCACAGGATAGGCGTCATTGACCCTCGTCGCGCGGCCCGACTACACTCCGCTGGTCCCGCAGCCGGTCACTCGGTGCAGCGCGCGGACACTCAGACCACGCCTCGGAGGAACCCTCCCGCGGTGGACAGCGGACCCAGTACCCACGGCGCGGTTCGCGCCGACACTTCCACCCCGGCCAGCCTCGCTTCCTAGGGCGCGCTCCACCTGAGCGTCGCATCCGCGGGCGAGACGGCCGGCCCGCGAGGTGCCAGATGATCTACCTGAGCCAGGCAATCGGCCGGCCGGTGCGCGACGGCCAGGGAGAGCCGATCGGCAAGGTCGCCGATTTCATCGTCGCCCTTGGCGACCGCTACCCGCCGGTGACGGGCCTCGTCATGTCCACCGGCCGGCGCAAGATCTTCCTGCCCTGGTCCGCAGTCCAGCGCTTCGATTCGGCTGGGGCGACGCTCAGCACCCGCACCATCGACATCAGCGCCTTCACCCAGCGCCCCAATGAGCTGCTGCTCTTCGCCGACCTCCAGGACAAGCAGATCGTCGACATCGACGGGCGCAAGGTGGTTCGCGTCAACGACCTCCGCCTCGACGAGATCGAGGGCAGCCTGCGCCTTGTCGCGGTTGACGTCGGCGCCGCCGGGTTGGTCCGACGCCTGGGAGTCGAGGGTCCCTTCCGCGTCCTCGCCCGCAACCTCAATCGCTCGGTTCCCGAGCGCTACATCGACTGGGAGGACGTCGACCCGCTGGAGAGCTCGATCGCCTCGATCCGGCTACGGGTCCCCCACCAGGGCCTTCGGGAGCTTCACCCCGCCGACCTGGCCTCGATCATCGACGACCTTGCACCGCGGGACAGGGCGGGCATTCTCGCTTCGCTGGACGATGAGGCAGCCGCCGACGCCATCGAGGAGATGGAGCCCGAAACACAGGTTGAGGTCCTGGAGGACCTGGAACCGGAGCGCGCTGCCGACATCCTGGAGGAGATGTCGCCGGACGACGCGGCGGACCTGATCGCCGACCTGTCGGAAGCGGCGCGTGCCGAGATCCTGCCGCTCATGGAGCAGGAGGAGGCGGAAGAGGTCCGCGAGCTACTCAGCTATCCCGAAGACTCGGCCGGCGGAATCATGACCCCCGACTTCGTGGCCATCCCGGCCTCGCTCACGGCCACGCAGACGATCGAGCGACTTCGCGAGCTGGAGCCGGACGCCGAGACCATCTACTACGTCTACGTCGTGGACGACGACGGACGACTCGTCGGCGTCCTCTCGCTCCGGGATCTAATCGTCGCCCAGCCCGATGCCGTCGTGCGCGACTTCATGTACGACGAGCCGGTCGCAGTTGGGGTGCTGGCCGACCAGGACGAGGTCGCGCAGGTCGTGGCCCGCTACAACCTGCTGGCCGTTCCAGTCGTCGACGACGAGGGTCGGCTGGAGGGCATCGTGACGATCGACGACGCGATCGACACCGTCATGCCGGCCGCCTGGAAGCATCGGTCGCCGCGCGTCTTCACCCGCACCGGCGGCTAGGCAGCCGCCTCGGTGCCGCAGC
>JACDFU010000068.1 GCA_013815585.1 Chloroflexota bacterium
ATTGCGACCCGCGGCCGCTACCCGGCCAGGCTGACCGGGGCGGGTTGGAGTCAGCGCTTCACCTTGCTCGCGACGCTCACAGCCGGCGCCGTCTACGCGCTGCTCCTCTTCGGCTCGAACGTGACGGCGGCTCGCGCCGCGCTCGTCTTTCCCGACTGGCCCCTCTTCGACGGCTCGCTCCTGCCGCGCCTTTCCGCGGAGGCCCCGCTGGCCGAGCTCCAGGTGGCGCACGTCCTGCACCGGCTGGCAGCCGCGATTGTCGGGGTCATCGTGATCGTCACCGCCTGGATCGCCTGGAGGGACGGCCGAGGCCGATCGTCCCTGCTGCCGCGGGGAGCGCGTCCAGGCGTCCTCGCGCTGACCGCCACCGCCGCCGCCCTTTACGCGGCCCAGATCATCGTCGGCGGGCTGCAGATCCTGACGACACTGGCGCCGTGGACCGTGGCCCTCCACCTGGGACTCGGTGCCGCCATCTGGGGCCTGCTGGCAGCGGCGGCGTTCTACGCCTACTTCGAGGCTCGGACGGCACGTGTGTCGGCCGGGTCGCCCCCGTCGCCCGGCACGCCCGGCGAGGGGACGACCGCCGTCGCATTGAGCGCCGCCTCGGCCTCTCGCGGCGATCGCGTCCGCGCCTACATTGCCCTGACGAAGCCGCGCATCATCGAGCTGCTGCTTGTCACGACGGTGCCGGCGATGTTCCTGGCAGCGCGCGGCCTGCCCCGACCGGACCTCGTCCTCTGGACGCTGCTCGGGGGCGCCCTCGCAGCCGGGTCTGCCAACGCGATCAACCAGTACCTCGAGCAGGACATCGACCAGCTCATGTCGCGGACGCGGCGGCGCCCGCTGCCGGCCCATCAGGTCGATCCTGAGAATGCGCTGCTCTTCGGCCTGGCCCTGGGCGTAGTCGCGTTCGCCGAGCTCGCGCTGCTGGTCAACGTGCTCAGCGCCTTCCTCGCCCTGGTGGCGATCGCGTTCTATGTCGTCGTCTACACGATGCTGCTGAAGCGGAACACACCGCAGAACATCGTCATCGGGGGGGCGGCTGGGGCACTGCCGCCGGTCATCGGCTGGACCGCGGTCACCGGGGAGATCACGCTGCCGGCGCTGCTTCTCTTCGCGATCGTCTTCTACTGGACGCCACCTCACTTCTGGGCGCTCTCGCTGCGCCTGGCGAAGGACTACCGGGCGGCCGGGGTGCCGATGCTGCCGGTGGTCCGCGGTATCCCCGAGACCACGCGTCAGATCGCGCTCTACTCGGTGCTGATGGTGGCGCTCAGCCTGGCCTTCTTCGCGGTGGCGCAGATGGGGCTGATCTACCTGGTCGCAGCGGCGGCACTCGGGGCCGGGTTCCTCTACCAGGCGGTGGCCATGTGGCGCGAAGGCACGGAGCAGCGAGCCGTCCGCCTCTACCGCTATTCGACGACCTACCTGGCCGGTCTCTTCGCCGTGATGATCCTGGACGTGGCGGTGCCGGTCGTCTTCTAGCCGCGGGCCGAGGCAGCCGGCCACCCATTTTTTTGGTCACCTATGCGTCTGCCGCATCTCGGTCAACTCGGCCTCCGTCTTCCGTCACCGCCACAGGGCATCCGCAGCCTCAACAGCTGCCGGCCATGCGGTCACCGCATGACGGACAGGCCAACCGGCCAGCAAGGGGACATTTGAGGCAGCCGAGACGGCCAAGAGCTGGATCCCATGCGGGCACCGCATCGGTGACAGGAAACCGGCCACAAACCAGGGATTCCGATGCGGTCACCGCATGACTGACGGAGGGTGCCCGATCAGCAGAGATTCCCGTACGCGCACGCGATGACTGACATGAACCGCGCCGAAAGCCGGCCGGAAGCCGTTGCCCTTCTAGCGACGCCGGGCCAGCTGAGCGTCCAGTTGGGCATCGAGGCGGGCGCCGCGTGCTTCCTCGGCGCGGAGCCAGGCGGCAATGGCCGCCACGAGCGGCACGAGGAAAAGGACGTCTCCGGCCGCCCACATGAGGCCGCCCGCGATCTGCTGATCGGCCAGCGCTGATAGGCCCCAGGCCCGCTCGATCGTCGCGTAATGCGGATACAGGACGCCGGGTGCGGAGTAGATCGCCAGGCCGAGGAACGTGTTCTGGGGCATGCCCAGCGCCAGGTACCCGATGCGCGCGCCCGGCTTGAGTCGCCAGGGGCTCGGGTCGGCCCCGACCGCCGGCCACCAGAACAGCAGTCCGCTGCCCAGGAAGAGCGCGTGCTCCAGCAGGTGGACGAGTGGGCTCTCGAGCGCCGCATCGAAGAGCGGGCTGAAGTGGCTCGCCCACATCACGCCGGCGAAAATGAGCCAGCTCACAACTGGGAACGAGAGCGCGCGCAGAGGACGCGAGTGCAGGATCGGCAGGATGAGCCCCCGGCGTACGCGCGTCGGCGCCAGTCGAAGCAGCAGGGTCACCGGCGCTCCCAACGCGAGCAACGGTGCCGCAACCATGGTCAACAGCAGGTGCTGGACCATGTGCACGCTGAAGAGCGTGGTGGCGTAGACCTCAACGGCCGAGGTAAGCGCTACCGCGACGACGACCAGGCCTGCGAGCCAGGCAGTCAGCCGACGGGCGGGCACTGGCGACGACGGATGGGCCCGGTCAACAGACCGAACGGCCCCCAGGTAGGCGACGACGGCAACAGCCAGCCCGATCACCACAACGGGGTCGAGGGACCAGGCCCCGATGCCCCGCTCGACCGTCAGCGGCTCGGGCGCCGCGCCGTGTGCGAAAGCCTCGTCCGCGCCTCTCTGGAGCAGCGCGGCGGCGCCTCCAATGAGCAGTCCGAGACGGACGAGGGAAGGCATGGAGACCGTATGATATGGCCCGTCCCGACCCGGCCTCCCCATGGAGCTCCTGCGCTTGAAACACGCGCTCTTCGGCCTGCCGCCGCGCCCACGGCGCGTCCGGGCTCGCCGCCATCGCGCCGCCGCTGCACTTGGCGGTATCGCGATGAGCGCACTGCTCGCGCTGTTGCTCGCGGGCACCACGATGGCGGTCGAGCCGAGCGCCTCAGCTGGCGAGCCCAGCCCGTCAGCTGCCGAACCAAGCCCCTCAGCCGGCGAGCAGAGTGCGTCGCCTTCGACCCGGGGGAGCCCCGCCTCGAGTCCGGTCACCAGCCCTTCGGTCAGCCCGGATGAAAGTGGTGACCTCCCCGGGCAGGTTCTGAGCCCCGGCGAAGCTGCCCCTCCAGGCTTCTTCCCGCCGGCCCCGGTCACCGAGCAGGGCCGGGACATCAACAACCTCTACTCGATCGTCTTCTGGATCGCCGCCGCGATCTTCATCTTCGTGGAGGCCCTGATCCTGTGGGCGGTCCTGCGCTACCGGCGGCTTGACGACACGCTCCCCGCGCAGACGCACGGCAACCGGATCGCGGAGTTCATCTGGACCCTCATCCCGGCCGTCATCGTCGTCTTCCTGTTCGTGGCCTCGACAACGGTGATCTACCGCGTCGAGGCGAAGTCGGAGAACCCGGACCTGACCGTCGACGTGTACGGCTTCCAGTGGCAGTGGAGCTTCGGCTACGACTGTCCGCAGGAATTCGGGAGCGCCGGCGGCTTCACCCGCGTCGAGGACTGCGGGCTCTCCTTCACCGGTCAGGGTGCGCAGGGGCCGGAGATGGTCCTGCCGGTAGGGCAACTGGTGCAGATCCGCCTGCACGGCAGTGACGTGAACCACGCCTTCTACGTGCCCCAGTTCCTCTACAAGAAGGACGTCATCCCGGGCCAGGTCAACCGTTTCGAGGTCCGGGTCGAGCAGCCGGGGACCTACACCGGGCAGTGCGCCGAGTTCTGCGGCCTCGCCCATGCCTCGATGAACTTCACGGTCCGAGCCGTGCCCCCGTCCGAGTACGACGCCTGGAAAACACAGGCCGAACAGGAGGCCGAGGAGCGCGAGAACGCGACTCCCCCACCGAGCCCGAGCGGCGACGGTGGCGACGGAGAGACCGGGGCGACGGTCGAGATCGCCGCCGAGAATGCGAGCGCGTTCACCGCCGACCAGGCCGAGGCACCGGCCGATCAACCGTTCAGTATCGCCTTCGATAATCGAGATCCCAGTGCCCCGCACAACGTGTCCATCCGGGGCGCGACCCCTGAGGGCGACTTCGTTCCGCCCATCGCCGACCCCGGTCAGCAAGCCAGTTACGAAGTTCCGCCGCTCGCAGCGGGCGAATACGAGTTCTACTGCGTCGTCCACCCGAACATGCAGGGCACACTCACGGTCCGGTAGGAGCAGCATGGCAACAACCGCCCTCACGCCGCGCGCCATCCCCTACCCGCGCTCGCGGGTCTACGAATGGCTGACGACGACCGACCACAAGAAGATCGGCGTCCTGTACATCACCAGCAGTTTCATCTTCTTCCTGCTGGCCGGCATCCTGGCGCTCTTCATCCGCAGCGAGCTGGCGCTGCCCGGCTCGCAGATCTTCGATCCCACCAGCGGGCTCTACAACCAGGTCTTCACGATGCACGGCACGACGATGATCTTCCTCTTCGTCATGCCGATGCTGACGGGTTTCGGCAACTACATCGTGCCGCTGCAGATCGGGGCGGCCGACATGGCCTTCCCCCGGATCAACGCGCTCAGCTTCTGGATGATCCCGCTGAGCGGCATCCTGCTCTTCAGCGGCTTCTTCCTCGGCGGTGCCGCGGCGGCCGGCTGGACCTCGTACGCGCCGCTGTCGGCCCGGGAGGTCGGCCCGGGCCAGGACCTGTGGATCGTCGGGCTGATCCTCAACGGCACGAGCTCGATCCTGGGCGGAATCAACTTCATCGCCACGATCTTCAAGCTGCGGGCGCCGGGCATGACGCTGATGCGGATGCCGCTCTTCGTGTGGAACGTGCTGGTGACGAGCCTGTTGCTGCTCTTCGCGGTGCCGGTACTGACCAGCGCGCTGATCATGCTCTTCATCGACCGGAACTACGGCGGCGGCTTCTTCAATCCGGCCGCGGGCGGTAACGCGATCCTCTGGCAGCACGTCTTCTGGTTCTTCGGCCACCCCGAGGTCTACATCATGATCCTGCCCGCCTTCGGGATCATCAGCGAGGTGCTGCCGGTTTTCAGCCGCAAGCCGCTGTTCGGGTACCGCGCCTTCGTGATGGCGACCGTGGCGATCGGCGCGCTCGGCTTCGGGGTCTGGGCCCACCACATGTTCACGACGGGCTCGGTCTATCTGCCGTTCTTTGCCTTCACGACGTTCCTGATCTCGGTGCCCACCGGGGTCAAGATGTTCAACTGGATCGCCACAATGTGGCGCGGTCGGCTCCAGTTCACGACCGCGATGCTCTTCGCGGTCGGCTTCCTTGCCACATTCCTGATCGGCGGGCTCGATGGCGCATTTGCCGCCGCCGCGCCGGTGGACTTCCACCTCCAGGACACGTACTGGGTCGTCTCGCACCTGCACTACGTGCTCTTCGGTGGCTCAGCCTTCGGCGTCTTTGCCGCGACCTACTACTGGTTCCCGAAGATCTTCGGCGTCAGGCTGGACGAGGGTTTCGGCAAGATCCACTTCACGCTACACTTCCTGGGGACGCAGCTGGCCTTCTTCCCGATGCACCTGCTCGGCCTGGACGGCATGCCGCGCCGGATCCAGGACTACTCCCCTGCCGCCGGCTGGCAGGACATGAACGTCCTGTCGACGATCGGCGCGTTCATGATCGCGATCTCGATCCTGCCCTTCCTGTGGAACGTCTTCATCAGCCTGCGCAAGCCTCGCGACGCCGGCGATGATCCCTGGGACGCCTTCACGCTCGAGTGGGCGACGACCAGCCCGCCGCCGCCGCACAACTTCGATGCGCTGCCGCCGATTCGATCGGAGCGGCCACTCTTCGACCTGAAGTACGGGGAGCTGATGGGTGGCCACGCCGGCCAGCACGCCACGCCCGCTGAGGCGGCCGGCTATCCCACCGAAGCCGACCGGGAGGCCCAGAGCGATCCGCAGGGCCGCGCGGACCTGCCCACGAACCCCACCGTCGCCGACGTCGAAGCCGGAACGACGGCCCGGTCCGAGGCTGGGGGGAGCGGCGTGATCGTCGTCAGACCCGCCGACTCAGAGGCACCCGGCCAGCCGGCCGCGCCGGCGACTGAGGCCGCGCCGGAAACCCCGGCCGCGCCGGAAACCCCGGCCACGCCGGAAACGGGGGAGCCCAAGCTCGTTCCCCCCGTGACGCACGCACCCGGCGAAGGAGAGGTCACTTCAGCGGCCGACGCGAGCAGGCCTTCCGCCGAGGTGACCGAGCGCGTGCGACGGCAGGCCCGACAGAAGGGCACTCCGCCGTCCGACGCGCGGCCGGAGGAACCCAGATGACCGCCTCGGGCGACGTCATGGTCACGGGGCACGGGACGGTGCCGACTGCGGCCCACGAGACGGGCACTCCGCTCCACGAGGAGCGTGGCGTGAATACGGCGCTCCTCGGGATGCTGCTGTTCATCGCCAGCGAGGTGATGTTTTTCGGTGGCCTCTTCGCGGTCTACTTCAACGTCCGGGCGGCGAACCGGGTCTGGCCGCCGGAGGGCTTCCACGTCGAGGCCCTGCCGATCCCCTTGATTGCAACGATCATCCTCGTGGTCAGCTCGTTCACGATGCAGCGGGCCGTCTGGCGCATCCGCGCCAACGATCGAACCGGCATGAATCGGGCACTGCTGGTCACGCTGCTGCTGGGCATCGTCTTCCTGGCCATCCAGCTGTACGACTACACGACGCTCGGCTTCGGGCTCAGCAGCGGGGTCTACGGGTCGCTGTTCTACACGATGACCGGCTTCCACGGCGCCCACGTCTTCGGGGGCGTGATCGGGATCCTGGTGGTCATGCTGCGCGGCATGGCGGGGCAGTTCTCCGCGGGCCACCACGTCGCGGTTGAGGCGGTCAGCATCTACTGGCATTTCGTGGACGTCGTCTGGATCGCCCTGTTCACGACGCTCTACCTGCTTCGCTAGGAGACCCCTGATGCGGATGTACCGGCCTCGCAACGCGATCATCCTGGGTGCGGTCTTCGTGATCAGCGGCCTGATCTACCTGATCGCGCAGGGAAGCGGTGAGTGGATGGACAGAGCCGGTGTGACCCTGCTGATCGCGGTCGGGATCGCCATGGCCTTCACGTTCACGATCCTGCTGCGCGGATCCGGCGAGCTCTAGGGCAGAAGCTCACCCTCGCCCATGCCGGAGCAGCCCCAGCCTCAGACGGATCCCTGGACTTCGTTCCTGAACTGGCTCGCCCAGATCATCACACCTGACTGGAGCGACTGGGTTGCCTTCATCCCGATCGCGGTGGCGATCGGAGTCGTCCTGGCCATCGTCATGCTCGCCCTGGCCTGGGTTCGAACGGCCGATGAGAACCGATCGCGCGTGGCGCCTCGATTTGCCGGACATCCTCCCCCCGGCGTCCACCTGCCCGGCCCGTCACGCTGGCCCTTCGTTCTGCCCGTGGCCGCCATGCTCCTCTTCTTTTCCCTGGCCGTACGACCGACCAACGATCAGGGCGACCCAACCTCCGCGGTCAACTGGCCGGTCTTCCTCCTCGGCCTGGTCATCAGCCTGGTCGGCATCCTTGGCTGGCTCCGCGACGCCTCACGGGAATGGCGGCGAACAGCCGCGCTGGAGGCACTCGATGCGCCGCGACAGGCCGCTGTCACGATTGGCACGCACGCTGCCCTGAGCACTGGCGGTGCCGTGACGGTCGTCGGCCCCGGTCACGCGGGGAATGCCCTGCCGTCCGTGATTGCACCCGACCAGCCCGCCGAGCCACCTCCGGGCGTCCACCTGCCAGGGCCCAGCCCGTGGCCCTTCTTCGCCCCCGTCGGCCTGATGGTTCTCTTCTTCGGGCTCGTCCTGAGCCCGGCCCTGCTCGTGGCCGGCGTCGTCATGTCGGTGATCGCGGTCATCGGCTGGTACCTGGACGCGGGCCACGAATACCGGCAGGTGGAGGCCGGACACGCCCCCGAACCGCGCACCCGCGATCCTGAGCGGGCCTTCCCGAAGGCGCTGGCCTGGGTCTTCGCGCTCATCGCCCTGCTGGGAGTGATCGCGACCGCGGCTCCTTCGCTGGTCGCTCTCGCAAACCCCAGCGCGGCACCGGAGCCGAGTGGCCCCGCCGGCGGCGGCCCGGGCCCCGGCGGTGGCGGTGGCGAGATCGCGATTGCCGCCAAGAACATCGCCTTCGACAAGGACCAGCTCAGCGTCCCCGCCGACGAGCCGTTCACCCTGCGCTTCGACAACCAGGAAGCCGTCCCCCACAACGTGGCCATCTACCAGGACGACTCACTCGGGACGGAGCTGTTCCTGGGCGAGATCTTTCCCGGGCCGGACACGCGCAACTACGAAGTCCCCGCCATTCCGGCCGGCAGCTATTACTTCGTGTGCAGCGTCCACGTCAACATGAACGGCACCGTGACCGCCGAGTGAGGTGCCCACGCCCGTTCTGAGCGGCCGCCGACGCCCCCGGCTCCGGGTCGTCGCGATCGTCGCCGCCGTCTGTCTGGCCGCCCTGGCCGCTCCACTCGTCTGGCGACCGCTTGGCTTCGTCATCGGCGGTCCGGCTGCGGCCAGCCCTGTCGTCGTCGGCCGCTCGCCTCTCCTCGACCGCGTGGCCCCCGACTTCGAGCTGGAGACGCTCGATGGCGGCACCCTGCGCCTGGCCGATTACCGCGGCCGCCCGGTGATCGTCAACTTCTGGGCCTCGTGGTGCGTGCCCTGCCGGACCGAATTCGACCTCTTCAAGCAGGCACGGGAGGCCTACGCCAGGGAGAAGCTCGAGATCCTCGGCATCGTCTATGACGACAGCGCGGACGCCGCCCGGGCGTTCGCCGAGGAAGAGGGCGCCACGTGGCCGCTCCTCCTCGACCCCACGAAATCGGCGGCTTCGGCCTATGGCGTGATTGGGCTGCCGGTGACCTTCTATGTCGACCGGGAGGGTGTCGTACGAACGATCAGCTTCGGTCCCCCGCCCTCCGATGTCCTCGACGAGCAGCTCGCCAGGATCCTGTGACGGCCGGCATGCCGGTCATCGAGCTCGAGGGGCTGCACAAGCGCTACGGCGATCAAGTCGCCCTGGCCGGCATCGATCTCGTCGTTCGCGCGGGTGAGATCGTCTGCCTGCTCGGACCGAACGGAGCGGGGAAGACGACCACCGTCGAGATCGCGGAGGGCTACCGGCTGGCGGATGGAGGTCAGGCGCGCGTCTTCGGCCTCGATCCGCACAGGGACAGGACACAGATCGCGAAGCGCAGCGGGATCATGCTCCAGTCGACCGAGTTGCACTCGCAGATCCGGGTCAGCGAGGCGGTGCAGCTCTTCGCGGCTTTCTACTCGCGGCCGCTGGCCGTGCCGGCGCTGCTCGAGCGAGTCGGGCTGGAGAGGGTCGCTGATCGCTCCTACCGCAGCCTGTCCGGTGGCGAGAGGGCGCGGCTCCAGCTGGCACTCGCCCTGGTTGGGCGCCCGGAGCTGCTCATCCTCGATGAGCCGACGGCAGCCATGGACGCCGCCGCCCGGCGTGACACCTGGGCGCTGCTTGCGGGTCTGCGCTCGCAGGGTGCGGCGGTCCTGCTTACCACGCACCTCATCGACGAGGCAGAGCGCCTTGCCGACCGGGTTGCGATCGTCGACCGCGGTCGACTGGTGGCGGCCGGGACACCGACAGAGCTACGGCAGACGGTCAACCGGGGCGCGGCTGCGGACAAATCCGACGTTTCGAGCCGTCGGGAGGTGCGCCTCGAGCTGAGCCTGCCGCTCGACGATGCACGCGTGGCGGCGCTGCGCACCCTGCCCGGTCTCTCGTCTGTCCGCTTCGCCAGGCCGGGCGTCTACATCCTCGGCACGACCTCCGTGGGGGAGCTGCTGGTGAGCCTGGCCACCTGGCTCTGGGCGATCGGTCGCGAGCCGCAGTCGATCCAGCTGACCGGGGCGAGTCTCGAGGAGGTTTTCCTGCGGCTGACCGGCGAGGAGGCCACGGACCACGGAGCCAATCAGGCCGACTCGGCGGCCGTAGAGGCCAGCATCCGCACCGACGAGCCGCCCACCGAATGATCCGGCAGCTCGATTGGCGCGCCTTTGGCGCGATGACCCGCCTGGAGCTCCTGCTGGCCACTCGGCGGCTGGAGAACCTCTTCGTGACGCTCGCGCTGCCGGCAGTCGTGCTGATCTTCCTGGCGATCGGGCCGGTGCTGCCGGCGGATGGTCCCGAGGGGCGGGTGGGCATAGCGGTCGCGGTGGTCCTGACCGTGGCCCTGATGGCCACCGGCCTCGTCTCGCTGGCGATCGCAACCGCCTACGAGCGCGGGTACGGTGTCCTCAAACGGCTCCGTGGTTCCCCCCTCCCTGTGACTGCTCTGCTTGGCGCGAAGGCTGTGGCGGTGCTCGTGACGTTCGCGGTCCAGATCGTTCTGGTCGGGCTGTTGGCCATGGTGCTCGGCTGGTCGCCACGCGACGGGCCTGTCACCGCGATCGCGACTGCGGCCCCGTGGCTGATGCTCGGCGCGCTGTGCTTCTGCGCCCTTGGGCTGCTGCTCGCCGGCCTGCTCCGGCCCGAGGCGGTGCTCGCCGCGGCCAATGGCCTGTTCGTCGTTGCCGTGTTGCTCGGCGGCGTCGTGATACCCGTCGATCAGCTGCCCGGACCGCTCGGCCTCGCCGTGTCCATCCTGCCACCCGCCCTCGTGGCCGAGCTCCTGCGAGACACGCTGGGTGGCTCCACCGCGAATGGGCTCCACGCGGCGATGCTCTCGGCCTGGACGACGGGCCTGATCACGGCCGCGGCAACGACCTTCCGAACCGAGCCGTAACGGCGTGCGGAGCACGGCGCCGGACATGAAACGACCCTGGGGGGCGGGCCCCAGGGTCGTTCGAGATGTATGCGAGTTGGTTGCGGGGAAGGGATTCGAACCCTTGACCTTCGGGTTATGAGCCCGACGAGCTGCCGCTGCTCCACCCCGCGACCTACCATACTAGCCGCGAGTCCCCTGACGGTCAAACACTCGGCCCGGGCGGTAGTGGGTCAGTTTGGGTAGTAGTGGGTCAGTTTGACTTCTCGCGAATCTTGCGCTCGATCCCCTCGTCTGCCGCGCTCGTGGCTAGGGATGCCCCAAGTTGTGGATAAGCCAACGTCTCGCTCCCAGTGGTGCCCGAGGGCAGCGCAGAATCCGAGGTCAATGCTCGGCGTTCATCGTCTCGCGGCTGGTACCTTGACAACGCTCGCGGTCTCCATGCTGACACTTACCGGATGCGGGGCGTTCGGTGCTGAAGCCGAAGCCACGCCGCCGCCCGATGCCGTCCAAGTGCGCGTCTACACGAATGGTGGTGAGCGCTTCCCCGAGAGCGTCAAATGGCGGTTTCAGAGTGCCGGCGTGGCGGATCAGACCGGCGTCGTGACGTGGATTCCCGAGGGGACGTGCATCTTTCTCGGTCCTGTCTGGACCCTTCAGGTGGCGACCGACCAGGACATTGGTGACCCACTCCTTAACGCAGCGGCCACCAGCGGAAACTTCAGCGGTGAATCGCCACTCAATCTGGCGATCGAGTGGCTAGCAGACGGCCGGGTGACGGTGACCGAGGGCATACCTGACTGGTGGGATAGCCCGCGTCCCATCGGCTGCGCGTCAAACTGACTCACTACCGCCCGGGCACGGCCGCTCCTACTTCACCCGCACGAGGCGACGAGAGGGACGGGCCAGCCGGACACCGACGATCTCGGCAGCCTCGACCACCAGCGGATGGACGGATGAAAGCGGCTCGGGGGGAACCGCAAGCGACAACGAGCCCAGCGCTCGTTCGGCGAAGAGGGTCACGTTCGGCCAGGCCGCGTTCAGAGTGGACCACCAACTGAAGCCAGAGAGTCCCTCCTTGAAAAGACGGAGCGCGATCGGCTGCGTGACCGTGCGGTCTCGGGTGGCCACCCCGGATGGCCGAAGGGAACGCTCCACCAGCTCGGTAGGGTCATCCAGGTCCACCAGTGGCCCCAACCGCGCATCGTCGATGGAGGCGAGCGCGAAGCGCCGGCCAGCGGCGAGCGTGAAGCTCTCCTCGTCCAGCTCCTGACCGCGGAATACCGCCACCCGCTCCGCCACTGCCGACAACGGTGAGCGAGTGACATAGAGGGCGCCATAGTGGTCTGGGTTGTCGTGGCGACCGCCGCTCTGGCGCTCGCGAGCCACGTACATCGCGCCACCCGGGGCATCGACGCGAGCGTCGCGGTCCCAGGGAAAGACGCGGTAGAGCATGGTTGTCGGCTGGGGGAGTCCGGCGGTACGCCGGGCGGCGACGTCTTCAGCGAGTCGGGTGCGCTTCAGGCGTAGGCATCCGCCAGATCAGTTTCCACCGCCTCGAGGACCTCAGCCACCCGTCCGGAGCGGATCAGGTCGACCGGGCGGCGGTCACCGAGCTGCGGGTTGATCCCCTGGAGCCACTTCAGCGCTGTCTGCGGCTGGTAGCGGCCCAGGAGCCGGCTGAGCACGAATTCGACTCCGTCGAGCTTGGCGCTGTTCTCGGCGTCCGGTTGCTCACCCTTCAGCCACCGACTGACGCGCGAGCGGTCGACCTCCAGGACATCGGCGACGCGAGCCTGGCTTCCGAAGTCGCTGACGAGAGCATCGAGCTTGACGCGAGCCTGAACGGGCATGCGGGCCTCCTTTGTCGCTCGATATTAGCGCACCAGATCTTGTTGCGCCTTGACCGCACGCGCCTCGAGGGCTTCCCGCCAGGCCTCCAATGCGGCCGGCCACCAGACGTCGAGGGCGGGCGTGTCGCCGTACCAGCCTCGGCCAAGGTGGCCGTGCAGCGCGGTGTCGAGTGAGACCTGCCGCGCCCCGGGCAGGTGGCCGGCCTCGAAGGGCACGAGGCCATCGCCGAAGGCGTCGCCACCCTGCGCTCCGAGCAGGGACCGATAGGCGTGTCCGGCTCGCACGCGGCGATCCGGCAGCCAGCCCGCCCGTCCCTGCATCGCCCGCGAGGCGACGCTGAGGTACTGCGTTCGCGGGCTGAAGAAGGCGCCCGGAACGGTGGCCTCCAGGAAGCGCGAAGCATCGGCGCCGGCTCGCTGGCCGCGCCACGGCTCAGCCTGGACGACGTGCGGACTACCCAACGTCACCAGTGTGCCAATCAGCTCAGCCACCGCCACCACGGCCTGGGGCTCACCGCGGTCCGGCATTGGTGAGGTGGCCAACCGCGCAAGCACGCCACCCGCCGAGTGGCCGACGACGATGATCGGCTCATCGGCCTGGGCCCGCGTGCGGCGGATCGCCGTTGCCGTCCGGCGCACGAGCGGCGCCAGGCCGACCGCGGCCGCACGGATCCAGTCGAAGGTCCAGATCGGCGCTATGGCAACGGTCGCGGCGCCCCGAGCGAGCAGGCGACGCCGCAGCGGCAGGTACAGGAACGGCGAGGTGATGAAGCCACCGACGATGAGGACGACCGGGCGCATGGTGGGATGATGCATCTCCGCCTTCGAAAGGCTCAGGCGGCAGTTTACGGCGCGTTTACAAGGCGCCGCCGAGCGTCGAACAGACGGCCGGCAGGCTGCCGAAGACATCGACTACGGGTCCGCTTTGGCCCGGACCGAAATGACTTGCCAGATAGGAGTTGTGCCGTGGCTATCAGTCGCTGGCGGATCGCCCTGACCGGGGCCGCCACCATCGCGCTCGCCGTCGTCGGCGTCGGGCTCGTCCAGGGGGCGCAGGAGCGCCCTGCCGTCAACTCGGGCAGCGCCCTGTTCGAGGAGCACAAGGAACGGCAGGAC
>JACDFU010000069.1 GCA_013815585.1 Chloroflexota bacterium
GCAGATCGAGGGGGTGGCCCGGCGGGTCGCGGGGGTAGGCCGGCTGGGCGCGGGGGTGGGCCGACGGGTCGCGGGGGTGGGCGCGCAGATCGAAGCCGACGGAACCATGGACGGGGTCGGGATCGGAAGCGACGGGACGCCCGGGCCCAGCTCGATCGCTGACGTTGCAGCGCCCCCGGCCCAGCAGAGGCAGCCGAAGAGTGTGATCGCCGCCAGAGCTCGAGCGCGCAGCCGTGTCATGCGGCCTGGCCGGGCCGTTGGAGCGTGGCTGCGTTCGCCATCGGGCTAGCTGCATCCTGCGGCAGCTCCTCGATCAGGGAGCGGCCCTGTGGGGTGTCGATCGCGGCAACGAAGGCCATGGCCAGCTCGGGATCGAGCTGCGTCCCGGCGGCCTTGCGCACCCGGTCGAGTGCCTCGTCGACGGGGAGCGCCACGCGGTAGGGCCGCGTCGTCGTCATGGCCGAGAACGCGTCGGCCACGGCAAGGACGCGGGCGATCAGGGGGATGCGCTCGCCGCGGAGGCCATCCAGGTACCCGGTGCCGTCCCAGCGCTCGTGGTGGTGCCGGATCCCTGCCCGAACCGTCCACAGGTTCGGCAGGTCCCGGACGATCAGGTCGCCCAGCGCGACGTGCTGCTTGACGATCTCCATCTCGTAGGCGGTCAGTGCGGACGGCTTGCGCAGAATGTCGTCGGGAATGCCGATCTTGCCGACATCGTGCAGGAGGCCGGCCATACGGATGGTCTCGTGCGACGTGCGATCGAGCCTGACGTGGTCCGCGAGGAGCAGCGCGTAGCGCGCGACGTCTTCTGAGTGGCGCTTGGTGTAGCGATCCTTCGTGTCGACGGCCCCCACGAGTCCCGTGAGGATGTCGAAGCTGCTGCGAGCATGGCTCGGGTTCTCCTTCCAGGCCCCTGACACCCGAGCTGCATTCCCGCCGCTTGCCTTGGCCTCGCCGAGCACCATGGTCGCCGCCGAGAGAAGCTCTGTGGCGCCGGGGGCGTGAAAGGGAAAGTGGGCAATGCCGGCGCTTACGGTGAGCGGCAGGCGCTCTGAGCCTCCGAACTGCAGCACGGTCGCGGCGAGCCGCTCACGGAGCCCGAGAACCGCCACCTCGAGCTCTCGAGCCTGGCCGGCTCGCGAGATCGCCAGGAACTCGTCGGGACCGTAGCGCCCGACGTGCCTCCAGGCGTCACCTTCGCCGCGCATCGCGTCGACGAGTGTGCAGAGCGCCTCGTCGCCGGCGCCGTGACCGTGCGTCTCGTTGAGCAGCCGGAAGTTGTCGACGTCGATCAGCGCCACGCCGACGGGCTCGTCGGTCTCTCGAGCCTGGTCGATCCGCTCGCGGAGCAGCCCGACGATGGCGCCGTGATTCAGGAGCCCCGTCAGGGCGTCGCGGCGGGTCGCCTCCAGCAGCTCCCGGGTCTGGTGGGAGAGTCGGGCCTGGGCCGCACGAAAGACGAAGTACAGCACGACCGCCAGCGCGAGCGCCGCGAAGGCACTCACCACGACGACATCCCGCCGGGCTGCATCCTCGTCGGCCACGATGCCGTCGGCCGGTCGGTGCAGCTCGACCACCGCGGCCACGGACCCGTCCAGCAGGAGCGGCACGTACTCAACCAGGCTGGGCCCCGAAGTTGACGCGTCGGCACTCTGGCGGATCTCGGCGCCGGCGATCCCTGCCAGGGCCGCGGAGAGCAGAGAATCATCGGCCGAAAGCTCACCCGAGCCAACGAGAAGGCTGCCGTCTGGCGCGATGATCCGCGCCGAAAGCAGGTTCTGGTCCGCCGCGAAACGCTGGAGGGCCGCGCCAGCCCGCCCCTGGAGGTCGGCGTCCGCCCCGCTTCGGGCTGCCAGCAGCCGACCCAGCTCCGTGCGCGCTACCTGTCGAACAAGTGCCGTATCTGCGGTCAGCGCGGCCCGCGCAGAACCGGTCGCGACATGGGAAGCCGCCAGGAAGGCGAGTCCCACCGCGGTCAGGGCGAAGATAAACAGGCAGAAGCCGTAAACCAGCAGGAAGACCTGCGGGCCGCGACGGACACCAGTCTGGTGGGCCATGGTTTTCGTCAACCGGTTCCTCGGGCGCAGGGGGACGTCCCGGCGGACGCCCGGTCCCGCGACGCTAGGCGGAAGGCGGGAGCCGATCAATAGGAGAAGCGTCCGTCCACCCGAAACGATTGGGCGCGTCGCAGCCGGCCAGCGCTACTTGGGCGGTCGAACTTGCCAGGCGATCGTTATCGGTCCCTTCCATGCCGATCGTTGCCAGACGCTCATGGGACGAACGCTAGCTCGCGAGCAGCCCGGCACTTCGCTCCCTGCACGCTCGCCGCCTGGCAAGAAACGCGCTCCAGGCCGTCTACAGGCCGGCCACGGGTTCCTACGGTTCCGGTGGTGGTCGTTTGGCAATTCTCGGGGGCGCCTTGTCGCGACGGGCCTGATTTGGCAATTCACATTGACAGCCTCATTGGGTCCGGCATAGACTCCGCGGGCGCCCACTACCCCCCCACACAGAAGGAGTCGTTTCCGACGATGCACGCCTTTCCCGTCCTGAATCCCGCGACCATCCGGCCGCGGCTTGGCGCGCCTCTCGGCGCCGCCGAAAGCGGGAGTTCTGTGCCCTTCTCGACCTAGCGCTCAGGCGGTAAGACCGCCGGAGAAGCAGGAGCCGGAGGGCCAGATGGGCCCCCCGGCTTTTTTGATGCCTCGCGTCGTGCGATGGCGATCGAGCCGAGTCCCCGCAAACCAAACGGGGCCCATCCATGTCCACTCGGATCGATGTCTGCCAGGAGCACGACCATGACCGTCACAGCCGAACGAGAGCCAGCCCAGGTCGCAACCCTGGATCCGGCTGCCATCGCGCGCGAGGCGTCGCCTGAGGCCCTTTCCGGGACCTCCCGGACCCCGGCGCTCCTCATCGAGCACCTCAGCAAGCGCTTCGTCGTTGGCCGCAAGCGCAAGCCCGTCACCGCCGTCCACCATGTCTCGATCCGGATCGAGCGTGGAGAGATCTACGGGATCCTCGGCGCCAACGGGAGCGGCAAGTCGACCCTGATCCGGCTGGTGAGCACCCTGCTCACCCTGGACGAGGGCCGGGTCGCCGTCTTCGGCCACGACATCGAGCGCGAGGAGATGCGCGTCAAGCGGCTCATCAACCGGGTGAGCGTGGACGCAGCGTTCTTCAAGAAGCTCTCGCCCTGGGAGAACCTGGTCTATGCCGCCCGGCTCTACGGACTCGAGGCCGGTCCCGCACAGCGCGAGGCCGTCCGGATCCTGAGCCGGCTCGGGATCAAGGAATCCCGAATGAGCCGGCCCGTGGAGCAGATGAGCCGGGGAATGCAGCAGAAGGTCGCGATCGCGCGAGCCCTGCTGACGAGCCCGGCGCTGCTGCTGCTCGACGAGCCGACCACGGGCCTCGATCCGCGCTCAAAGCTCGACGTGCAGACCTTCATCGAGGAGCTGCGGGCCGATCACGACGCGACGATCGTGCTGACGACCCACGACCTCGATGAGGCCGAACGACTGTGCGATCGGATCGCATTGCTCAACGACGGTCGCGTCGTGGCGGAGGGCACCGCAGCGGAGCTCAAGACCCAGGTGGTCCGCGACCACGGTGGAGCCGCGACCCTCGAGAACGTCTTCATGACCTATACCGGCCGCTCCCTCGACGAGGACGTCGAGGAGGAGTCCGACGATGCGGAGTGACCTCCGCGCCTCCGGGACCAAACCGGTCCCGAGATCGACCAGAAAGGAGGTGAAGCAATTGCGTTATCACGACGATCGATATCGGTTCGCGGTGAGCCTGCGCCAGCGAGAGCTCGAGCAGGCCCGTCTGCACCGGCTCTCCCGGGCCTCCCGCCGACGGGACGCCCGACCCATTCGCCGATCCATCGGCCGCTCCCTCGTGCGCATTGGCTCGAGGATCGCCGCCGAGCCCTTAGCCCGGCTGGCCTGAGCCCCTGTTGCCCTCGGGCCAGCACTCATCGAAAGGAGGTCGCTCATGGCCGTCATGACCCGTGAGCTCCGCGCGAGCTACGCCTTCATCGAACGAAATATGAACCTCACCAAGCGCTACTGGGGCTGGGAGGTCGGCTTTCTCGTCTATGCAGTGGCGGCCGCCCTCTCGGTCACCCTCATCGGCGAGGACCAGAAGAACGAGCGACTGATCTTCTCGCTGATGATCGGCGCCACCTTCTGGAACTACCTCTCGGTGGTCTTCAGCTTCATCGCCGAGACCATCACCTGGGAGCGCTGGGAGGGCACGCTCGAGTACACGATGATGGCGCCGATCCACCGCTTTTCGCACCTGCTCGGATCGGTGCTCTTTGCGCTCGTCTATGGCTTCGTGCACACGGCGGTCGTGCTCACGGTCCTGGTGCTGTTCTTCGGACTCGACCTCACCGGGGCCGATTTCGCCACTGCAGCGTTCTTCATGCTGCTCGGCTCCGCGTCGGTCGTGGGCATCGGCATGATCGCGGCGATCCTGCCCCTGCTCTACGTCGAGCGGGGCGACCAGATGACCTATGTCCTCAATTCGCTGCTGCTGCTCTTCAGCGGCGTCTACTACTCCATCGAGATCCTGCCCGAGTGGATGCAGGTGGTCTCGACCTTCGTGCCGGGAACCTACATCCTCAACGGCATTCGGGCGGCCATGATCGACGGTCAGGGCCTCCCGGAGCTCCTGGGCAACGTGTGGCCGCTCATCGTCATGGCCGTCGTCCTGATCCCGCTGGGGCTCTGGCTCTTCGGGCTGGCCGAGCGCTATGCCAAGCGCACCGGCAAGCTCAAGCGGGTCGGGTGACGCTGTGATCGAGCTCG
Organism: Chloroflexota bacterium; assembly: GCA_013815585.1. Lineage (GTDB taxonomy): Bacteria > Chloroflexota > Limnocylindria > Limnocylindrales > CSP1-4 > JACDFU01. The sequence goes on from JACDFU010000069.1 coordinate 4,815, forward strand.
GCTGGGGCAAGGAGCTGGAGGCCGGCTTCGCCCCCTATGGCGCGCAGGGCCATGTTGCCGGCCGGGTGGTGACCGTCCATCGGGGCGTGTGCCGTGTCCGCACGGCGGAGGCCGAGCTCGACATCGTGGTCCAGCGCGGCTTCCGACGCGCAGCGGCGGGGTCCGGAGGCTATCCCGCCGTCGGCGACTGGGTGGCGCTCGAGCCGTTCGGGGACGGATCGGGGGCCGCCCTCCGCGCGATCCTTCCCCGGCGCAGCGCCTTCACCCGGAAGGTGGCGGGTCTTGCCGTGACCGAGCAGGTCGTCGCGGCGAACGTGGACGTTGTTCTGCTCGTGGCTTCCCTCAATCACGAGTTCAACGCGCGCCGACTGGAGCGCTACCTCGCGCTGGCCTGGACGAGTGGCGCCGAGCCTGTGGTCGTGCTGAGCAAGCTCGATCTCTGCCCGGATCCAGGCCCTTACCTGGCCCAGGTTCGGGAGATCGCGCCGACCGTGTCTACCCATCCGGTCAGCGGCGTGACGGGCCAGGGCCTCGACGGCCTCAATCCCTACATGGGCCCGGGGCGGACGGTCGCCCTGCTGGGTTCGTCGGGCGTGGGTAAGTCGACCATCGCGAACGCCTTGCTCGGCTGGGAGCGCCAGCATACGGCGGCGATTCGCGAGGATGATGCGCGTGGCCGGCACACCACCTCGGTCCGGGAACTCATCGTCCTGCCCACGGGAGGCATCCTCATCGACACGCCGGGCATGCGTGAGATCCAGCTTTGGGAGGCGGAGGACGGCGTGGAGACCGTCTTCGACGATATCAGTGCGCTCGCGGCAGACTGCCGCTTCGGCGACTGCCGCCACGTCTCCGAGCCCGGTTGCGCGGTCCTGGCGGCGATCGCGGACGGCTCGCTCGCCCGGGAGCGGCTCGAGAGCCAGCGCAAGCTGGAGCGCGAGCTGCGCTCGCTGGAACGGCGCCAGAATCCGCCGAGCTCGCGGGCAGGTCAGCGGAAGCTGGGGCGACTCTATCGCGATGCCTCGAAGGTGGCGATGCGCCGCAGCACCTGGGAAGCTGACTGATGACGGACTTCAAAGGAGCCCCCGCGGCGCCGACGACACCACCTGAGCCCACGCCGGCTCTACCGGTTGGCGGGGCGGTGCCCGGACTGGCCTTCCGGCTCTACGCTGGAGAGACCGACCTGGCCGAGCTGGTCCGCGTCTGGACCGCTGCCCGCGAGGCGGACGGGCTGAAGGCCACGCTGACCGTCGAAGACCTGGCCCTCGATTTCGCAAATCCCGTCAACTTCGACCCCTCGCGGGATGTGCTGATCGCCGCGGTCGGCGGGCGGATGGTGGCCTATGGGCGGGTCGAATGGGTCGACACCAACGATGGCGCCCGCAGCTACGACTCGCGCTGCATGGTGGAGCCCGGGTGGCGGCGGCGTGGCATCGGGCGGTCGATGCTGCGCTGGAACGAGGCGCGGCTGCGCGAGATCGCGGCCACCCACGCGACCGACCGACCGCGCCGCTTCGGCACCTATCACTGGGACCGTGACACGGCCGCCGCCGAGGTTTATGCCGCGGAGGGCTACCGGCCGGTCCGCCACTTCTACGACATGCTGCGGCCCACCCTCGACGACATCCCTGAGGCACCCCTTCCGGCTGGTCTTGAGATTCGGCCGGTCCGGCCGCAGCATGTGCGCGCCGTCTGGGATGCCGACGTCGAGGCGTTCAGGGACCATTGGGGCGGCTTCGAGGATTCCCCGGAGGCGTACCGGCAGTTCACCGAGGGGCGCACCTTCGACCCCAGCATCTGGAAGGTCGCCTGGGACGGCGACCGGATCGCGGGTCTGGTGATGAACGTGATCGATCCGCACGAGAACGAGCTCCGCGGCTACCGGCGCGGTCTGCTGGACTCCGTCGCGGTGCGGCGTCCCTGGCGGCGCCGTGGTCTGGCTCGCTCACTGATCGTGGCGTCGCTCCGCGAGCTTCGGGAGCGCGGCATGACGAGTGCCGCGCTCGGCGTTGACGCGCAGAACCCGCTGGGAGCGCTCCAGCTCTATACGAGTGTCGGCTTCGAGGTCGAGCTGTCTGCGACCGCCTACGAGAAGCCGCTCGAGTAGCAGCCGATCGCGCCGATACCCATGCAAGGCCGGCACCAGGCCAGCGTCTTCCGCGCCGCGTCTTGCCGAATGTTCATCTGGGCGACCGTTAAGCGGCTCAGGAGCCGACTTCGTCGCCATACGCTCATCCAGGGGACGTTAGCCACAGGAAGCGGCCCGAACGGGCTCCATCCCGACCCTCGTATTGCTCCTCCGGAGCTCGACCCGTGCTCGAAAGCACATCATGCTGCGGGCCGCTGAACTGCTTCGCGTGGCGACGCTGCTATACCGTTCTTGCAGTGAGCGTTTGGCAAGCGGCTTTGGATGGTTCGAGCGTCCGGCCGGCCTCGCTAGGAGGGCAGGCGGCGCTCGCGAGCGACCATCGACATCCAGGCGCGCTCCCGGCCGATCGTCGTCTCCGGACCGTGCCCCGGCAGCACACGCAGGTGGTCTTCCAGGCTCGCCAGCCGGTCGATCGATTCGATCATCGCCTCGACTGAGCCGCCCGGCAGGTCGACCCGGCCCCAGCCGCCTGCGAACAGCGTGTCGCCGCTGAGCAGCAGTCCCTCGTCACCGGCAAGCAGGCAGACCGACCCCTCGGTGTGACCGGGCGTGTGGAGAACTGACAGACGGATCTCGCCGAAACGGACGATCCCCCCTTCTGCCAGATCCACCGCCGGGACGCTCGGCACGATCGGAAACGGCGCGAAGAGCGGCTGAGGTGCCTCGAGGCCGTACCGGTCCAGCGTGTGGGCCGCCAGATCGGCCCCCGTTGCCTCCATCACCGCTGCGTTGTCGCCGATATGGTCCCAGTGGCGGTGGCTGCTCACGATCAGCTTGAGCGTCCACCCGAATGACGCGAGCTGCTGCGTCAGCCAGGCCACGCAGGGCGTCGCCGTGTCGATCGCGATCGCCTCGTGGCTGGCTTCGTCCCCGACGACATAGACATTCGTCGCGATCGGCCCTACAGCCCGCGACAGGAGCTTCACGCTTAGGTCGAATACCGCAGCGCGGGGTCTGCGTCGGGCGCGGAGGCCTGTGGCGTCGCATCGGCGGCGTTCGACTCGAGCGCGCCGATCGCGAGCGTTGCTGGCGGTTGCGGTTCGCCCAGCCACGAAAGCCAGGCGGTCGCGCCGAGCGCCAGCAGCGCGACACGCGCCTCCTCGACCGCCTGGTCCCGCTCGCTGTCCCTCGTGTAGGTGACGAACGATGCGCGCTCGACGAGGACAAAGGCGAGGTCGAAGTCCATGTTGATCGCCTTCAGTAGGCGAAACGCTTCCTCGTATGCCGCCCTCGCCGCATCCCCATCGCCCTCGAGAGCTGCGATACCCGCTTCGATGCCGCGCCGGTGGGCACGCACGGCCGACGTCTTGTGGCGCAGATCGTGGAGAAGTCGCAGCGCCTCCCGTGCCCCTGACGCGTCACGCCTCCAAAGGCTGGCTCGCGCTGCGATCAGCGTCCCGATGGTCGGGAGAAAACCAACGTCCTGCTCGGTGGCCGTTCTCCCCCACTCGTACGCCGCGTCGAATCGACGATCGGCCAACGCCACCCGGGCGGTCACCTCACCGTAGAACGCACGATCCTGGTGAGACGGCGAGTTCTCGAGGCCCCTGAGCTGCTCGAGCCGGATCGACGCCGGCGCGGCTCCCTCCCGGTGTGCGGTAACCACGATGTCGGGCCCATACAGGTTGAGGGCCTCAGTCGGCTCCAGGTCGTCCCGGCCGAGATCCCGGGCCGTCTGGGTCACCAGATCCCAGTCGCCGGCCAGGAGCGCCGCATACGTGAGGTTGCTGGCCAGGTACACAGCCCAGGTGTGGTAACCGAAGCGGAGCGCAGATGTGAGCGCATACCTGGCAACCTCCATGGCCTCTCTGGGGTCGCCCAGAACCCCTTGTGAGGACAGGTTCATGGTTGCCCGAAAGAAGGCGTTCGGAAAACCGTGGGCCTCCGCAAACGGGAGCGTGCCGCGCAGAAGGGCATTGGCCTCTCGAGACCGGCCGAGCTCCGCGGTCGCCCAGCCCTTGCTGGCCAGCAGCTCGGCGATCGTCGTCAGAAGCTCGAGCCGCTCGGCGATCGGGAGTACGCGGTCGATGGTTTCTGCCGCACGGACAAAGTCGCCATCCATCAGGTAGGCCCTTGCGAGCTCGGCCTCCAGCGCGACGAACTCCGGTTTGCCCTCCAGCGACGCGAGCTCCTCGCGCGCCAGCTCGAGGTGCCGAACGGCGGCGCGGGGTCCTTCCTTCGACCACAACAGAATCGTGCCCGACCTGGTGAGGGCCCGTGCCAGGCCAGCAGCATCGCCGTGCTCGCGGTGCGAGGCGGCCAGGCCCTCGTAGAGCCGACTCGCGATCGCGCCCTCGTCGGCGTTGAAGGCAGCGTCCGCTGCCCGCTCGCGCAACGCCGTCCGCCGCTCCTGGTTGGCCTCGATCTCGATCGCATCCTGGAGGAACCCGAGCGCCTGCCTGTGATTGTAGAGGTCGGTCGCCCGGTCGGCGGCAAGGACGAGTGCGCTGACCGCGTGGCCGGCCAGTTCTTCCGCGGCGCTTGCATCCTGCGCCGCTCGGTGGGCCTGGACATAGTGGCTCGCGACGACCCCCGCAAGGCCCTGATCACCGACTGCTTCGAAGAAGCGCGCGGCGGCGACGTGCCGCGACTGGCGCTCGCGCCGCCCGAGCCGAGCGTAGGCAACTTCCCGGATCAACCCCTGGACGAAACGGTACTGGCCTCGCTCAGGGGAGCGCGGATCCGAATCCAGGACGACGAGCTCCTTGCGGGTCAACGTCCTCAACGTCGCTTCCACGGCAGCTGGCGACTCTCCGGAGAGGTTCACCAACGAGTTGAGGGTAAAGCTCAGACCAAGGACAGCCGCGTGCTGGATCAGTTCTCGCTCCTCTGGTTGGAAGCCGTCGAGGCGCGCCGCAATGAGAGCATGAAGCGACTCCGGCACCGTCAGCTCTCGCACATCTGCCAGTTCGCCAACGAGGTGATAGCGGCCCTCGCGCTCGGTGAGCCGGCCCTGGTCGACGAGCATCCGGACCATTTCCACGGCGTACAGCGGGATGCCTTCCGCGCGGCTGGCGATCAGCCGGATCAGCTTTTGCGGCATGCCCGGTGCGAGTCCCACGAGCAGCAGCTCCATGGCCTCCGGCGCGAGCGGCTCGAGGTGCATGCTGAGAAAGCTGCGCTGGGCGGCTCCCCAGGTCGAGCGGCGCTCCAGCAGTTCCGGGCGCGCGAGGGTGAGGACGAGAATCGGTCGGCCGCGTGACCACTCCACGAGCGACTCGATGAAGGCCAGGAGCCCCTCGTCGGCCCATTGCAGTTCCTCGAAGACGAGCACAACGGATCCCCGCTCCGAGATACGCTCGAAGAATCGGCGCCAGGCGGCGAAGAGCTCCTCGCGCTCGCCGGGCGGTGTTGGATCAAGGCCCAGCAGGACGGCGAGTCGGGGCTCGATCCAGGCGCGTTCCTCCGGATCGGGGATGTGGTCTTGAAGCGTCGCACGAAGCTTTTCCCGGGATTCCTCGGTCCCGTCCGTGTCGGCAATCCGGGCACGTTGCCGGACCATGTCGGCAAGGGCCCAGAACGTCACCCCCTCGCCATATGCCGGTGATCGCCCCTGGTGCCAGTAGATGACCTCCACCAAGCCATCGATGTACTTCTCCAGCTCCCAGGCCAGCCTTGTCTTTCCAATGCCGCCGACGCCCGTAACGGAAACGAGACGCAAGCGACTCTCGCGAGCCGTCGAGTGAAGGAGCTCCTTGAGCAGACGAAGCTCATTGTCGCGACCGACGAACGGGGGCTCCAGCCGCTCCGTACGCCCGGCCCCCTGCCGGCCTGCCACTACGCGCACGGCCTGCCATGCAGACACGGGCACCGCCTTGCCGCGGAGTGAGCGCTCGCCGGCCGGTTCGAAGACGATCGCCGACCTGGCCGCATGGAAGGTTGCCTCGCCGACGAGGACCTGACCGGGCTCCGCGGCGGACTGCAGGCGCGACGCCGTGTTGACCAGGTCGCCGGCAACCATCGACTGGCCGACTGCACCCAGGGTGACCGCGGCCTCGCCGGAAAGGACCGCGGCGCGCAGTCGGACTCCACGCGTCGGATCACTCGTCGGCAGGCCGGGTTGAGGCGCGCCCGCCGCTGGCGCGGCCAGGCCGGCCGGGAGCTGGAGCTCGGAAACGGCATCCACGAGCTCCAGGGCGGCGCGCACCGCTCTTTCGGCGTCATCCTCGTGGGCGACGGGCGTGCCCCAAACCGCCATGACCGCATCGCCAATGAATTTCTCGATCGCCCCGCCGTAGCGCTCGATGCGCTCGCGTGCCACCTCGAAGTACTGGCCCAGCAGCTCCCGCACCGCCTCGGGATCCTGGTCGGCCGCCAGCGACGTGAAGCCCACCAGATCGGCGAACAGCACCGAAACCAATCGGCGCTCGGATACGGCTATGGGGGCGGCAGCCCTGTGGAGCCCGGTGGCCGGCTGACCCTGGCCCTCGACGGCGGCCATGGACGCACCGCAGGTTCCGCAGAATCGATCGCCCGGGTCGTTCGGGGCCCCACAGCTGGCGCAGAGGAGCGCGAGCTGGGCTCCGCACGACCTGCAGAAGCGCCGGTCAGTTCGGTTTTCCGCTCCGCAGCCCGGACAACTGATCACGCCATCGCCCCTCCTAAACGAGCCGATAGCGTACTGTGCCAAGCTCGGCGCGGGCGACGACAAGCGACCTCTACCCAGGCGTCCTGCTCGGTGGTGGGCCCAACTCGCCGGGAGCGTCGTCTGCCCCCGCAACCGCTGGCTCGACGCGAAAGTAGACGCCGCGAGCACGGACGTGATCACGGGCCAGCGAGTAGATGAGGTCACCAGGGAACGGATGTTGGGTCCACGTCGCGCGGATCGCGTCCTCCCGTTCCTCGTCGCGCTCCAGGAGGACGGCCCGGATCGCCAGTGGCGGCGCTCCCCTGAGGACGAGTTCGGCGAGCATGTCGGTGCCCAGATTTCGCGTCCACGACGCAGCACCATTGGGATGCCCCAGGTACCAGCGGCCGTTCGCCCGCAGCAAACCCAGCAGCGTTGAGCGCCGGCCGGAGCGATGACCGACCGTGCGCAGCTCGACGAGGTTGCCCAACCCGAACGTGCGGTGCCAGGCTCGGATCAGCGGATCGAGCAAGCCAAGCAGCGCATAGAGCAGGCGGAAGGCACGGGCCCAAATCGCGGATGGGTGACCGGCAACTGACATCAAGGGTGATGCGCCCACGGAGCGCTGACGGACGACGATCGAGTGTGCCAGATGGTGCTGCCGCTCTACGGCGCGCCGACCACGACCGATGGCAGATCGGCCCCGATTCCGAGCTCCTCGCGCACCTGCCGGACGCCGTCCACGATGGCGCGCATCTTGCCCTCGGCCTCCTCGACAGTCCGGGTCTTCAGCCCGCAGTCGGGGTCCACGAAGATGCGATCTGCCGGCAGGACCTCGAGCGCAAGCTTGATGCCCCGGACGACCTCCTCGACTGACTCAATCCGGTGGGAGTGCGAGTCGACCACCCCGAGCCCGATTGCCTTGCTGAACGGTGTCTCCCTGAAGCGATCGAGAAGGTCGAAGTCGCTGTTCGTGAGCTCCAGGTCGATCTGATCGACGGGGATGTCGAGCATCTTCGGATACGCGCGATTGAAGTCGCCGTAGCAGATGTGCGTGATGGTGTGCGCGTCGAGGCCTTCCGTGACGATCGCCATCGCTTCCGCAACGAGCGGCAGCTCATCCATTCGGGCAGAAGCCGCGGGCTCGTCGACCTGTACGAAGCGGGCCCCAGCCGCGACCAGGTCCGCGGCCTCTTCGTGGATGGCCCGGGCGAGATCCAGGACGAAGGCCCGTCGCGACTCGTAGTGCTCGTCGAAGCTCCAGTCCGCGATCGTGTATGGCCCCGTCAGCATGCCCTTGACCGGCCGGCCAGTTAGCGACTGGGCAAACTGCCACTGGTCCACGGTCATCGGGTGCGTCCGGCGGACGGATTGAGTCGCGATGGGCTTGCGGTAGTAGCGGTTGCCGTAGCTCCGGACCAGCCCACCGATCTCGAAGCCCTCCAACTCCTCGGCGAAGAAGGTGGCCATATCGCCGCGGTACATCTCCCCGTCGACGAGCAGATCGACGCCGATCTCCTCCTGGAAGCGGATCCAGCGCTCAGTCGCTCCCCGCTCCAGCACCTGCAGCTCCTCCGCGCCGATCCGGCCGGCCGCGTGATCGGCGCGAGCCTTGAGCAGCTCGGGCGGCTTCGGGAACGAGCCGACGGACGTTGTCCACAGGCCGGCGCTCACGCCTTCCCTCCCGGAGGCGCCGCCAGGAGGGGGTTCAGCCGCGGGTTCATGGCCTCCCGAAGCGCACGCGGGTCGCTCGTCGACGCCTTCTCAGCTGCCGCGCCAAGCGCCCGGATCTTGGCTCGTGCCCGATCCCTGGGAAGGTATTCCAGCCCGGCTGACGGCGCCAGGCCCACTCGATCGAGGCCACGACCAGCCGTGGAGGCGGCATATCGCGCGGCCCAGATCATGAGCGCCTCCTCGTCGGGCTTCGTGTTTCGAGCATCCGCCACGCCGCAGACGATGCCCCGAGACCCCGGGGTCTGGCTGATGAGTCGCCAGTTTTCGGGGCCTGCCATGAGGTCGAAGAGGAAGCTGCTGAAGGGAGCATCGAACAGCAGGCGTGCACCGGCTCCCAGCGCATCGCCCATGGTGACGGCGAGCGTGAG
>JACDFU010000070.1 GCA_013815585.1 Chloroflexota bacterium
GAACAGGCCTAGCGGCATGGCCAGGGAAGCGGCTGCATTAACCTGTTGGCACGTTCTCGTACACGGTCATCTGGCCGTCAACGATGACGCATGCATCGTTGAAACCGGGACGCCCTTTGCGGGCGGCGGCTGGCGTCTCGCCCGGATCGGCTGCCGTCTGGAGGACGGGGCCTGGATAGACGCCGTCATAGATCACCACAAACCCGGGAGCCTCGGATTCCAGCTCGGGTGAGAAGCCCAGACCAGGAGACAATTCGGGGAAACAGCCGAGCGTGGTCAAGTGGAAAGGCAGCCAGAACCGGGTCCTCCTGGCCGGCGCACTGGCCAAAGCGCGGGTCGGTTCGGTCGACGCCGAACCTTGTCACGCCCAGCCGAGTGCTCGAGGCCGTCGCTGAAGCCGGTGTCTGGGTCCCACCCAGGGGCGCACACACGCTGTGATCACACCAGTCGCAAGCACGAGTGCGGACGCCAGCGCAGGCAGGGCCCACGCGCGCGAGCCGACTGAAGCATCCGGCCGGACAGCTTGGTGCAGCATGCGTCTCGTTCTGGGGCGTGACCTGGCGATGCCTCGGTGCAGGCGGGAAGCATCAGTTCTCACTCGCGGGGAAAGAACTCGAGCTCGCGGCGCTCCTTCGCCTGTCGTCTGAACGGTGAGGGGACCGTGGCCCTCGCTCCGTGGCGATGGCCCGCGCCTGGCTCGAGGTCGCCTCGGTCGGCTACCTCGCCTGGCGCGCGTCGATCTGACCCGCGCCAGCCGCCCCCGCCTGGCTCGGCCGTCAAGTCCGAAGGACGAAGGTGACGAAGGTCAGCTCCGAGCCACCAACGGTCCCCGTGACTTCCCAGCAGCCCTCGGTGGGAAAGTAGACCCCGGTCGCCTGGAAGCCCCGCGACCCGTACCCGTCGGGGACGGAAGCGCGAGGTGGCGGCCCATGGGCATCGAGCCGGCGGCCCGTGATGGTCAAGGTTCCAGAAACGATCCGCCACCAGCCGAACTTCCACCCGATCGAACCATCGCTCTTGACGAACCGGGAGTCGGCAAGGATCACGCCACCATCGCCGAGCCCTCCGACCCATAGGTCATTGTTGCCGAACGCCACGGATGACCCGAAGAGCCTATCCGCGATGCCAGCCGGAGCCTTGGTTGGTTTCGTCACGGGACAGTTCCTGGCGTCGGCCAGGGTAAGCGGGGAGTCGCTGACCGCAGGCGTGCCGGTCGCTGCGATCGTCGATGAGGGAGGCGGAGCTGGGTTGCTTCCGACCTTTGGTGCTACGGCAGCGGCGCTGGGGCTGGGAGGTGTCGCAGGCGAGCACGCCGCGAACGTCATGCTGAGAAGCAGAAGGGCTGCCGAGGTTCTCATGAGCGAGCCAGACCGGGGCTGAATCGTGTCCTCATCACAGACCATACACCGGCACGTCCCGCTCGGTTCCGGCAACCGCCCTGGTCCGCCAGGACCGACATCGCCGCTGATCTTCAGGCACTCGCTCCGGCTCCGCGTCCGCGCCGAGGAGGTGCCGGCACCGTCCCTCCTCGCGGCGAGAAGCGAGGCCCAGCCGCGGCGGGTCGCACTCGGCTACAGCCCCTATGAAGCCGCTAGCCGGAAAAGCGTCTGGACCAGTCGGTTGAAGGCTAGCGCGGACACTGCCAGGAGTTCGCTTACATCGTTGGCCGCACCGCGGCCGAGAACCGACCCTCCTGTGGCTGTATCGGGCAAGTCTTCGGCACCCAACGCTCCGAGCAGCGAGTCCAGGGTGCGTGGCGCGCTGGGACCAAATATGCGTCCATCTTCGATCACCCAATACGGCGTCAGGGTGTGCCCATCGAACTCCACATCGAAGGCCAGTACGGCGGCCGATCCTTTCAGTAGCCCGACGCGGTCGCCACACGTGCTCGCGACGCGGTTTTCGACGTCGATCCGGGCGGGCGCTGTGCCCTTCACGACGCGATCGACGGTGAAGACGTATCCGGACGGATAGGCCGCATCCCCCCGGACCGAGTCGACGCGTACGAGGACGATCAGACGCGCGTCGCCGGCGATCTTGGCGAGCGTTGGCCCGGGGCCCGAACAAGCCGCGGCGGCGGTTGGCGAGACCATAGCCACGAGGGCGACAGCGGACATCGCGCCGGCAAGCCGAGACATGATGCCCTGCGTTCGTCCGGTCACGGCGGCTCCTCCCTCTCTAGCTTGCCCCGGGATATCGACGCCTGGCGACGGCGTCGGCGGCGAGCTGCGGCGGTTCTTGGTTTCACGTTAGGACGCCCTGGCCGCAACGATCGTTGCACGGGCGATCCATGGATCGACAACTTGCCGGGATGGACGAGCAGTCAGTACGGCCTCCGCCGCTCCACGGCGGCTACCGATGCTCCGAGGAAGGCAAGCGCGGAAGCTGCAAGCAGGACGCCCTCGCGGAGCTCGACTTCACCCAGGTGTTCTCGGGGGGTCGAAAAGGCACGGGGGTCGACCGGCCGTGCCATGTCAACGGCCACACCGAAGGGAGCGAGGCTGCTGACCAGGATGGCCAGCATCACGCAGCCTAAGGCGGCCAGGAGGACGCCCGGAAGGATCCGGCCGACAAGTGCGCCGACGAGCAACGCGATCCCGAAGGCGGCCACACCTCTCACGACGATGAGCGGCCCACGAAGCCCGTAGTTCTCAAACGTCGACTCCGGGGGCACCCATGGTTGAGCGATCCGCTGCATCTCGGTCGCAAGAATGGAAGGGATCGCCAGCAGCAGCACGACCAGAGCAGCAGCCACGGCTACACGGGTGATGAGCCAGCGCCGGCGGTCTGGGGCCAGGCTCCACGCCAACGTCGCCGTTCCATGCTCGATCTCACGTCCGACGATTACAACGCCGATGAGCGTGCCGACGAGCCAGGGCAGTACGGCCATGGCGACGAACAGCACACTGGCCCATTCGGAGGCGAACAGGAGGAACTGATCAGTCGTGGCGCAGTCCTGCGTCATCGGAATGTTGGACAAGTCCGCGAGACACTGGGGAGGCGGAGCAACGCTGCTGAGGGTGCCGACGACCAGGACGCAAGCCAGGGATACGCCGAGACCGACGATGTCGCCGCCGGCCAGCTCAGCCCGGTGGGGCCAGAGGGCTAACCGACTCGCAGCTGCAGGACCCGGCTTTCCGGTCGCTGGCAGGCCAGGACGACGGCGAGGGGTTCGCACACCGCGCCCGAGGCCGATTCGGACCCAGCCAGGGCCGGGATCGCGACGTCCAACTACCGGGATCGTGGCTACAACGAGCAACAACCCCAGGCTGCCCGTGACCGCGGCCTCACGGAGAGAGACCTGGGCGTACCGCTCGCCCGGAGTGACGAACACGAGCTGCCGAGACGCCTGGAGCTGTCGCTCCAGCTCGGCAGGATCGGGATGGAGCGCCTCCAACTCCTCGTGGGTCACAAGGTCTCCAGATGCGAGCTCGTATCGAAAGTCAACGATCCGACCGGCAAAACGCTCATCGATGCTGTTCTGGTCTACGGGGACCGCTTCGCGGACCTGGATCGCCTGATGTACTCCATCGACGGCTCCAACCATCATCGCGCCGAGGACAAGTGCGAGGATCATCGCGGGCAGGGTGCGACCCACCAGCGCGCCGACCAGGAGCCCGCATCCAACCGCGAGTATCAGTCGGCCTGGGACGATCGCCCCCCGCATACCGAAGTCCTGGAACGAGGCTCCGGGGTCGGCAAACGGAAACAGTCTGGCCTCGAGATGGTCGGCCACGACACCAGCGAACAGCCCAGCGACGACCGCGAACGCGATCACCGGTATGGATCGCTGCCAGGAACCAGCGCCAGCGTGACGGATCGAGCGACCAGGCCAACGTGGTGGTCGCTCGGTCGAGCTCCTGTGCGGAGATCGGGACGCCCAGGAAAAGCCCGGCAACGATTGGCACGGCGAACATGACCCGGCGCGCCTCCTGGTGGAGATCGGCGTAGGACTCGCAGATTTCGCTAGTCCCCGTGAGGCAGGCGAGGGCATTCGGGAACATATCGAGTCGCGCGGCATACCAGACCGAGAGCACGCCCAGGACGAGGACCGCGAGTCCGACACCGAGGATGGCAAATCGGTGGAGCCGAAAAGTGATCCGGACCGCCGCTAAGGTCACGACCCGACCGCCGGCGACCGCCCCGCCGCGAGGAACCCGATCACGACCTCCTCGAGCGTCGCCGGCCGATCCAAACCTTCGGTCACGGTGCCATCGCGGCGGGCCAGGATGAGGGGCTCTCCGGCGGGTCCCTCGAAGGCCGCCACGAAGCGGCCCGGTGTCAGCTCTTCCAGGCTGGGCGCGATCACATGGTCCGCGATCAACTCCGGCACTGTCGCATCGAGCAGCTTCCGCCCGCCGCTCAGAACCACGACGCGCCCACAAGCGGCCTCAACGTCGGTGATGATGTGGGACGAGAGTACGGCCGTCGAACCTTCCTCACGAACTGCCTCGACTAACACGGCCAGGAATTCGCGCCGGGCCAGGGGGTCGAGGCTCGCCAATGGCTCGTCCAGGAGCAGCACCGGAGCACGTGTCCCCAGGGCCAGCGCCAGGCCGAGCTGTGCCTGCTGGCCGCCGGAGAGCTCGGTCGGGCGAGCGTCGAAAGGAATGCCGAGCTGCTGCAACCGACGTCTCGCGAGGCCCCGGTCGAACGTGCGCCGGAGCGTCTGGGCGAGGGCGAGGTGGTCGTCCGCTGACAGCTCTCGGTAGAGTGATGGCGTCTGAGCGACGTAGCCGACCTGGATGACGGCAGCTCGCCGGTCCTGCCACGGGTCGATGCCAAGCACGGCAACCGAACCCTCGGTCGGTCGTTCGAAGCCCACCCAAGCCTTCATGAGCGTCGATTTGCCCGCACCATTCGGACCGACCAAGGCGGTTATCGCGCCGGTCGGCAAAGCCCAGTCGACGGATCGAAGCGCCCACAGCCGAGACTTGTAGCGCTTGCCGAGCCCATGCGCCTCCAGGGCATGGAGTTGGCCGCCACCAGCCACCATCGGTTTCCTTTAGCGACCGACCTGGTCCGAGCCCGAGCGCATCAGGACCACGATCCCGTCGCAATCCCGATCGCGACAAGCAGGAGGACCAGGCCGCTGGAATCCTCAGCGAGAGGCTGCGTCGCGGTCTCCGGCGGCGTCGGCAGCGGAGGATCCGCAGCCCGGCGCCAGGTGCGGTTTGAGTCGATGGCTTTGCCGTTTCGCCGCGACTTGCCGTTGGGGTAGCGACCGTTGCCTCCGTTGCTGTCGCGGTTGGCGTAGCCGTGGGCATGACGCCCGGTGTGGGGTCCGTCGTGAAGCTCCTGACCGGCGTTCAGGTGGGCGTCGGGCCGGGCGTCGGATCCGTCGTGAAGCTCCCGCTTGGCGCAGCTCCAGGGAGCGGTTCTACAGCCGAATCGACCGAGCTCCATGTGCTCGTGTCTGGCATGTCGGACGGGTCCGTCACCCGGACTCGCCAGGAGAAGGCGGCAACGCCGCCCTGAAAGTAGACCGATGCCACCAGCACCCAGTCGCCGGGAGGTACTCCGGAGAAGACGAAGCGGGTCGCCGGTGGCCTCGTTTCCACCACGAGCTCCTGCAGGTCTTGCGCATCCGGGAAGGTCAGCGATGCGGGAGCGTACCGAGCGAAGAGGGTCGTAATCTCGGCTTCGTCGCCCAGGGCAACGGAATAGATCGTGCCGGACATCGCCGTGGGACCGCGCTTCGGGACGATCCAGGCAGAGTCGTGGCAAGCTTCTTCATAGCAATAACTCCCGAGTCGCCCCTCGAACGGCCCTCGATCGCCTAGGAACAGGTGACCATCGAGGCGGTCACGGCCTGCAGACACGGCAGGGACAGGCGTCCCACCCACATCCGGTGCCGATGCGACCGGAACCGCCTGTACGACAAGCATCGCGATCGCGATCACGCTCAGTCGGAGTAAGCGCACCACCCTGGTACGACGCCAGAGACGCAGCGATCGTTGCACGGTCATTCCAACAGGCAACCAGCTAGGGCGCCCGGATGCAATGGATCGATCTCTGGGTAAATCGCCGACGACGTCCATACCAAAACCTGTATTTTCCGCATCCAGCCGGTGCGGCCAGGCGGGCGGCAAGCAAGAGCCTCGGCAGTTGGGACGTGACGGAGGTCCTCTACTCGCCCAGATGCGGAAGCTCCACCGTGGCCCCGTTGGTGGCGTTGACCATCAACGGAGCCTGGTCGTGAAACGAATTGTCGCGGCCGACCAGGAACCATCCGGGCGGGGCAACGTAGCCGGCGCTTCCATACGACTGAGGCACCAGCCCGGGGTTGGTGGATCGACCCTCGTAGACCACCCGCTCGATGCCCAGTTGAAGGTCGTGGGCGATAATCTCGTATCGGCGCTCGTTATTCGGGCATCGCTCGTACAGCAGGGTTGGGCCGCTCTCGCCCTCGGCGACCGCCGCCGTCTGACAGATGTTGCCAATCCCTTCCACTCCGCCGTCCGTCAGCGAGAAGGCGCTCACCGGGCACGGTCGCTCGCAGTTGCCGTCGAAGAAGAATCGGTCCCCAGCGACGCCATAGACCTCCAGACCGGAGTCCTCGATCAATCGGCTTCCCGTCATCCTGCCGGTCGCGGTATCGAGCACCTGGATTCGGCAACCGTCGCCGGTGCAGTCCCGCGCCACGAGCCGCGCCCCACCGTCCGCCAGCCAGAGCTGCTCGTACCAGCCGTCCTGACGCGGACTACCGCGGCCCGCACCGATGACTAGCTCGGGTTGACTGTCTGGCTGGTCGACCGGAAGACGCCAGACGCCCTTATCCCGGCGGGTGGCCAGGTCGAGCGGCACATAATAGAGAACGCTGGCGCGGTGGTCAAAGACGGCGAAATGAACGATGTCCTCCGTCTCGTAGAGGAGGACGTCATCGCCCGTCGGGACACTGACGAGGCGCACCTGCGAGCGCTGCCCATCAAAGAACCCGTACAGCAGCGCTTCATCTCCGGCGATCACGGCGAACGGGGCGGCCGCAACGAAGTCTGCCCGCGCCTGGTCAAGCGGGAACTCCCGCCTGATGTCCATCACGCCACGTCCATCGAAGAGCCCCGCACGGAGCCGAAACCCACCGATGGTTTCTGGGACTCCCGCTTCGGTCAGGCTCTGTTGTCGGACATCAAGGATGAACCACCAATGCTCACTGAGAGCGATCCCGGTGGACGGCGAGCTCGTGTCCGCTTCCTGCGTCTCGCCTTGTGTTGGCCGGCTCGGTTGGGCCGACTCGGTCAGCGGTTTCGCAATGGTCTCAGTGGGCTGCCCAGTGACGCACGCCGCGACGACCAGAAGACTTACGGCCGTGCACGCGCCCCAGGCAGGCACTCGCTTGTCGCGTACGTCGCGGGGCCGCATGAAGCGGTACCGACCGCTACCGAAGGCGCGAACGCCGCGGGGCCATGCGGCCGCGGCCCAGGACGACAGCGCTGAGGACTCCCAGGATCGCCAGCCGCACCACTCCCAGGCTGAACGTCGGCGGCTGCCCGGCGCTGACCGACGGACTCGACGTGCTCGTGTCTGGCAGGTCTGCCCCGTCCGGCGTCACCCGGACTCGCCAGAAGAAGCTGGCATCGCCGCCCTCGAACTGGACGGATGCCAGCAGCACCCAGTCGCCGACAGGTAGCCCCGAGAAATCGAAGCGTCTCGCCGGTGACTTCGTGGCGACCCGCAGCTCCCGCAGATCTTGCTCACCCGGGAAGGCCACCGATGCCGGGGCGTACCGAGCTGAGAAGCTGGTCATCTCCGCTTCGTCCCCCAGGGCGAAGGAATAGAGAGTTTCCGGCGTCGCCGACGGGCCGCGGTCCGGGATGATCCAGGCAGAGTCGCCGCACCCGCCTTCATAGCAATAACTCCCGAGTCGTCCTTCGAAAGGCCCTCGATTGCCGAGGAACAGGTGCCCGTCGAGGCGGTCACGACCTGCAGATCCGGCAGGGACCGGCGTCCCACCCACATCCGGTGCCGCTGCGACCGAAATCGCCTGTACGATGAGCATCGCGATCGCGATGACGCTGGGTCGGAGTAGGCGCACCATCATCGTCTCCTCGCGTCGACTTACGCAGCTTCGGGCGGGACCCGGCCTGCGACCGTTGCTCCCTGCTGTTTCTGCCGTGCCGGACGGTATCAGCCTCGTTCGCGGGTACGACGTCCTGGAGGCACCGATCGTTGCACTGCGCTGCGGTCGACGAACGGATGTCCGATGGCTAGCGGTAGAGCTCCAATGCCAGAACATCGACCAGCCGGCCGGGTCCACCTGGTGCCTCGCAGTTCTTCGTAATGCTCGCGGACGCGGACTCGATCAGCCGGTCTCGCGGCGTGCCAACCGGCAGGCGTTGCCCCAGGCGGACGCCTTCGAGCAGATGGTTGTAGTCAACGACTCGGCCGATGACCTGGCTTCGCAGCTCCGAGCCCATCGCCAGCCATTCATCGCATCGGCTGGCGGGCTGGAACGCAACTCAGTCGGGCGGGCGGACGACCGACTCACCTTCACTCCCGCCCCACACGACGAGCTCGCTGCCGGTCCAAACAGCCGACGGAAACTCCCGGGGGCGGTCGTCTACCGCGGGCAGGGTAAGCCAGTGGTCAGCAGCAGGGTCGTATGCCACGCCTGACGCCCAGATGACTCGGCTGTTCGCCCATACCGGGGATGCGGGAGGGGGCTGCTCGGGCGGAGCCGCTGAGGTCCGCCAGCGATCCGCCGTGGAGTCGTACAGCGCGGCATATGTCTGGTTTGCTGGGGCATCGTCGACGCCTTCGTGGGCAAAGCTCACCACGACAAGTTCCGAGCCGGTCCACGTCACATCGGGTTCGGTGTTCAGGCCCAGCAGTGGCGCGTCGAACAGCGGGCGCCAGGCGTCTTCCCCGAGCTCGAGCGCAAAGCCGACAGATCGGCCGCGGTTCGGGTGTAAGAGCACGACGACCTCTGTCCCGGTCCATGCGATGGAGGTAGCCCAGACATCGGTCGGAACCTCAAGAGTGGGTAGTGATCGCCATCTATTCCGATTGGGGTCATAGGCCGCTGCCATTCCCTGGGTTCCCGCCGGCACGCCTTCGGCGCCGCCTTCGACGACGACAAGCTCCGAGTCGGCCCAGGTGCCCACGGCAGGCAGGGAACCGCTCAGGGGCGCCTCGGGGATGGATCGCCAGCTGTTGCCCGCCGGCTTGTAGGCAGCCCCGTCGAGTTTCAGTGTCCGTCGGCCATCAGCCACCCTGACGTAACCGCCCCAAACGAGCATCTCCTCGCCCGTCCAGGCGCCTGCGGCCGCGTGCGTTCGATCCAGCGGCGCCTCAGGCAATACACGCCACCGGTCGGTAGCCGGGTCGTACGCCGCCCCCGTTGCCTCATCGAGCGGCTCACCCTCACGGCTCAGGCCGGGATCACCGCCCCAGATCAGCATCTCGGACCCTGTCCAGACCGCCTGGTGCCCTGTACGCCCGGAGATCGGAGCGTCGGCGATCTTGCGCCAGGAGCCGCGGAGTTCTGTGTCAGGGGGCTCGACCGGCCGGGTGGCGGTCAGGACAAACTGCTGCCGGCACCAAAGTCGCGCCTGATCGACCAGGCCGCCGAAATTCTTATCGGCCGTGCAGCCCGCCGAAGCTGGGTGGTCGAAATGGCCAGTGACCGAGAGCCACTTGCTGGTGGGCAGGTCGACGCCCGAGTCAGGCTCCACGTGAACGGGGATCGCGGTCGGAAAGTCGGGCCGGCCGTTCTCCGAAAGCCAGACACGCGACGAGTTGGCGAGCCACTTGGGTGTGCCCCGATGGCCGCCGATCTCCAATCGGTCGGCCCGCACTCTCGGAAAGGTGAGCGGCTGGCCCTCGTAGCAGACGAGGCGCTGGAACGGCGGCTGGGCTGCCACCTGTTCGAGCGTGGGGGAGGGCGGGCACGGTGCGTTGGTGGCCGTCAGGGCAGAGGACAGAACCCAGCCACCGATGGTGTCGGGGTGGAGGGCGCTGCCGAGAGCGCCGAAATACTGGATCCGTGTCCAGGCCGAGCGGTCCACACCCTGAGCGTTCTCAAGGACGAGCGCGAGCAGACCGCTGGCCAGCGTGCCCAGCGGTTTGCTGCCTGGGTCGGCGTCCTCTCGGATGGTTGCCGAGCCGAGCGCCCGTGCCAGTGTCCCTTCTGCTAATGGCCCGGGCGGCCTCGTCGCGGTTGCGGTCAGACCAGCTGGAGTAGCCATCGAGCCCGGTAGTGATGGGTTGTCCAGCTCTTCCCAGGTGGCGAGGTAAACCCACACGCCCTCCTGGGTCGCATTGCTGGTTGCGTCGGCGACGTGAAGTACCCGCTCGGCTGGCTCGTCGAGCTCGCGCCCCACCTCTGGGCGTCCCAGAGACCGAAAGACGCCATCGTGAACGAAGAGCCAGACCGGTGTGTCGGCGTCAGGTCCCGGAGAAGGGGCGTCGGGAAAGCCGGGGGCTTGGCGGTCGCCGAGCCAGTCATCGACTGCGCCCAGGGTCGTCAGCCACACGCGGCTGGCTTCGAGGCCCGAGAAGTCGAGCTGCACTGAGTCGCGAGCCTGGTCACAGGGCACGAGCACGTCCGCTGGTTCGAAGTTCAGGCAGGAGCCGGCAGGTCCCCGGAGTGCTGGCGCCGCTCCCGACGCAGTGCTCGCTGCAGGGGTCGCCCGAGAGCTTCTGACAGGCTCCGTCCCGTTTGACGGCGAGCCCGGAGGTAGTGCCGTGCCTGATGATGCCTCCGAACGGCCGGGGGGAGCAGCGTTCTCGGGGCGGGCCACCACCAGAGCGAAGACCACGAGGGCGCTCAGAGAAACCGCTGCAAGCGCTCGGATCGCATTCAGGCCGTGGGCTGATCGGTGGCTTCGGCCGGTCCAGGGGGGCGGCCGCGACCGATCCGTGGCTTCAGCCCAGGAGTCCAGCAGAGCGGGACGGGGCGCCCGCTCTGCATCTGAAGCGGTCTTCACGCCAGGCGCTCCAGTTTGTCCCGGCCCCGGCTAGCCGCTCCGCGGAGTGCGCCCGCCGTCGTGCCGAGGACGCCCGCTGCCTCCTCGTAGGTCAGCCCGATCACTGAGACCAGCACCAACGCAGAACGTTCGACCGACGTGAGCTGCGCGAACGCCGACCGGACGTCCAGCCAGCGCACGATCCCAGCCTCATCGAAGTCGCGCGAACGGGGAGTTCGGAGGGCGATCGTTCGCAGCCGCCGGAACCGGTCCGTCGCCAACCTGCGAACCACTACCAGGAGCCAGGGCAGCATCGGATCGTTCCAGTTCACTCGATCTCGTCGATCCCACAGCCGGATGAAGGCCTCCTGCGCCAGATCCTCGGCGGCGGCCCAGTCGTTCGTCCAGGCGAGCGCGAGACGAAAGACCGGCACCCAGCTCTCCTGGTAGACGGCCTCGAAACGTGCCTGCGTGGAGCTGGGCGACTCCGCCATTCACCCTGTATACACGCACACGACGGCCCAAACGCTCGGAGCTCGGCGGTGTCGAACGTGGCCCTCTTGGCGAACCGCGAGCTCCGAACCTATGGCTCGCCGGCGGTGTGTCAATTCAGGGGTTCGATCGCAATCGGGCTGGACGTAACCTGCGAGAAGCTGGCGCCGTCTTGACGCCGAGCTCACCAGGGTGGTTTGGTGGTCGCTGTTGCGACCGAGAAGGGAGGCTTAGTGTCGATGCGCGTCTGGTTTGCGACGGCCGCTACGGCACTGGCGCTCCTCGCTCTGCTCGTGTCCATTCTCGATAACGCGCAGGAGCCCCTCGCCTTTCGCGGTGGCGGCAGTTGCGGCCGGCGTTCAGGCTTGGTCCGTTCGGGAGCCGTTTGCTGGTGGCCGGCGCCGACTGGCGATTGGCATCGCCGTCCTGTGGCTCATCGCCGCCATCTGGACTGGCGTCCTGCTCCTGGTATTTCAGTCGGCTTCACGACCGCCACCCGAGCCCGAGGCGACGTATCTAGGGCTGACGGCGACGGTCTATCACCTGATCGCACTCTATGGCGGTGCCGGGCTAGTGGCGCTCGCGGCGTTCCTGCCTCGCGGTTCGTCTGGCGTTCGCGAGGGGTCGGCGGCTGACCTGAACTGAGGCGGCTTCGCAGCTCGGCTCTGCTTGGAGTCGCTAGCCGGGCGGCAGGTCGCCTAGTCGGGGCTGGAGCTTGGGCTCGCGCTCGTATCTCCGCAGCCCAACGCGGCAATGAGGCGCGAGAGGAACGCCTCGAAATCCTTGAAACCGGGCGGAACCGCGCCCTCGGCACCGTACGTTGCGCCGGCGCATTCGAATCGGTCGCGGACGATGCCGGACGAGTGTTCGATGCGTTGTACCGTGATTTCTGCGACGCGACGTTCCGCGAGCACGGAGAAGTCGCTGTTGTCCGTGCCGACCGGATTGGCGTGGATGAAGAGCTCCGCTTCCCCGCCAAGCTCCGCCCAGATGCTGGCGTGCCGGAACGGGTTGAGCTCAGCCTGCTTGCCTTCGATGCCCAGCGTCGCCAGCGCGTCGATGATCTTGCTCTCTTGGGCGTTCAGTGGGGGCCGAGTATCGTGGAGGGGGTTGGGGGATGGGTCCCCAGCAGCGGCCGAGGCATCTGCACTGGCATCGCGGGATGCGCGGACAGAGCGGTCTGGTGTAGCGGGACCAGCGCTTGAACAGGCCGCGAGCACAGCGACCAGCGCGACGGCGGCGATCCAGGATCTGGAGCGGAACACGGCTCCTCTCTCGACGAGTCCATGACCGACACGACTCTCGGTACGACGCTCCAGATGCACGATCGTTGCACCGGCACTGAAGACCCCTTCCGGCCATGTGCAACAAACCTCCGGGCTGACGCATCTGCCTTTCAGCGATGAACGGAGCCCAGGTCCTTGCGACGGTTACGAGGACAGCCATGGCACCGATGGCGGCGGAGATCTTCGACGCTCGCTTCGGCGAGGCTCGCGGCCGCCTGATCGGGCTCTGTTCGTCCTTTGTGGGACGGGTGGACGCCGACGACGCCGTCCAGGACGTCTACCTCCTGGCCAGGACGCGGCTCCATCAACTGAACGACGAACGAACGCTCGACGCCTGGCTGAACCGCATTGCGGTGAACGTGTGCTTCACCTATCACCGCCGGCGCAAGCGCCTGGCGGCCAATGTCCCGGAGGGGGCGGTCGACCGGGCCCGATCGCGTGATCTTGACCTTCGCGATCTGATCGAGGCGCTGCCTCCACGCGACCGCACTGTCCTCGTCCTCCACTACGGACACGGCTACGCGCTCCACGAGGTCGGGCAGCTGCTCGGCCTCAGCCACACGAACGTGCGCTCGATCATCGCGCGCACTCGCCAGCGACTGTTCCGCGCCTGGAAGGAGGCGGAGCGATGAGATCCTGGCTGAGCGGCCGCTTCCAAGATCCGATGCGCCTGGCAACCGAAGGCGAGCTCGGCGCCTTCGAGGTCGCACTGCGCACTGCCGTTGGCGAGATCACCTACGAGCCCCTGCCTCGGGAGGTGCTCCAAGTGTCTGCCGCCCAGGGCATCGGGCGTCAGCGCGGCTCACTGCTGCGTCCACTCAGGCTCATCGTCGTGTCGGTTGCGGCGGCGGCGGCCCTCATCGTCGCGGTCGCCCTGTGGCCGATTCCGTTCCTGCCCCGCTCCGGGTCGGCCGGCGCAGCC
>JACDFU010000071.1:0-2017 GCA_013815585.1 Chloroflexota bacterium
GAGCCACAGCTCCACTGCGGCGCTCATAGCGGCAATCGCGGAGATGCCGAAGCCCAGCAGGGTGAGCATGTTTGGGCTGAGGCCGATGGCGCCAAAGGCTGCCGCCACGGGTAGCGCCCCGGCGCGAATGCGCGCACGGAGCTCTGGAGAGACGAAGGAGCCGTCGTTCACGATGAAACCCCGAGGCCCAGCAGCTCGCGCTGGCGCTTTGCATAGCGGGCGAAGGCCTCCGCGCGCAGCGAGCAGATGACCTCCCGGCCGGACCGCCGAGTCTCGACCAGGCCGGCTGCTTTCAGCGTCCGCAGGTGCCACGAGACCAGCGGCTGGGAAAGCTGCACGTGCTCGATGAGCTCCGTGACAGTTGCCGATGAGCCGGCCAGCCGCTCGACCATCCGCAGCCTGGTGACGTCGGCGAGGGCCTTGTGGAAGGCTCGCAGCTCGCGCATTGACTCAGACGCCTGGCCGTAGGACGCGATCGTCGAGCGGATGCGCGCTCGGCTGGGCATCAGGGTCGCACTACGCGATATATAAACATTGGTTGATGTTATGTCGATCGGCGGGCTGGCGTCAAGCCCCGCGTACACTCGCCGGCTATGGACCGTCGCTCGTCCGTGCTGCTGGCGGTCCTCGGAGCAGGTGCCTTCCTCGTGGGGCTGGAGCTGATGGTCACGGCCGTGGCCCTGCCTGCCATCCTGGCCGACCTCGCGGACTGGACCGAGCTCCGACGGGCCTCCTGGATCGTGAACGGCTACCTCCTCGCCTATATCGCCACCATGCCGCTGGCTGGTCGTGCTGCGGACAGGCACGGACTGCCGCTCCTCTTCTCGCTCTCCCTCCTCGCGTTCGGTGTGGGTTCGCTGCTGGCTGGGACCGCGCAGTCGCTGGATCAGCTGATTGCCGCGCGGGTCCTCCAGGGCGCCGGTGGGGGCGGTATCGTGCCGCTGGCTACGGCCGGCGCCAGCCACCTGTTCAGCGGTTCGGCCAGGGCGCGGGCTCTGGGGATCGTCGCGGCGACCACCTTTCTGGGCATGGCCGCCGGACCGTTCGTCGGAGCGGCGGTCCTGGATACCCTGGACCTGGCGCCCGCGCTGGCGAGGGGAGGCTCCGGATCCTCGCCGCTCGTCAGCGTCCTGGCACCGTCCTGGCGCTGGATCTTCTATCTCGGCGCACCGGTCGCCCTGCTTGGCGTCCTCTACCTCTGGGCGGCGGCTCCGGGCTGGCCCCGCGAGCGAGCCGGCGACAGACTCGACTTCCTGGGAGCCGGTCTCTTCACGGGAGGGCTGGCCGCCGCGATCCTTGCGCTGACCTCGATCGGCAGCACCGGCGACGCCGGGAGCATCACGCCCGTCGCTACGGTGGCCGCCATCATCCTGACCGCCGCCGCGCTACTGCGGGCGCGCCGAACCGCGGAGCCGTTTCTGGAACTGCGCTTCTTCCGCGATCGGAACTTCAGCGCGGCTGTGCTGCTCAGCCTCTTGACGGGGTACGCGCTGGCCACCGCGATCATCGGGGGCGCGGTGTTCGTGGATCGCGTCCGCTACGGCGGCCCCGCCGAGCAACAGCTGGCCCTGGGAGCGCTGGCGGGAGCAATGGCGGTCGGGGCGGTAGCCTCGGGATTGTTGCTTCGTCGGTTCGGTGCGGTCGCGCTGAGCCTGGTGGGAATCGCCGTGGGCGTGGGCGGGCTGGTCACGCTCGCCCTGTCCAACCCGCAGACGGACCCCAGCGTCCTCGCGGCCGGCCTCGGGCTCTTCGGCCTCGGTTTCGGCCTCACCGTGACGCCGCGCTCGACCGTCGCCGTGGAAGCACTGGGCCGCGGCGCCTTCGGGTTTGCCTCCGCGGCCGTGACCGTGGCGCGGATGATCGGCATGGCCGTGGGGCTGGCAGTGCTCACCTTCCTGGGCTCGAACCGGATCGAGGCGCTCAGCGTCGTGCTCACCGACGCTGCCGCCCGGGACCGCGTGCTGCCGCCGCAGCTCCGCGGTCGGAGCCTCCAGGACGGCCTGGTCGTGGATGTTCT
>JACDFU010000071.1:2027-13559 GCA_013815585.1 Chloroflexota bacterium
CTCGAGGCCTGGGCTGCGCAGCAGGCGGCCGGTATCCTCGCTGGCCTGTTCGCGGTCGCCGCAGCCGTCATGCTGGTGTCGCTCGTTCCGGCGCTTGCCATGCGTGGTGCCGGTGGCCGCCGCGCCGCTCCAGAAGTCAGCCCGACCACGCCGCACCCGGAGCAACGACGGGAGGATCAAGACGACGAAGCAGGGCCGGCCCTCGCTCTCTGAGCCCGTGGCGCGGTCCGCCACCGTCACTCCGGCCGACGAGGCGGAGGCGGTCGCGGCCGGTGGCTTGCCTGGGCGCCTGCACGCCCACGTCTGGTCGAATGGCCAGCTCTCCGACTTCGACCGCCTCGACGAGCGCTTCCGAGACGCCTGGGCAAGCGAGGACGCCATCGTCTGGGTGGACCTGGAATCGCCCACCGCCGAGCTGCTGGCCGAGCTGGCGCAGTCACTGGAGCTGCACCCGCTCATCGTCGAGGACATCGCCGAGCGGAACCAGCGCGCCAAGATCGAGGCGACCGGCGAGGTCCTTCACATCGTGATGTTTGCGCTGCTCTACGAGGGGGAGCTGGTGCCGGCCGAGCTGGACATCGTGCTCGGGCGGCGCTTCCTGCTCACCGCGCACCCGCCCGAGTTCCAGCCCACGGAGACCGGCCATTTCCGCCGCTCGGGGGTGGCGCCCTTCCTGGCCAAGGGGCCCGACTACGTCCTGTGGGCAGTGGTCGACGGCCTGGTCGATGGCTACTTCCCCGTCTTCGACAAGCTGGGCGACGAGATCGACGAGCTCCAGGAAGACGTCCTCGGGAGGCCGAGCCGGTGGCTCATCGAGCGGCTGCTCCAGGTCCGGAAGGACCTCCTGACGATCCGGCACGCGATCAATCCTCAGCGCGAAATCTTCAATCAGCTCACGAACCGCGAGATGGTCCTCGTCAAGCCTGACCGCGTCATCTACTTCCGCGACGTCTACGACCATCTCATCCGGCTGACCGACGAGCTCGACTCGTATCGGGAGATCGTCGGCACCACGCTGGACGCTTACCTGTCGACGGTGAACAACAACCTCTCCGAGGTGATGAAGCGCCTCACGGCAGCGACGGTCGTCCTGGCCGGGGTGGGGGCGCTGGCGGGGATCTTCGGGATGAGCGAGGCAGGGCTCGCTCTCGACTTCGCAGAGGCGCCGGGCTTCTGGGTCGTGACCGTGGCGATCCTGGTCATCGGCGGGGCCGGCTTGCTCTACTTCCGCCGAATCGGCTGGCTCTGAGGACCGGCCTCAGCCGCAGATGCGCGGGTGGGGCTCCGGGGCGACGACGTCGGGGTCGGGATCGTCCAGCTCCTGGATGTCGATCAGGCGCGCCGCGACCTGCAGCTTTGGCACCGTGCCGCTGGGGCCTTCGCTCGTCTGAAGGATAAGGCGGTGCTCGCCTTCCTCGAGATCGGTGGCCAGGTCGAAGTCGGTGGCGTGCCGCTTCACCACGCTGATCTCGTAGAGGTAGAGGATCTCGTCTCTCGTGTACACCTGGGCGAGCGCCCCGAGCATTCCTGCGCCGTCCTCGCGCTGCGACTCCAGGAGCAGCGGCAGGAACATCCCCTCGCGGGCATGGGCGAAGAGGTAGGTGGTCCCCTCACGACCGGGCACCACGTCCCAGTCGACACCCTGGACGGTCAGGTACTGGGCGACATCGCAGAGCGGATAGTTGCCCGGGTTGCCCGGCGGATCCAGCTCGCCCGACACCACCGGCAGGTCGATGTCCAGCGCGGGTACCACAACCCGGGTCGCCACGGCGTCCTCGTCGGGCGTCGGCCGTGCGGTGGAGGTTGGGGTCGGGGTCGGCCGGTCCGTGGGCAGAACCGGGGTCGGACGAACGGAGCCTGAACCGGTTGGTCCTTCGGTCGGCGAGGCAGCCGGTGACGGGGATAGGGCGATCGCCGTGGCCGAGGCGGAGCTGCCGACGACGCCGGTGGCGGGCGGGGCAGTGTACGACAGCAGGCCTGCGGCGAGCAGCGTGACGCCGCCCGCGATGAGCAGGGCGGGAACGATGCGGCCGACGAGGCGGGTGAACCGAGCCATGTGCGCGGGGGATGCTAGCAGGGCCGCCCCGATCGGCCAGCCGACCGATGGTCCTGTCCAGTCATGGCGGCCCTGACCGTTCCATCAGCCGTCGTACACTCCGGCGCGATGCGCGCCACCTTCTTCGGAGTCATGGTCGCGGTCGTGCTGATCCTCGTCGCGTCAGCAACGATCCTGTCCCAGCTTGGCTCCCCTCCCGAGACGGTCACGCCCTCCGGAGTGGCGGAGACAGAGCGCCCGACTGCCGCCCCGGAAGGCCTGGCGGGGTCAGGGGCGGCCGGGTCGCCGGGATCGGAGCCAACCAGCAGCGCCGAGCCGACCACGGGCGCCGACGGGTCCGCGGACAACGGCTCACCAGACGTCGGTTTACGCGTGGGCCAGAAGGCGCCAGCATTGATCGTCGCGCGGCTGGGCGGTGGGACCATCGACCTGGCGGAGCTTCGGGGAGGTCCGGTCTGGGTGAACTTCACCGCCAGCTGGTGCCCGACCTGCCGCGACGAGCTGAGCCTGATGGAGCGCTTCCAGGCCGCGCTCGAGGACGAATTGACCATCGTGGTCGTGGATGTGCGAGAGGATGAGGCCACTGTCACCGCGCTGGTCGAGGATGTCGGCGTGACCCTGCTGCCCTTCGGCCTGGACGAGGACGGGAGTGTGCAGCAGGAGTGGGGCGCTTACGCGCTCCCGGTCCACTACTGGGTGGATGGGGAGGGCATCGTGCGCGGATTCGTCTTCGGCGGGGCGGGCCCCGAGCAGTTCCTCGAGGGCGTCCGTAGCGTGCTGCCCGACGCCGAGATTGAGCTCTAGTACCCGGGCACGGCCGCCTTCGGCCCCGCTGGCTGCGGGGCGGCCGATCGCGGCGCACCAGGCCCTGCGACTGCTGATCGACCACCTCGAGCGGCGACCGTTTCTGATCGTGTCCGACTTCGACGGCACGCTCAGCCCCATCGTCCTCGACCCATGGGCTGCCGCAATCCTGCCTGTCGCGCGCCGGGCGCTGCGCCGGTTGGCGGGCCGCGCCGGCGTCCACGTGGTGATCCTGTCGGGACGGACGGCGCAGGATGTGGCGGGACGCGTCCGGGTTGGTGGTGCCAGGTACCTGGGCAACCACGGCCTGGAGCGAGGGAAGCTGGCCCGCAACGCGAGGACCGGGCGTCTCGAGCTGGAGCCTTCCTCCGATCAGCAGATGTATTTCGAGGCTGCGGAGCGCCTGGCAGTCGGTGTGGCTGAGGCAATCCCGGAGCCCTGGCTGGTAGTCGAGCGCAAGGGCCCCGCCGTCGCCTTCCACTACCGGAGCGCCCCCGACATACTGCGGGCGGCCGCCGCGGTCGCGGGGGCGGTGGAGAAGCTCGACCCCGAGGAGCGACTGGTCCGCTATCCCGGCCGCCGGGTCCTGGAGCTCCGGCCTCCCGGGGCTACCGCAAAGGGCGACGCGATGGCGGCGCTGCTCGACGAGCTCGAGCCGGCGGTTGCCGTGGCGCTCGGGGACGATCGCAGCGACGCCGAGGCCTTCACCATCCTCCGTCGGGCGCGCGATCAAGGCCGGATGGCAGGGCTGGCACTCGCCGTGCAGGCGCATGCGGAGGCGCCGCCCGAGGTGGCGGCAGCGGCTGACGGGGTGCTGCCTTCGCCAATAGAAGCGGCCCGCTTCCTGACGGGACTCGCCCGCCTATTGGTCTAACTGGGCGTGGCCTCGGAGGAGTCCTCCAGGCCGGGCTCATGGCGCCGGACGGTGTCGCGCAGGTGACGCGAGGGCGGTCGCGCCCCCTCGGCGACGGCAACCAGATCGCGAAGCTGGCGTGCCAGCCACCAGGCGATGTCTTCGTCCCGGACACTCGCCCGCAGGCGCCGAAGTCGCGCGTGTCGCTCGTCATGCGGCATCAGCAGGCCGGACTCCAGGGCCCGGCTCGTGCCCGCGACGTCTGCTGCGCTGACCATCAGGGCATCGCGTGCCAGTTGCTCCGCCGCGCCCGCCGTCTCGGACAGCACGAGGACCGGCGCGCCGACGAGCACCGCCTCCTTGGCCACCAGGTTCATGCCGTCCACGAGCGGGTTGACCAGCACGACGTCGGCCAGCTGCAGGGCAGCGATCGCAAGATCGTAGTCGCTGCCGTCGAGCAGCCAGATCGGCGCTGACTCCGGGTCGTCGAGCCGGTTCACGCGGGCCACCACCTCGCGAACGGCAGTCGCGTACTCCTGGTATTCCGGGAGCGCTTCCCGGCTGGTCGACTGGATGGCCAGGAAGCGAACAGCCTGCCGGAGCTCCGGCCGCCGCGCCAGGAGCGCCTCGAAGGCCAGAAAGCCGCGCAGGACGTTCTTGGAGGGCTCGAGCCGATCCACCCGGACGATCAGGCGCGGCCCACCAGCCCGCTCCAGCCGGGCCTTGAGCGCAGCACGACGCCCGGCGACGGCCTCCCCCCGGGCGAAGCGCACCAGGGCATCGGGGTCGAGCGAGATCGGGTAGGCGCGCACGAAGATGTTGCGGTTCCGCCAGCGGATCCGACGCCCCGCGAAGTCGACCTGCGCATCCCGGACGAAGCTGGCCACCGAGGCCAGGAAGTTCTGGGCGTACCGGTCGGTCTGGAGGCCCACGATGTCGTTCGCGAGGAGCCCTTCCAGGATCGCTCGCCGGAGGCCCTGGGGCAGGAGCTGCCAGGTCGAGTCCGAGGGCCACGGAATGTGGTTGAAGTGCAGCAGCAGCGCCTCAGGGCGAAGGGCCCGGACCGTCGCGGCGGCGAGGTAGAGGTGATAGTCCTGGAGCAGCACCACAGGCCGCCTGCTTCGCAGCCCCTCAACCGCCGCCCGGCCGAGGAGCTCGTTGACGACCCGATAGCCGTCCCGCCAGGCGGCCACGAGCACGTCGTCGACGATTGGCTCGTACGGCAGCCGGTACATCTCGTGCTGCATGAACCAGAGGAAGGGGTTGGACACGATGCCGTAGTGGGCCGCGTATGCCTCCGGCGGGACGTCGGTCAGTCGCAGGCGGATATCCTGGCCGGGGAGTTGATGCTCGACGAGCGAATGGATCTCGCGGAGCTCAGCGTGGGGTCCCCGAGCCGCCTTCGCCGCTGCCCGACCTTCCGAGAGGAACCGGCCGGCCGCCTGGTCGTCCGCGTCGAGCGCGGCGCTGACCCAGGTCACCGGGGCCAGCCGGCCCAGCTCGGCGAGAGCCGTGACGAGACCGCCGGACCCCCGACCCGCGCGCCAGCCCTCCGCCGTGCGGCGGAACGTGAGCGGTCCGCGGTTCGAGACCACCACGAGGCGGTCGTCGTCGGAGAGCAGCCGGCCGAGGTGATCGCGGATGTGGGCGCGACGGCTGGGCTCGTGGCTCTCCGGGGAGCGCCCGTGGCCGGAGCTAGCCGCCGGCGGTCCGGACGAGGAGGACCTCCGCTGCAACCCTGGCGAACTCGATGACACCGCTCGTGACCGGGGGAACCAGCCCGATGAAGATCGTCATCACCGCCGTGATCGCCAGGCCCGCCCGCATCATCGTGCCGGTCAATACCGGGCGGGCCGTCTCAGGTGGGTCGCGCATGAACATGAAGACGACCACCCGCAGGTAGTAGAACGCCGCCGCCGCGGCGTTGAGGACCGCGATCACTGCGAGAACGCTCACCCAGCCACCTGCCTGCACGGCGGCGAGGACGACGTACGCTTTCGCGAAAAAGCCGGCGGTCGGGGGAATGCCGGTCAGCGACAACAGGAAGAGTGTCATCAGGATCGCCGCCCAGGGGGCCCGGCGGCCGAGGCCGGCGAAGGTCTCGATCTGGCTGGTCACGCCCCGGCGGTGCTGGAGCGCGCTCACGATCGCGAACGCGCCGAGATTCATGAAGGCGTAGGCGACGCTGTAGAACAGGAGACCCTCCAGGCCCGCTCGCTCGGCCTCCGATCCGACCGGAGCCCCGGCATACGCAGCCAGCCCGACCATGATGTAGCCCGTGTGGGCGATCGAGCTGTAGGCGAGCATCCGCTTGACGTTGTCCTGCGTCAGGGCGACCAGGTTCCCCAGCGTCATCGTGATCGCCGCCAGCACGATCACGACTGGCGTCCAGTCGGCCTTGATCGGGGCCAGCGCCTCCACGAACAGCCGCAGGATGAGGGCAAAGGCAGCCACCTTCGGTCCGACCGAGAGATAGCCGGTGACGGGCGT
Source organism: Chloroflexota bacterium (assembly GCA_013815585.1). Lineage (GTDB taxonomy): Bacteria > Chloroflexota > Limnocylindria > Limnocylindrales > CSP1-4 > JACDFU01. Next base: position 8,231 of record JACDFU010000071.1, read on the forward strand.
GGGCGAGCCCTGGTAGGCGTCCGGGGTCCAGTAGTGGAACGGAACGGCGGCGATCTTGAAGGCCACGCCGGTGGTCAGCAAGGCCAGGCCCATGAGCAGGGCCGGCGCCAGCGCGCTCGCGGTGTCGAGCTGGGCAAGCGAGGCGGCCACCTCCCGGATCCTCGTGGTGCCAGTGAAGCCCCAGGTCAGGGCAAGGCCGAACAGGAAGATGGCGCTGGAGAACGAGCCCAGCAGGAAGTACTTGATCGCTCCTTCCGTCGAATAACCATCGCGCTTGGCGTAGCCCGCCAGCATGTAGCCGGGCAGGACGAGCAGCTCAAGGCCCAGGAAGAGCACGAGCAGGTCTCTCGAGCCGGAGATGAGCATCGCGCCGCTGATGGCGAAGAGCAGCGTGGCCGTGAACTCGGCCATTGGCAGGCCCCGGGGCCGGAGGTAATCGGGCGCAACGAGGACGGTCACCAGGGCGATGGCCAGGAACAGCACGTCAAGGAAGCTCGTCAGCGGGTCGACCACGTAGGCTCCGGCGAAGATTTCCCGCGCCTCGCTCTGCGCCACCAGCACCGTCAGCCCGGCCCCCACCAGGAGTCCCGCGACGGTCAGGCCGGTGCTGATGTCGTCGCGGTCGGGCCAGATAATGTCGGCGACGATGATCAGCATCGCCAGGGCGATGACGAAGATCAGCGGCGAGATCGCGACGAGATCGGTCTCGGTCATCGGGCGATCACGGTACCGCCGCTTACGGCGGCGATGACGTCGTTGACGGGTCCGTGGAGCAGCTCGAGGATGAGGCCCGGGAAGACGCCCAGCAACAGCGTCAGGGCGACGAGCGGCGTGAGCGTCAGCAGCTCGACCGGAGTCACGTCGGTCAGGTGATGACCGATGCCGCGAAGGAAGTCACTCAACTCGCCGAAGACGACGCGCTGGAACATCCACATCAGGTAGGCGGCGGACAGCACAACTACGAGCATCGCGACGAACGCGGCGCCCGGCATCACGTCGAACGTGCCCAGCACCACGAGGAATTCGCCGACGAACCCAGACAGACCTGGCAGCCCCAGGCTGGCCAGCATGAAGAACCCGAGCAGCGCCGCGTAGACCGGCACGGGCGCGGCCAGGCCGCCCATCCGGGCGATCGTCCGGTCATGGGTGCGCTCGTAGATCACCCCGACGCAGAGGAAGAGGGCACCGGTGATGACTCCGTGGTTGACCATCTGGAGGACCGCCCCCTCGAGGCCCTGCTGCTGGAAGACGAAGATCCCCAGGGTCACGAAGCCCATGTGGCTCACCGAGCTGTAGGCCACGAGCTTCTTGAGGTCTGGCTGGACGAGGGCAACGATGGCGCCGTAGATGATTGCGATGAGGGACAGCACGATGATCGCCGGTGCGAAGGTCACCGCTGCGTCGGGGAAGAGCGGCACCGCGTAGCGAATGAAGCCGTAGCCTCCCAGCTTGAGCAGGACACCGGCCAGGATCACCGAGCCGGCCGTCGGCGCCTCCACGTGCGCGTCGGGGAGCCAGGTGTGGAAGGGGAACATCGGCACCTTGATCGCGAAGGCGAGCGCGAAGGCCAGGAAGGCGAACGCCTGGAAGCCCGGGTCGAACCCGAAGCCGCGCAGCTGCTCGTAGTCGAAGGCGCCGGCCCAATTGCCGCCGTTGAGCGCCTGGAAGCTGAAGGCCGTGGCGAGGATCGCCACGAGCATCAGCAGCGAGCCGATCAGCGTGTAGAGGACGAACTTCAGCGTGGCATAGATGCGGTTCGCGCCGCCCCAGATTCCGATGATCAGGTACATCGGCACGAGGACGATCTCGAAGAAGATGTAGAAGAGGAAGGTGTCGAGGGCCACGAAGACCCCGATCATCCCGACCTCGAGGATGAGGAAGGAGATCATGTACTCCTTCACCCGGTCCTTGATCGGCCCGAAGCTGGCGAGGATGCTGATCCAGCTCAAAGTCGTGGTGAGGACCACCAGGGCTAGAGAGATGCCGTCGATGCCCAGCTTGTACTGGATGCCGAAGGCCGGGATCCAGTCGGCCTGCTCCTTGAACTGGAAACCCGGCGCGCCCACCTCGAAGGCTGGCAGCAGCAGCAGCGAGAGCACGAAGCTGACGAGCGAGGTGATCAGCGCCGCCCAGCGGGCCAGGTCCGGGCGCCCCCTTGGCAGGAACGCGATCAGGAGCGCCCCCGCCAGCGGCACGAAGGTGATGAGCGTCAGGATCGGCAGGTTCGTCATCAGCGCGGCGTCACCACGAGGTAGCTGACCGCCACGACGAGCAGCCCGATGGCGATGCCGAGGGCGTAGTTCTGGACCCGGCCGGTCTGGATCTGGCGGATCTCGCGTCCCGTTCCCTGGGTCAGCCGCGCGACGCCGTTCACCGCGCCGTCGACGATGTTGACGTCGAACCACCAGAGTGCCGCGGCCACCGCTCCGCCGATGCGCACGAAGAGCAGGTGATTGAGGTCGTCGAACCACCACTTGTGGAACGAGGCGTCATACCAGCCGCGGAACCGCTCGGTGAGCACCTCGACGCGCCGCGCCCTGGGTTGCACCTCCGCGCCCAGGAGCGGCACGCGAAACCCGAAATAGCGCCAGGCCATGACCATGCCGACGATCGCCACCGCCACGCTCGCGCCGAGCAGGAACCCATCGATCCCGAAGATGGCGTACGGCTCCAGCTCATGGCCCAGCAGCTCCTCGGCCTCGTGGAAGACGGGCCCGAGCCACTGGTGGATCAGGCCGCCCTCCGGCGGCCAGCCGATCGCCACGCCAAGGAACATCGAGGGGATCGCCAGCAGGATGAGCGGGATCGTCATCGTCGGTGGCGACTCATGGATCTTGTCGGCGACGTGCGGGTCGACGTGGCTCGGCCCGTAGAAGGTCTTTCCCATGAGCCGGAACATGTAGAAGGCGGTCATCACGGCGACCACCACGCCGATGAACCAGACCCAGCCGAAGCCCAGCTTGAAGCTCTCGCCGAGGATCTCGTCCTTCGAGAAGAAGCCCGCGAAGAATGGAATCCCCGAGATCGCGATCGATCCGATCAGCATCGTGATGTGGGTGATCGGGATCTTTCGCCACAGCCCGCCCATGCGGTTCATGTCCTGTTCCTCGTGCACGGCGTGAATCACGGACCCGGAACCGAGGAAGAGCAGGCCCTTGAAGAAGCCGTGCGTCATGAGGTGGAAGATCGCCGCGAAATACGCGCCGACCCCGAGCGCGGCGAACATGTATCCGAGCTGGCTGAGCGTCGAGTAGGCGAGCACACGTTTGATGTCGGTCTGGGTCATCGCGATCGAGGCGGCCAGGATCGCGGTGAAGATGCCGATGCTGGCGACCACGAGCATCGCGAAGGGCGACTGGGCGAAGATCGGGCTGGTCCGTGCGACGAGGTAGACGCCGGCATTGACCATCGTCGCGGCGTGGATCAGGGCACTGACCGGGGTAGGCCCCTCCATCGCGTCGGGCAACCAGACGTGGAGCGGGAACTGGGCGCTCTTGCCGACGGCGCCCGCGAACAGGAGCAGCGCGATTCCCGTGATCATCCAGGGCTCGAGGCCGGCTTCCGGCAGCGCCTCGAAGACCTCGTGAAAGTTGAGCGTGCCGACGGTCGTCCAGATGGCCATGATCCCGAGCCCGAACCCGACGTCGCCGACCCGGTTGACGATGAATGCCTTCTTGGCGGCGAGCGCGGCGCTGCGCCGCTTGTACCAGTAGCCGATGAGCAGGTAGCTGCACAGCCCGACCAGCTCCCAGGCCGCGAAGAGGACGAGGAAGTTGTCCGCCAGGACGAGCAGCAGCATGCTGAACATGAAGAGGTTCAGGTAGGCGAAGAAGCGCCAGCGGCCGGGCTCGTGGGCCATGTAGCCGATCGAGTAGACGTGCACGAGCATGCCCACGGTGGTGACCACGATGAGCAGCGCGGCGGTCAGACCGTCGACCAGGAAGCCGGCGTCCACGGTGAAGTCGCCGGCCGGGATCCAGCGGTAGAGGGTGAAGTGCAGCCCCTCCTCACCATACGCGCCGCCGAGCGCCTGCGCGATGACATACAGGCCAATCAGCCAGGTCACGATCATCACCGGCACCGCGATGACCCACGCCTTCGTGTAGAGGCGGCGCCCCAGGAGAGCCGTCAACGCGAAGCCGGCCAGGGGCAGTGCGACCAGGAGCGTGACCAGGAGCATGTCCGTGGCCCCTGCGGCCGCCACCGGCGTTTCCGTCTCAGCTGCGGTGAGCAGGAACCCGCTCACGCCTACTGTCGCATCCGGTCGTATTCGTCGACGAGGGGTGTTCTGCTGTTGCGGTAGATCGCGATCACGATGGCCAGCCCGACAGTGGCCTCTGCGGCAGCGACTGCCATGACCATGAGGGCGATGATCGCGGCGTCACCCCGGAGGGCAGGGATGAAGGCGCCGAAGGCAACGATCGAAAGGTTGACGGCGTTGAGCATGAGCTCGATTGACATGAGCATCGCGATGGCGTTTCGGCGGGCAAGGAAGCCGAACGTGCCGATTGCGAAGAGCAACGCCGACAGGATCAGGTAGGACTGGAGGGAGCCGCTCATGGCGTGAGCTCGCGCGTCCCGACTGCCGGAGCGGGTGCCGGCATGCGCTCCCGGGCGGGCTCCGCGGGAACGATGGTCTCCTCCGGCTCCCGCTCGCGCTTGGCGAGGAAGACGCCGCCGATCACGGCGGCCAGGAGCAGCACGCTCACGACCTCGAGCGGCAGCACGTAGTCACGGAACAGCAGCAGCGCAAGCTCCTCGGTCGGGCTGGGCGTGCGTGCCGTCTCGGCCAGCGGCCAGGCGGTGCCGGCCACGACGACCGCGACCAGGATCCCGATCCCCAGCGCCGCCAGCGCTCCGGCCCAGGCCTGGTGATGGAAGACGAGGCCGACCGGCCCGCTCTTGGACTGGGTGAGCATGACCGCGAAGAGCACGAGCACGCTGATCGCCCCGATGTAGATGAGCACCTGCGCCGCCGCGATCAGCGGTGCGCCGAGCAGCACATAGAGGCCGGCAAGCGCGCCGAAGCAACAGATCATCCAGAGGCCAGAGCGAATGATGTTGCGGCCTATGACGACCATCAAACCGGTGCCCAATAGCGCTCCCGCGAAGAACAGGAACAGCAGGTCATCCCAGGCCCAGCCCAGGAACGGGACCGTCTCGGGCAGGCTCATGCCCCTATACCTGCCCTATCGCGGGTGAGCGTGGCTGCCCCCGGCGTGGCCGTGCCCGTCGTGCTCGTGCCCGTCCTGGCTTCCGGCGTGCCCGTTCCCCCCTCCGTGGCCATTGCCAGAGCCCCCGTTGCCGATGCTGACCGGCAGCACAGGCA
>JACDFU010000171.1 GCA_013815585.1 Chloroflexota bacterium
CGGTTGGTTGGAGATGTACGTGGGCCTGGAGTGGGCTTTCCAGCGGGCTTCCGCGCTGGCAAGCAGGCTCGCGGGTGCGCTTCGAACCGTGGACGGCGTCACGGTCGTCACACCGTTCCAAAGGATGGCCACGCTCGTCTCCTTCCGCATCGCGGGCTGGACAGCCGAGCAGGTGGACGAGGAGCTCTCACGGCGAGTGTTCGCGATCGTGCGGACCATCCCCGGGCTCGACGCCGTTCGGGCAAGCGTCGGCTTCTTCAACACGGAGGAGGAGCTCGACCGATTCGCGGCAGCGGTGGGCGAGCTGGCTCGGCACACGCCCGAGTCGCTGCCGCGGCGCCCGTCCCTGGTCATCGTCAACCAGGCCGTTCGGTGACCGACCCGCCCGATCCATCGGTCCTGCCCGACCCGTCCCGGGCCGCCGTCCGCCACCGCTCGTGGGCGGAGGCCCGCTGGCGGCAGTTTCGCAACCCGCCGGCCCCGATCTTCCGGGCGGTCGTGGCGAACGTTGCGGTGGCGATCGTGGGCCTGATTGCCCTGTTGGCCTATGACGTGGCGCTAGCGCGCGGGTCGGGGCTGCCGGGCGGCGACCTGCGGACGCTGGCGTTCGGTATTTTCGTTGCGCTGGTGCTCGTGGCGGGAAGCCTGGCCACCTACCTGTGGGTGCCGTTGCCGAGCGGTGCCTCGGGCCTGCGCAGACGTTCCCCCTGGAGCGGCATGCTCGGCTTCTTCACCGCGATTCCCGTGGCCTACCTCGCGCTGGTGATTGGCTTTCAGGTCATCCGGCCACTCCTCGAGTGAGTCTCACGTCCCCGCGGTCTCGAAACGCGAGTAGGCCGGCGCCCTGAGCAGTTCGAGCGCGGCGGGCCCGCTCACGGGGCGGGAAAAGATGTATCCCTGGCCCAGACGACAGCCGAACTTGCGCAGTCGATCGAGCTGTTGGTGCGTCTCGATCCCCTCGGCAACGGTTTCCATCCGGAGCGTCTGTCCGATCTTGATGATCGAGCGGACGAGCGCTGCCTCTTCACGGGAGCTATCGAGTGCGAGGATGAATGAGCGATCGATCTTGAGGACGTCGATCGGCAATCGAGCCAGGTGGCTCAGCGAGGAATAGCCGGTGCCGAAGTCGTCGACGGCCACCTTCAGGCCCGTCTCGCGCAGCGCCCGCAGCACGGCGGCCGCTTGCGACAGGTCCTGCATCAAGACGCTTTCGGTGATCTCGATTGTCAGGGCAGAAGGGGAGAGCGCTGACTCCGCCAGTGCGTTCCGGACGTCTGCCACCAACCCTGTGTCGAGCAGTTGCCGCGCCGAGAGGTTGACCGTGATGCCAACCTGGTCCACGTCGGGAGTGGCGTTCCATTCCTGGGCCTGCCGGCATGCCTGCTCGAGCACCCACCTCCCGAGAGGAACGATCAAGCCGGTCTGCTCCGCAAGGCTGATGAACGCATCCGGCGGCAGCCGCCCGCGGCTGGGATGCTGCCAGCGCACCAAGGCCTCGAACCCGCGCACCTCGGCCCCCGTCAGCTCCACGATCGGCTGGTACTCGAGGAAGAACTCGGCCTGGTCCACCGCGCGCTGCAGGTCGGAGATGGCTTCGAGACGGCTCAGGGCCGCCACCCTCATGCTCGGCTGGAAGAGCTCGTAGCGCCCCTTGCCTCGTTGCTTTGCCAGATACATCGCGGCGTCGGCGTCCCGCAGCAGGCTCGTCGCGTCGCACAGCCCCGGTTCACCGAGAGCGATCCCCAGGCTGGCCCGCGCGACGATCCGACGGTCATGAATGAGGAATGGTCGTTCGAAGGCCGTCAGGATCCGGTCGGCGGCCTCTACGGCGATCTCGCCGTCGATGTCCTCGAGCAGGACGGAGAACTCGTCGCCGCCCAGGCGTCCGGCCGTGTCACCGGATCGCAGGCAGGAGCGCAATCGCTCAGCTACCCCGATCAGCAGCTCGTCCCCGGCCGCATGGCCAATGCTGTCATTGACGGTCTTGAAGTCGTCGAGGTCCAGAAAGATGACTGCGGCCGTCCGAGGAGCCGAGCCCGGCCGCTGCGACAGGGCGTGATCGACCCGATCGGCGAACAGGGCTCGGTTCGCCAGACCGGTCAGCGAATCGTGGAAGGCGCGGTCACGCAGCTCGGTCTCGAGTCGCTTGCGCTCGGTGATGTCCCCAATGAGGGCACTGAATTCCAGCCCCGATTCGTGAGCCACCGGCCAGACGGTCAGCTCCACCGGGAAGCGATGCCCGTCCCTGTGCAGCGCGGTGACCTCGGTTCGTTTCTCGATCATGGGCCCCGCGCCGGTTCCCAAGTAGTGGCGCAGTCCCGCCTCGTGCACAGTCCGATCCTGGTGGGGAATGATCGTCTCACTGAGGGTACGGCCCAGAACCTCCTCCCGACGCCAACCGAAGGTCAAGGCCGCCTGATCGTTCCATTCGGTGATCCCACCCTTCGCGTCCATGCCGACATAGGCATAACTGGCGGTATCGATGATCCTGCGCATCTGGTCTTCGCTCTGGCGGAGGGCCAGGTCGGCCCGCTTCCGCTCCGTGATGTCCAGCAGGACCCCGTGCGAGTACCCGGCTGCGCCGGTAGAGTCAGGGACGATGGTGGCTTCATCCCGCAGCCATACCGTGCTGCCGTCGGGCCGCTGGATTCGATACTCGTGCTCCAGTCGCTCTCCCGTCGCGAAGTGACGCATTTCTCGCGCGAACGCGGCCGGTCGATCCTCTTCCATGACCAGTTTCGTCCACAGCTCAGGATCGTCTTCCAGCTCGGCCGGCTCGTACCCGAGCAAGCCGACCGCCTGAGGACTCACGTAGATCAGGCGCGAGAAACTGGTGGCGGCCGGGTCGTGCTCGGCCAGGTAGACGACCGCTGGGACACGCTCAACCAGCGCCCGATAGCGCTCTTCCGCACCGCTCAGTAGCGCAATGGTGAGAGCGGTCTCGTCACGCGCCTTCCGCTCGCGGGCCACGCTCCGGTCTCGCTGCCACAGGAGCAGCGTCTGCCGTCCGACTGCAAGCAGGAGCGTCGCCCCGGTCAACCCGTCCAGCAGCAGCGAGACGCCCGACGCGTTTTGGTGGACATCGCTGATGAGGAGCATGACGCTCAGCACGATTGCTCCCACCGGCAGGGCCGCGAGTACCTTCGGCGCAATCCGCTCGTAGCGAGGATCGGCTGAGCGGCGAGAGGTCCAGGTTGCCGTCCCGTAGCCCGCAAGCACCACGCCCAGTGAGAACGCGTAGTTCGCCGGCTGTCCCGGCATCAGGCGGCCATCCAGGGCGTCCGGAAGCCGCGCGGCGTAGGCCAGGCCGAGGAGAAACGCGCCCGCCAGGAGCACAAAAGCTCCGCGCGACTAGAATGGTGATCGGATGGTGAGCGCTCCCACGAGCCCTGCACCGCCAGCAGCCAGATAGAGGATCGGGTACGCGAGGTCCAATAGACCGGCCGAGCCCGGCAGGAACGTGGTGTGCTGAGCGTACACGGCAACGAGAACCGCGCTGATGCCGAGGGAAACCACCGCCGAGTCCAGGAATGCTGCAATTTCCTCCGTGCGTTCGACCCGCCGGTGGACGGCCCGATACAGCGCGTACATCGCGGGCAATGTCGCCAGCAGAAGGAAGACGTCCGACAGCGCCTTCAGGTAGGTCACCCCGAGGAGGGTCTGCAGGTCCCCGCTGAGCTGTCCGACCAGGTAGCAACCTAGGCCAACAGCGAGGGAGAGACGCACCGTCCGGTCGAGGCCTTGGGCCAGGCGAGCGCCTGCGAAGGCCAAGGTCACCGCGCCGAGCGCTGCGGCTGTCAGGTGAGCGTTCTCCCAGAGCGCGGCCTGCCCGCCCAGGTCGGTCGCCGTCAGCAGCATGAATGCCAGGGTCGCGACGACCAGGCCGAGAGCCGCCGAAGGTTTGAGCCTTGGGAGCCGATCGATGAGCGTGCCTCCCGGCACTCGATCGGGGAGCGGGCGCTCTGGGTCTGCGGTCGTCAACATCAGCGCCACGCTACAGACAAGGCGATCCCGCGACTACACGACTTTCGGGTTACCGCTTACCTCCACCGGGACCCGTCGGCCACCGGGAACGCGGTGCTACGATCGGAAGGGCGGGGGAGTAGCTCAGCGGTGAGAGCAGCGGTCTTATACACCGCCGGTCCCTGGTTCGAATCCAGGCTCCCCTACCAGCTTTTCACGCTCAGGACAGCAATCTCGAGTTCTCCGCTCGATCCATGTCGTCACGCGGACCTGATGCAGCGGGAGTCAGCGGCCCACCACGGCGATCACCCAACGGACGAGCTACCCCACCACTACGGCACGCCGCGCTCGAGCACCTGGCCGCATACGAGATCGCCGAGCGACAGTCTCAAGGCTCGGTGGGGGCCATCTGTGGCAAGCCACGACGTGGGCTCGGGAC
>JACDFU010000002.1:0-35782 GCA_013815585.1 Chloroflexota bacterium
CCGGAGATACCGCGGGGCTCAACATCCCGGAGATTCGCCTTCGCGAGCTGCCGGAGCATCGCGGCCAGCTCGTGCGCGTGGGAGGGATCGTCCGGTGGGCTTCCGGAACACGGCTGATCCTGGAGGACGGCAACATCAGGGCGCGTGCCCGACTGCCGGAAGAAGTCCGTCGCCTGACGGCCCTGTTGACGATCTCGGAGCCGGTCAATGTTGTCGGTCGCGTGGATCGCGCCGGAGACGGCGGCTGGGAGGTCGTGGCTCGGACCGCGGCGGACATCGGTCGCGTCGGCAGGACGAGGACAACGGTCGTGGGCCCTCAGGTGAATGGGGCGAGCCCTCGGGCCAGCGCGAGCCAGAACGCGAACGCCGCAACGGCTCCGGGCACCGCAGATGGCGATCTTCCCTGGCTGCTGCTGGTGATCGTCCTTGTCGCGGCGGCTGCCGCGACCGGAGCGGTCGGGTTCCTCCTGCGCCGAGGCTCCTCCGTCGAGCCGCGCCCAGGTTCCGCGCTGGTGGCGCCGCGGGAGCCCTGACCGCCGGATCTGAGCTCAGGTCGTGCTTGACGCTCGCGAAACGCCGCCTCTATCCTCCCGCAAGCTCAGCGAGCGGATCGATCGCAAGCAGCCGAGGGAGGGCCCTTGCCGCACGCCGACCCCCGCGTGGCGCTTCCGAAGGGGGAGCGGCAGTACCACATCGACCTGGCACGCGGGGAGCTGGCCGAATACATCCTCCTGCCGGGCGACCCGGACAGGACCGAGCGAATTGCGGAGCGGCTGGATGGGATCGAGCTGACGAGGCGGCACCGCGAGTTCGCATCGGTCACCGGCACCCATCGCAGTCGGCGCATCTCGGTCGTCTCGACGGGCATCGGCGCGGACAATGTGGAGATCGTGGTCGCGGAGATCCTGGCGATCACCGAACGGCCCACCTTCGTGCGCGTAGGCTCCTGTGGCGTCCTCCAGGATGAGATCGAGCTCGGCGACCTCGTGATCACCAGTGGCGCGGTGCGCCTCGAGTCGACCACCTCGTACTTCGTGCACGAGGGTTATCCAGCCGTTGCCGACTACCGCGCCGTCGCCGCGCTCGCGGAGGCGGCCGCGAAACTTGGCCATCGTGCACATATTGGGTTGACGGCTACTGCGCCCGGATTCTTCGGAGCACAGGGGCGGCCCGTTCCGCAGCTGCCAATCCGGTATCCGGATCTGGCTGCCGACATGGCCCGGCAGGGAGTGCTGAACTTCGAGATGGAGGCGTCCGCGCTGCTCGTGCTGGCAGGGCTCGCAAAATGCCGCGCGGGCGTTGTCTGCGCGGCGTACGCTCAGCGCACCACAGGGGCCTTCGTCGAGGGAAAAAGCAGGGATTTGGCCGAATCTGCCTGCATCGAGACCGGTTTGGAGGCGCTTTGTTTGCTGGCCGACATGGATGACGCCACACGTGTCGCGGGAGCGTCACACTGGCGACCGTCACTCTGGACACCCACAGGCGTGTCCTGAGCACGTTCAGCGTCGTGATCAGCGGGGGCACCCGCCCTCGGGGTCCGCACATCGCCGGTGTAAGCAGCCGGCAAAGGAGGAAGAGGAATGGCTGAAGCCTATTGCGTCAAGGACAAGCGCAAGGTCGAGATCAAGGATCCTCAGCAGATCACCATGAAGAACGGCAAGCCGGCCATCAAGGGCACCTGCCCGGACTGCGGCACGAGCGTTTTCAAGATCGGCGGCTGAGCCAGCCAGACTGCGGACGTCCGTCCGCCGGGCTATCCCGGCGGCCGACCGAATCGCCGACAAGAAGCCCAGAGATCAGCACGAGCCCCGACCGGATCCCGGCCGGGGCTCGCGATTCCCGCTTGCTACAATCCCGCAGGGAATGAGCGACGCGGCGCGGAGGAGCTCTCGCGATCTGCGCGTGCCCCGGCGGCGAAACGGCCCAGCCCCTCACGATGGAGGCCCTGTGCTTGCGCTCGACCTGGGCGCGACGCAGATGCGCGCCTGCCTCGTCGATTCCGCTGGCGCCGTCTCGCACCGTCGGGACCGGCCGACGAAGCCCGATCGCGGCCCGGATGCCGTTCGTGCCGACGCCATCGAGCTCCTGCGCTCGGTCCTCGACGAGCTGACGCCGGAGAGGCGCCGCGACCTCGTGGGCGTGGGCGTGTCGGCACCCGGCCCTCTTGACCCGTCGACCGGAGTGCTGATCGAACCGCCGAACATGGGCCTCGGCTTTCGCGATCAACCTCTTGGCGAGCCCGTGTCGGCGGCGCTCCGTCTGCCCGTCGTGGTCGAGCGCGATACGCATGTCGCCGCGCTCGGCGAGCAGGCCTTCGGAGCGGGGCGCGGAGTCAGCGACTTCGTCTACCTGACGCTGTCGACCGGGGTGGGTGGCGCGATCGTGACCGACGGCCGGCTGCTGACTGGGCCTGACGGCGTGGCCGGCGAGATCGGGCACCTGCCCGTGCTCCTCGACGGCCCGCTCTGCGGTTGCGGCGCACGCGGGCACCTGGAAGCGCTAGCTTCCGGTGTCGGGATCGCCCGAGCTGGTCGCGAGGCTGCCCTCGATGGCTCCTCGCCCGCGCTGGCCCGGAGAAGTCGGGAAGTTGGCCCGGAGACCATCGACGCCCGGGCGGTCGCCGAGGCGGCTGCGGCCGGGGACGAGCAGGCGGGAAGGATCATGGATCGCGCCCGGCAGGCCTTCGGCGCGGCGGCGGTCGGCCTGGTCAATGTGCTCAATCCCGAGCGAATCATCGTGGGCGGCGGCATCGCGGAGACCCACGGCGCGGACTGGCTCGCCTACGCTCGCGCTGAGGTCGAGCGGCTGGCGTTCCGGATTCCCGGCGCGCGCGTTCGGATCGTCCCGGCGGAGCTGGGGGCGGACGTGTCGCTCGTCGGAGCCGCCCCACTCGTCGCTCAAAGCGGTCGCGGCCGTACGCCCCGCGCGCTCTCTGCTCTTCTGGCGACGACCTAGGCCCAGCAAGTCGCCCTCCGAGGGCGTCCATCTCCCGAGGAGGACGAATCGTGACAGTTCGCATCGGCATCAACGGTTTCGGCCGGATCGGTCGCCAATCCCTCAAGGCCCTCATCGAGCGCGCCCCGGATGTGGAGGTGGTCGCCGTGAACGACCTCGTCGACACGGCCATGAACGCGCTCCTTTTCAAGCACGACTCGACCTATGGGGCCTACGAGGGCACCGTCGACCATACCGACGACGCGCTCATCGTGGACGGCCGCGAGATCAAGGTCCTCCAGGTAAAGGACCCGGCCCAGCTGCCGTGGCGGGACCTGGGCGTCGAGATCGTTCTCGAGTCGACTGGCCTCTTCACGGACGCGGAGAAGGCGCGCGCCCACATCGATGCCGGCGCCACGAAGGTCGTGATCAGCGCGCCCGCCAGGAACGAGGACATCACGATCGTGCTGGGCGTCAACGAGGAGCGCTACGACCCGGCGCAGCACCACATCATCAGCAACGCGAGCTGCACCACCAACTGCCTGGCACCGGCGGCCAAGGTCGTCCACGACACGTTCGGCATCACGCGTGGCCTGATGAACACGATCCATTCGTACACGAACGACCAGCGCATCCTTGACGTCGCGCACAAGGACCCGCGCCGCGCCCGGTCCGCCGGCCAGAACATCATCCCGACCACGACCGGTGCGGCCAAGGCGCTCGCCCTGGTCATCCCCGAGCTGAAGGGTCGGTTCGACGGCTTCAGCCTGCGCGTCCCGACCCCCACCGTGAGCGTCGTGGACTTCACCGCGGAGCTGGAGAAGGACGCCACGGTCGAGTCGGTGAACGACGCGTTCCGCTCGGCGGCGGAGGGCGACCTCAAGGGCATCCTCGGCGTGAGCGACGAGCCGCTCGTCTCCACGGACTTCCGTGGGGATCCGCGCTCGTCGATCGTGGACGCGGACTCGACGATGGTGCTCGGCGGGCGGATGGTCAAGGTCATCAGCTGGTACGACAACGAGTGGGGCTACAGCTGCCGGGTCGCCGATCTCATTCGTTACGTCTCGGAGCGGCTCGATGAGGGCTCCGGTGCCGGCAACGCGTCCGGCTCCGGTCAGAAGCAGCCCGCAGAGGCCTCGGCAGCCGGCGCCTGAGGTGGACAAGCTCAGCGTTCGCGACCTCGATGCCCAGGGGAAGAAGGTCTTCGTCCGCGTTGACTACAACGTCCCCATCGAAGACGGCAGGGTGGTCGACGACTCGCGCGTCCGCGCCTCGATCCCCACGATCCGGCTGCTGCTCGAGAACGGCGCCGCGATCATCCTGGCCAGCCACCTGGGGCGGCCCAACGGCAAGGTCATCGATTCGTTCCGTCTGCGGCCGGTCGCGGAGCGCCTGAGCGCGCTGCTGCGGCGCAACGTCCCGGTGACCGGCGACGCGCTGGGGGTCGGAACCAACGATGCCCTGGCCCGGCTCAAGCCCGGTCAGCTGCTCATGCTGGAGAACCTGCGCTTCCATTCGGCGGAAGAGAAGAACGACCCGGGCTTCGCCAAGACGCTCGCGGGTTACGCCGACGCCTATGTGAACGATGCCTTCGGGACGGCGCACCGTGCGCACGCCTCGACCGTGGGCATCACCGAGTATTTGCCGGCCTACGCCGGGCTCCTGCTTCAGCGCGAGATCGAGATGCTGTCGCGGCTGCTGGAGAATCCCGAGCGGCCCTTCGCGGCCGTGATCGGAGGCGCAAAGGTCTCGGGCAAGATCGCCGTCCTGGAGAATCTCATGGAGCGCGTGGATACCTTCATCGTCGGCGGCGGCATGGCCAACACATTTCTCGTGGCCCGGGACATGACCGTGGGCAAGAGCCTGCTGGAGCGCGATCGAGTTGAGGACGCACGGCGCATCCTCCGCCTGGCCGACGAGAAGGGCGTGCGCTTCCTGCTGCCCGTCGACGCGGTCGTGGCCAAGGAGGTCACCCGCGGCGCCGAGCACAAGATGGTGCCGTCCCACAAGATTCCCAATTCGTGGTCGGTGGTGGACGTCGGGCCGCAGAGCAGGCAGGCCTTCGAGGATGCACTCGCGCCTGCCCGGACGATCTTCTGGAACGGGCCACTCGGTGTCTTCGAGGTGCCGACCTTCGGCGATGGCACGCGGGGCATGGCCCGCTACCTGGCCCGGCGCGCTGACGAGGGCGCGACGGTCGTCGTCGGTGGCGGCGATTCGGTCGCGGCTGTCGAGCAGTTAAAGCTGGCGGAGAAGATGACCCACATTTCGACCGGCGGTGGCGCCAGCCTGGAATTCCTCGAGGGGCATGAGCTGCCGGGGATCGCTGCACTCCTCGACCGCGAGCCGGAGCCCGTGCCCGCCGCGACAAGGAAGCGCGCGGTTGCCACGAGCAAGCGCGCATGACCTCCATCGAGCTGATCGAGGCGCGCGAGATTCTCGATTCGCGTGGCAACCCGACCGTCGAGGTCGACGTGGTGCTGAGCGGGGGAGGGGCTGGGCGCGCGGCCGTCCCGTCGGGTGCCTCCACCGGTGCTCACGAGGCCGTCGAGCTGCGCGACGGCGAGAAGGACCGCTACGGCGGCAAGGGCGTCCGCCAGGCAGTGGCCAACGTGGTCGAGATCATCAGCCCGGCGCTGCTGGGCATGGACGCCTCCGACCAGGCTGAGATCGACGACACCCTGAACGCGCTGGACGGCACGCCTAACAAGGAGAGGCTTGGCGCCAATGCGGTGCTCGGCGTCT
The DNA here is from genome assembly GCA_013815585.1 of Chloroflexota bacterium. Classification (GTDB taxonomy): domain Bacteria; phylum Chloroflexota; class Limnocylindria; order Limnocylindrales; family CSP1-4; genus JACDFU01. The sequence goes on from JACDFU010000002.1 coordinate 5,680, forward strand.
CGCTCGCCTGTGCCCACGCGGCGGCAGCCGCCTACGAGCTGCCCCTCTACCGCTACCTCGGCGGGAGCCGGGCGCACACGCTGCCCGCCCCGATGTTCAACATCCTCAACGGCGGTCAGCACGCCGCCGACTCGACCGACTTCCAGGAGTTCATGGTCATGCCGCTTGGCGCACCGACCTTCGCGGAGGCGCTGCGAGCGGGATCCGAGGTTTTCCACGCGCTCCGGACAGAGCTGCATGACCGCGGTCTCGCAACAGGCCAGGGAGATGAGGGCGGCTTCGCGCCGTCACTGGACTCCAACCAGGCCGCCATCGAGCTGGTGCTCCGGGCCATCGAGCGGGCGGGCTATCGACCGGGCGAGGACGTTGCGATCGCCCTCGATCCGGCGGTGACCGAGCTGCTCGACCTGGACGCCGCACCCACCAACGGCGAGCTGACCTATCGACTGGCGAAGGAAGGGCGCTCGCTGACCACGTCTCAGATGGTCGATTTCTGGGCTGACTGGGTCGACCGGTATCCCATTGTCTCGCTGGAGGACGGGCTGGGCGAGGACGACTGGACGGGCTGGCAGGCGCTCACCGAACGTCTCGGTGACCGCTGCCAGTTGGTCGGCGACGACCTCTTTGTGACGGACCCCGAGCGCCTGGCGCGAGGCCTCGCGGAGGGGAGTGGCAACGCCATCCTCATCAAGCTCAACCAGATCGGCACGTTGACCGAGACCCTGGCCGCGATCGAGATGGCGCAGGAGAACGGTTGGGGCGCGGTCGTCAGCCACCGCAGCGGGGAAACCGAGGACACCACGATCGCCGACCTGGTCGTCGCGGCAGGCACCGGGCAGATCAAGACGGGCGCCCCGTCGCGCTCCGAGCGAGTGGCCAAGTACAACCGGCTGCTGCGGATCGAGGAGGAGCTGGGCGGCGCGGCACGCTACGCCGGCGGGCGCGGCATGGCGAGCGCCCGAGGTGCGGTCCCCACGCCGGAACCCGCCGGTGCCTGACCGGGGAGCCATCTTCGCCGGCTGGGTCGGCCTCGGGATGGCGGTCGTCATCGCGATCAGCTTCGAGCTCGTCGTCGCCATCCAGTCGATCGTCTTCATGCTGGCGCCCGTCACGGGCGTCCTCATCGGCTTCTATGCCAATGCGCGTTCCGAGCGACGCCGGCCCTGGTGGCGCCTCTTCGTCAACGCCGCCTATGCCGGGCTGGTCACGGGTCTATCGCTGGCCCTTCTCTACGGCGGGATTCGCCTGCTCTTCGTCTACGCCGACAACGGCTACCGGGATCCCGGGCTGGGAGGGCAGATCATCTGCACCACGGGCCCGAGTTGCACCTACGAGCGCTACCTGGACGCGGGGCGCGGCGACGAGCTTACCCGGCTCGGCGTTTCAGACGCCCAGACGTTCGAACGCTACGTCCTTGCCGAACAGCTCAATGGAGCGCTGACGCTCTTCGGCCTCACGACGGGGGGAGCCCTCGTGGGCGGTGCCCTGTACGGTCTGGCCGGTCGCTCGAACGGGAGCCGACCCGCCTACGCCACCTAGGAACTGCCGTCGGCCGCCTTCCCCGAACTCGCGGGCTTCCGGGCTCGAGTCGTGGAGCCGGCGGTCTTGGTGGCAGTCGCTTTCGAGGACGTGGCGCTCGCCTTCGAGGCGGATGATGTCGACTTCGAGGAGGTGGAGCCCGCCTTGGGCTTGGTGGCCGTGGCCTTCGCGGAGGACGCCGACTTCGGTCGAGCCGTTGCCGACCGGGCGGTTGCCTTCCTAGCCGGTGCAGCCGGAGTGACGTCGGTCTCAGGTGCGGAAGCGGGGGTGCCCTCTTCTCGTGTTGATCGGGTGAGCGCCGCGCGGGCCTTGCCCGCGGCGGTCTGCTCGCCCTTGGCCTTGGTGGCGCGTGAGGCTGTGATTCGTGCCTTGGCCGCCTTGGCCGCGGCTGTGCGGCCTGTGGTTCGCGAGGGCTTGACGGCGCCGGCCAGCGCCTCACCGCCAAGCGCTGCGTTCACCTTGAGCATCAGCCGGCTCTTGCGTCGATTCGCGGCGTTCTCGTGGAGCACGCCTACCTTCGCTGCCTTGTCGAGCGCCGAGACAGCCTCGACGACGGCTACTCGCGTCGCGTCCGCGTCACCTGCAGCCGCACTTGCAAGGGCGCGGGCGATGAGTGTCTTCGCCTCGGTGCGGCGAGGCTGGTTGATCGCATTGCGACGAGCGGTCTGACGGACTCGCTTGATCGCCGAGGGGGTGCGGGCGCCCCGCCAGGTTCGGGTTGAGTGGGCCAAGCGTCGAAGACCTCAGGTGCAGGGTGACTGCTGATACGCGCGACCGTAGGCAACGGGCGCGACCGCGAATGGTAGCAGAGCGCCACGATCGGCCCGGTGCGCCGCCATCCCACAAGAGGAAGCGAACGAGCGACGCTCGAGCACCCCGCCTCCCGGGTAGACGGCCGAGCCGGGGGCCGGGGGCCCTTTGCTACACTCCGCGTCCCCATGATCCCCCAGGCGCGGATGCGCAACTTCTCGATCATTGCGCATGTCGATCACGGGAAGTCCACCCTCGCCGATCGGTTCCTGGAACTGACCCACACGATCGAGGCACGGCAGATGACCTCCCAGGTCCTCGATTCGATGGACCTGGAGCGCGAGAAGGGGATCACGATCAAGGCCCGGGCCGTGCGCCTGGAGTACGCGGCGAACGATGGCCTGCTCTACGGGCTCAACCTCATCGACACGCCCGGCCACGTCGACTTTACCTACGAGGTGAGCCGCTCGCTCCAGGCCTGCGAGGGCGCCATCCTGGTCGTCGATGCGGCGCAGGGCGTCGAAGCCCAGACCCTCGCAAACGTCCATCTCGCGCTCGCCCAGGGCCTGGTCATCGTCCCCGTCATCAACAAGATCGACCTGCCCTCCGCCCAGCCGGAGCTGGTCATGGAGGAGCTGGAGAACATCCTGGCGATCCCGCGCGAGGAGGTGATCCTGGCCTCCGCCAAGGACGGCACGGGCGTGGCCGAGGTCCTGGAGGCGGTCGTCCACCGTGTTCCGCCGCCAAAGGGCGACGCTGAGGGACCGCTCCAGGGGCTGATCTTCGACTCGCACTACGACGCCTACAAGGGGGTCGTCGCGTACGTCCGGCTGGCCTCGGGCCGCCTGCGCCAGGACGACGTCGTGCGCCTGATGGCCTCCGGCGCGCAGAGCGAGCTGCTGGAGCTGGGCGTCTTTCGTCCGCAGTTGGTGCCGGTCCGCGAGCTCGTCGCCGGCGAGGTTGGCTATGTCGCGACCGGCCTCAAGAGCGTCCGCGACTGCCAGGTGGGCGACACGATGACGCTGGCGAAGCACCCCGCCCCCAGCCCGCTCCCCGGCTACAAGCCCGCCAAGCCGCTCGTCTTCGCCGGCCTCTATCCGCTGGAGGGTCCCGACTACCCGCTGCTCCGCGACGCGCTGGAGAAGCTGCACCTCAACGACGGATCGATCAGCTACCAACCGGAGAGCTCCGTGGCGCTCGGTTTCGGGTTTCGCTGCGGCTTCCTGGGCCTGCTTCACATGGAGATCATCCAGGAGCGCCTGGAGCGCGAGTTCGACCTGAACCTCATCGCCTCTGCCCCGTCGGTCGAATACCTCGTCACGCTCCTGGATGGCCGCCAGCTGCGTGTCGACAACCCCGCCGAGCTGCCCGGCGCCGGTGAGATCGAATCCATCGCCGAGCCATGGGTCAAGCTCTCGATCGTCACGCCGTCATCCACGATCGGCGCCCTGATGGAGCTTTCGACGATGCGACGGGGGACCTTCAGCGGGATGGAATACCTGGACCCTCAGCGAGTACTCATGACTTTCGAGATTCCACTTGCCGAGGTCATCGTGGATTACTACGACCAGCTCAAGAGCCGGACGCAGGGTTACGCAAGCATGGATTACGAAGAGATCGACTACCGCGTGGCGAACCTTGTGAAGCTGGACGTCCTTGTTGCAGGCGACCCGGTGGACGCACTCTCGCTCATCGTTCATCGCGATAGGGCGCAACAAGATGGCCGCGCACTCGTCGAAAAGCTGCGCGAGCTGATTCCGCGCCAGATGTTCGAGGTCCCCGTGCAGGCAGCCGTCGGCTCCAACGTCATCGCCCGCGAAACCGTCCGGGCCATGCGCAAGAACGTCATCGCGAAGTGCTACGGCGGCGACATCACCCGCAAGCGCAAGCTCCTCGAGAAGCAGAAGGAAGGCAAGCAGCGCATGAAGCGCATCGGGAGCGTGGAGATCCCCCAGGAAGCGTTCCTGGCCGTCCTTCGCACGAGCGAGAGCGTCTAGCCCGATGCCCTTCGCAGACCAGATCGGCCCTCTCGTCGTTCTGGCGTTCACGGGGCTGCTGGTGCTGCTGCGCTTCGACGCGCCTCGCTTCGGGGCCGCCGAGTACGACGATGAAGAGGCCGAGGGCGGCTGGCGGATCGGCGCCCGGCGGTTCACCTGGTATCTCCTGGGCTTTGTACTGGCCGTGCTGATCTACCAGCTGGCGCCGCGCCCCATCAGCGAGCTCCACCTCGGGATCGGCGAAAACCGCGGCGGTGCGCTGGCCCTGGGCCTGGCCTTCGGCATCCTGGGCACGGCTGTTGCAGCAGGCTTCGCCTGGTTCCGCTACCAGCGCTTCCGGCTGCCGGAGGTTCGCCACTACCCGGGCGCCATCGCTAACAGCGTGGGCACGGCGCTCATCGACGAGATCGCGTTTCGCGGCGCCGTCCTGGGCATGCTCCTCACGCTAGGCTGGTCCGATGAGCTGGCACTCGTCGGGCAGATCCTCCTCTATGGGTTGGCGACCCGGCTCGGTGCGGGACACCGGAGCCGCTGGATGCTCCTCATCTCGCTCTTCATCGCGGCCGTCGCCGGCTGGCTGACCATCGCGACCGGCGGAATCGGCGCGGCGATCCTGGGGCACGCGATCACGCGCTTCGCGATCTTCGTCACGACGGGTCACGCCGGCCAGGTTCAGCCGCCCGGCTATGAGCCCGAGGAGGTCGAACAGGGCCTCCTTCCGCCCGAGGGCTGGCGCGTCGTGCGCGAGGGCGACCGCTGATCGACGCCTCTGTCCGGGCTCGGCCGCCTGACGCCTCCGACTGGGCTCGGCCGCCGGTCGCCCTCTACGTCCACGTACCGTTCTGCCTGAGCGTCTGCCCGTACTGCGACTTCGTGGTCTACGGCGGGAGGCAGGCGCGCGGGGAGGGCAATCGGTTGGGCGCCTTCTCGCGGGCGCTGGAGCGTGAGCTGGAGCTGCGGGCTGGTGTCCTGGACGAGCGCTTCGGCGGGATGCGCTCCCCGCTGCGGTCGCTGTACCTGGGTGGCGGCACGCCGTCATTGCTGCCGGCCGCAGAGATCCGGCGCCTCATCGAGCGGATCCGTGTTCGCTATCGCCTCTCCGCCGACGCGGAGATCACGCTGGAGGCCAATCCGGGCCCGACCGAGCTTGGCGACCTGCACGGCTTTCGGTCGGTCGGCGTAAACCGGCTGAGCATCGGGGCGCAGAGCCTCCAGGGGGCCGAGCTCCGGCGGCTGGGCCGCCGGCACGAGCCGGACGACGTCATTCGGGCGGTCGAGGCCGCTGCCACGGCCGGCTTCGAGAACATGAGCCTCGACCTGCTCTACGACATCCCCGGCCAGACGCTGGAAAGCTGGTCCGACACCCTCGGGCGCGTGGCGGGCCTGCCCCTGAGCCACGTCTCGGCTTACGCGCTGACGCTGGACGATCCCGATGGGGAGGGCCTGACGGGTCCGAGCGGCGACCATCTGCCCGCGCGCCCGGGGGCCCGACGCTGGCGGGAGCGAGCGTTCGCCGACCAGGACGCGGACCGGGCCGCCGAGATGTACGCGCTGGCGGAAGAGCGGCTCAGTCAGGCGGGCTTCAGGTGGTACGAGCTGTCGAACTGGGCTCGTCCCGGGTTCGAGAGCCGGCACAACCTCTGCTACTGGCGCCGGGAGCCGTACGAGGCGCTCGGCCCGGGTGCGCATGCCTTCGACGGCGACACGCTGCGGCGCTGGAATGCCGCCCGGCTGGACGCCTACCTCGCGGCCCTCACGCCCTCCGACGGCTCCGTGCCCAGGCTGCCCCCGGGTGGTTCGGAACGGCTCGAGGCGCCGGATATCGCCGCGGAGGAGAGCATCCTCGCGTTCCGGCTGGCGGAGGGTCTGGCGACGCGGGACGCACTGGATGAGCGGGTAAGCCCGGCCCTCAGCTGGGCCGCGGCGGAGGGGCTGCTTGAGGCGGAGGCGGATCGGGTGCATCTGTCGATGCGCGGCCGGCTGCTCAGCAACGAGCTCTTCGTGCGGCTCCTCTGAGCGTGGTTCAATCGAGCCTCGCAATGACAGGCGGAGAGGAGGCATGACCCTGGCCCGACGACGACGCGGTACGCGCGGCGCCCTTCTTCTCGGCGTGGCCGCCGTGGTCCTGTTGCTGCTTCTCCTCGCCTACGCCGAGAACGTCATCGCCGCAACGATTGCCTGACGCCTTCTGGAATGGAGCCTGCGACCTGCGGGCAGTGAGGTAGGGCCGGCCTCAGTCACCCTACGTCGACCTGCCACGTCCGCGGTCACAGCGACCGCCGCCAGGCGCCCCCCTGCCCGTTGCTCCAGCCACCGAGAACGAGAACGAGTTTCCGGGGGATTGTCGGGTTCAGGTCCGCCGGTTCGTTGTCAGTGGTGAAGGCAGCTTCGACGACGCCGCCGGGCCCGGAGGGAAATCCAGTTGAGGGCGTCATTGGTGAACGAGGACCTTGGCCTGGCCGCCGAGACCGAGGGCGACCGGCTCGATCCGTCCTCCTTCGCGATCCTCTACGAAAAACATCGTCTACCCGTGTACCGCTACCTGCGAGCGAGGACGCCGAGCGACGCCGACGCGCTGGACCTCGCTGCCGACACATTCGAGAGAGCGTTCGCGAGCCTCGGGCGGTTCCGCCGGCGTGATGGCGGGGTGCAGGCCTGGCTCTTTCGCATCGCGAGGAACACGGCGATCGACGCCCACCGCCGGCGCCGACCGACGGTCGGCCTGGCCGGGGCCCATGGGCATCTCGGCCGTGTCGCTGTGGAGGCCGATCGCCTGGAGCACGAACGCACCGAGATTCTCGATCTCGTCGCCCGCCTGCCCGGGGATCAGCAGGAAGCCCTGCTCCTTCGATACGCAGGCGGCCTCACGGCGAGGGAGATCGGCTTCGTGATGGGGAAGCGCGAAGGAGCAGTTCAGAAGCAGATTGAGCGTGGGCTGGCCGCGCTCCGGGAGGCCTTTTGATGACCAGGCATGAGGATATCGAGGAGAGGCTCCTTGGGGCACTCGCCGTCGTTCCCTCAGAGGATGGCTTGCGCTGGCTCGATCAGCGCGTGGCCGGGCTGGTGGCCCAGCCTGCGGCGACCCGGCCGCGCTGGGTGCCAGGAAGACGGGGCCTGCTGCGCCCGCTGGCGCTTGTCGCCGCCTTCGCTGTCGCCACCGGCACGGTCGTCGGCGCGATGGGCCTCCTCGACCGAACGGTGGAAGACTCCTCGCTCCCGGGTTGGCGCACGGCATGGGACCGGGCCGAGGTCCTCGACCTCCAGCAAACGGACAACGGCCTGACAGTCACGCTCGAGCGAGCCTACGCGGATCTCAACCAGGTGCTGGTGGGATTCACCGTGGAGGGCCTGGAGGCGCCGACCTCCACCGTAGGCGAGCGTGGGCCGGCCATCGACTGGGTGGCTGAGCTCCGGGACCCGACCGGGCGGACGGCGGACCAGTGGGCGCCCAGTTCTCTCAGCATGGGTGCCGACGAAACGAACCTGTCGGCCGTGATCCAGACGTGGCAGGGAGCGCCCGCTCCGGTGGCGGGGACCTGGGAGCTGACCGTTACCTCCATCGGTTACAGCGCCATGACAAATGCGGGCTCGTGCGGGGCGGGCGACGGAACGGGCGATGCCTGTGCCTCCGCCGGGATCAGCGGCCCGATCGAGGGCAACTGGTCATTCGAGTTCGACCTGCCCAAGCCGAGCGGGACCGTCGTGGCCTCGGAAGCCACCGCGACCAAGGAGGACGCCACGATCACGCTCAGCCAGCTCCGGATCAGTCCGACGATGGTCAGCGGCCGGATTGGGCTGCGTCTAGCCGACGAGACGGTTGCCTACTGGGGCTTGCTGGACGCGGAGGTCCGGCACGACGGGGCCACGTACCCGATCAACATGGCGACGCACATCGACCCGGAGGATCCGCACGACGGGCCGAATGGCGACGAGAACGAGTTCGGAACGATCGGCGGGTCTGATGAGGCGGCGGGGGAGTGGGTCGTCCACATCCCTCAACTCTCCTACGGGACGGACGACCCCGCCCAGACGCCTGTTGAGCTGAGCGGTCCGTGGACGCTCACGGTGACCGTGCCCTAGGCAGTCAGGCGTTCACGTCCACCACGCAGAAGCGGTTGCCCTCCGGATCGGCGAGGATGACGTAGTCGGCGTCCACCGGTCGCTTGTCCCAATGCACCTCGGTGGCCCCGAGCCCGATCAGGCGCTTGACCTCCGCGGCCTGGTCTTCTGCGTACAGGTCGAGATGGATGCGCGGCGGGATGTGGAGCTCCGAGCGAACCTGGTCGAGCGAGAGGTTTGGCCCGACACCGTCCCGCGGGCGCAGCAGCGCGAAGTCGTCGTCCTCCTCCTCGCGAGGCACGTAGTCGAGCGCAGCCGTCCAGAACTCGCTCTGGCGCTGCAGGTCGTCGACGCGCAGGACGACCGAGCCGATTCGGATCATCGAGATCACTGTAGTCCACGCCGACCGCCTGCAGCACGACGCCCGCTCCTGCGTTGACACTCGCTGGCGGCGACTGCTACCATGCCCGCAGTTCGGTTAGCACTCGACAACCGAGAGTGCTAACAAATGCGAGGTCGGACCGTGGCGCGCCGCAAGAACCGTCCTGCCGGCCCACTCGACGCCCGATCGGCGGCGATCCTGCGGGCGGTCATCGAGGAATACGTCTCCACCGCGACGCCGGTGGGGAGCCAGACGCTCGTCGAGCGATACCGGCTCGGCGTGAGCTCTGCGACCGTGCGCAACGTCATGGGCGATCTCGAGGCGGCAGGCTACTTGCGGCATCCCCACACGAGCGCGGGCCGTGTCCCGACCGACGCCGGCTACCGCCTCTACGTGGAAGCACTGGACACGACGACTCTGACCCCCGTCGAGGAGCTGATGATCCGCCACCAGTTCGGACAGGTGGAGTTCGCCAGCGAGCACTGGTTCCGCCTGGCGGCGTCGACGCTTGCCGGCGCGACCCATGCCGCCGGCCTGGCCACCCCGGCCAAGCCCCGCTCTGCGCGCGTGAGCCGGGTCGATCTCGTGGAGATCGGCGGTCGCGTCGCCAGCCTCGTGCTCGTCCTGGCCGAGGGGCCCATCAAGCACGCGCTGCTGTCGCTTCCGGAGCCGGTTACCCGCGAAGAGCTGGAGGCGGCCGGCCGGGAGCTGAGCACCCGCCTCGCTGGCCGCTCCGCCAAGCGGGTGGAAGAGCTGCTGCCGACGCTCGATCAGGGCGACGCCCGAGCTCGGCTCGTCGCCCATGCGAGCGAGCGGATCGCCCGGATCATGCGCGACTTCGACGCTTCCGCGGTGGAGGACGTCTTCAGCGAGGGCTTGCTCAACGTCATGGAGGAACCGGAGTTCGCCCAGAGCGAGAAGCTCCGGCGTGTCTTCACGGCTCTCCAGAACCGCGACTACCTGGGCCGGCTCCTGCTGGACGTTGCCCACAGGGGCGGCGTGCGCGTCTTCATCGGTGCCGAGAACGGCCCCACCGAGATGCACGAGGTCTCCCTGGTGGTTGCGCCATACGGGCGCGCCGGCCGCGCGATGGGCGTCGTGGGGGTGCTTGGTCCGACGCGAATGGCCTATCCCCACACGATCAGCACTGTCCGCTACGTGAGCGGGCTCATGAACGAACTCGTCGACCACCTCTACGCATCGTGAGAAAAGCCCCATGAGAGACCGAACGAACGGCGAAGAGCGGCGTTCCGGCGCCGCCACCGAGCCGGAGACCACGCAGGAAGCGGAGGCGCCGGAAGCCGCGCAGGCCGCCTCCAGCCACCGGACCCGGGCGGAGGAGCGCATCGCGGCACTTGACGCCTCCCCGGCCAGGCTTGCCGAGGAGCTCCAGGAGCTCAAGGAACGCCTCTCCGCCGCCGAGCAGGAGGCTGGCGAGGCGCGCCAGCAGTGGCAGCGTAGCGCCGCCGACTTCGCCAACTACAAGCGCCGCACCGAACAGGAGCGCCAGGCCACCCTTGGCCTGGCCAACGAGATGCTGTTGCTCAAGCTGCTGGCGGTCGTGGACGACTTCGATCGGGCCTTGGCGGCCATGCCCAAGGAGCTCGAGCACCTTGGCTGGATCGAGGGGGTCTGGCTCGTCGAACGCAAGCTGCGCGCACTCCTGGAGTCGGAGGGTGTCACCCCCATCGAAGCGGCGGGCAAGCCGTTCAACCCGCGCGAGCACGAAGCCGTCGTCAGCGAAGAAACGACAACCGCTCCGGAGGACACCGTCCTCGGCGAGCTCCAGCGCGGCTACCGGATCCGGGACCGGGTCCTGCGGCCGGCGCTGGTCACCGTAGCGAAGAACCCCGGCCAGGCGGCCGCATCAGGAGGCAACGAGTAGATGGGCAAGATCATCGGCATCGACCTGGGCACGACGAACTCCGTCGTGGCGGTCATGGAGGGCGGCGAGCCGACCGTCATCCCCAGCGCAGAAGGCGGCCGGACGGTGCCCTCCGTGGTGGCCTTCACCAAGAGCGGCGAACGGCTCGTCGGCCAGGTCGCCAAGCGCCAGGCCATCACCAACCCGAACAACACGGTCTACTCGATCAAGCGCTTCATGGGCCGGCGCTGGGATGACCCGGAGGTCCAGCGCTCGAAGGACTTCGTGCCCTACAAGGTCGAGCGCGACTCGAACAGCGACGGCGTCAAGGTCGTGCTGGCGGACGGCAAGAGCTACACGCCGCCGGAGATCAGCGCGATGATCCTCCAGAAGCTCAAGACCGACGCCGAGTCCTACCTGGGCGAGAAGGTCACCGAGGCGGTCATCACCGTTCCGGCGTACTTCGACGACACCCAGCGCCAGGCGACCAAGGATGCCGGCCGGATCTCCGGCCTCGACGTCAAGCGAATCATCAACGAGCCCACCGCGTCGGCGCTCTCGTACGGCCTGGACAAGAAGAAGGACGAGCAGATCGCCGTTTACGACCTGGGCGGCGGGACCTTCGACATCTCGATCCTGGAGCTCGGCGACGGCGTCTTCGAGGTCAAGGCGACAAACGGCGACACGCACCTGGGTGGTGACGACTTCGACCAGCGCGTCATCGACTGGCTGCTGGCCGAGTTCAAGAAGGACCAGGGCATCGATCTCTCCAAGGACCAGCAGGCGCTCCAGCGGCTCAAGGAGGCGGCCGAGAAGGCCAAGATCGAGCTCAGCTCGACGGCCCAGACCGAGATCAACCTGCCCTACGTCACCGCTGACGCCTCGGGGCCCAAGCACCTGGTGGTGCCGCTCACGCGGGCCAAGCTGGAAGATCTCGTGTCCGATCTCGTCGACAAGACGAAGGACCCGGTCCAGTCCGCGCTGAAGGACGCCGGCCTCAAGGCGGCCGACATCGACGAGGTGATCCTCGTCGGCGGCATGACTCGCATGCCGGCCGTGGTTGAGTCGGTCAAGGCCATGTTCGACGGCAAGGAGCCCAACAAGGGCGTCAACCCGGACGAGGTCGTGGCCATCGGCGCTGCGATCCAGGCCGGAGTCCTCGCCGGCGATGTCAAGGACGTGCTCCTCCTCGACGTGACCCCGCTCTCGCTTGGCATCGAGACGCTGGGTGGCGTGATGACCAAGCTCATCGATCGAAACACCACGATCCCCACCTCCAAGAGCCAGGTCTTCTCGACCGCCAGCGACAGCCAGCCGCAGGTCGAGATCCACGTCCTGCAGGGCGAGCGGGACATGGCCACGGACAACAAGACGCTCGGCCGCTTTATTCTCGACGGGATCCCCCCGGCGCCGCGTGGCGTGCCCCAGATCGAGGTGACGTTCGACATCGACGCCAACGGCATCCTGGACGTGCGCGCCAAGGACCGGGCCACGAACCGCGAGCAGACGGTGCGCATCACGGCTTCCTCGATGCTCTCCAAGAACGACGTGGACCGCATGGTTCGCGACGCCCAGGAGCACGCCGACGAGGATCGCCAGCGGCGCGAAGAGGTCGAGACGCGCAACCAGGCAGACGCGCTCGCCTTCCAGGGTGAGCGGACGCTGCGCGATCTTGGCGACAAGGTGTCACCGGACGACCGCGCGGCCGCGGAGCGCTCGATCGAAGCGGTGCGCGAGGCCCTCAAGGGCAACGACCTCGATGCGATCAAGCGGACGGCGCAGGAGCTGTCGGAGAACCTGCAGAAGGTGGCCACGGCCGCCTACCAGCAGGCCGGGCCGATCAACTACGGCGACGGTGACGGCTCCGGAGACGGCGAGGGCGCCGGTGAGGGCGCCGGCGCCGGCCCGACCGAAGGTGAGGGCGCCGACGAAGACGCCACAGCCGGTGCGACTCCCGGTGGCGGCTCCGACTCCGACGAGGCCGTCGAAGGCGAGTACAAGGAAGTCTGAGCGGACGCCTCTGCTCGACTGCTAGCAATGACTCGGTTCGATTCCGTCGATGGCAGCCAGGAGCAGTCATCGTCCGAAGTGAAAGACTCCTTGGCGTTCGAATTCGGCCAGCCGGGTCATGGGGCGATCGTGGTCGTGGACGCCGACGAAGGCCGAGTTTTGACCACCTCGGTAGACCCCTGAGCGTCGCCGGTTTCAGGCTGACCCACTACCGTGGTCCCGGCCAGTTGCCCGCGGATGCTTCGAGGGCCGGTACCATGGGCCCGTGCGCCACAAGGGCCCGGGCGAAGCGGAATCGGCCGCAGCGCCTGAAGCGATCGAGCCGATCGCACCGATCGATCCCGGGCGCCAGCTGACCTATCTGGCCCTCCAGCCGGCCGAGGGGGACCTCGAGACCGGGGACGTCATGCTGGACGGCCAATCGATCGGACGACTCAGCCGTCGGCTCCGGGCCCCCGGCCCCCGCGATCGTGGCGGCGCCGCGCTCGACCCTTCGACCGACTCCGTCTGGCACGCCGAGGCGGTGGGCTGGCAGCCGCATGAAGGACGTCCCTGGGATCGGCGCATCACCAGCACGGCCCCGACACGCCTCCGGGCGGCAGAAGACCTTCTTCGGGCGTACCGCAAACAGCGCTGACACGTTGGCTGCCGCATTCGCCGGCAGCATCGGTCGGGAACGATTCGCCCCGCGAAGGCGCCATACCATCTGAGCGCGACCAACTGGCCGCGCCGCGCCAGAGGGTGGCCGTGGACCAGCGACAGCTCGTCGAGCATGCGAGGCAGGGCGATCATGACGCCTTTGCCCTGCTTGCGCGTGGAGCCATCGCGCGGCTGGACGCGGCAGCCCGTCTGATCCTTCGGGACCACGAGCTCGCCCGCGATGCGGTCCAGGAGACGTTGATCAAGGCCTGGCGCGACCTGCCCGGATTGCGCGATCCGGAGCGGTTCGACGCCTGGCTCTATCGACTGATCGTTCATTCCTGTCTCGACCTCACCCGACGCCGCGGTCGGTCGTCGTACTGCATTACTACCTCGGACTTCCACTGCCGGAGGCGGCGGAAATCCTCGGCATCCGGCTCGGTACTGCCAAATCCCGTCTCCATCGGTCGCTCGCCGCGATGCGAGTGGCAATCACGGCCGACATGGAGTCGGACAGCTCAGCACTCTCGCGAGGGCACTACGCATGACTGCCTCCGAACGCTTCGAAGGGCAGCTCCCGGAGCTCCTCACCGAGCTCGTGGTGCCGCGTGCCCCCGACTACCTCGATGACATCCTCAGCCGGACCACCCGGACACGGCAGCGGCCCGCCTGGACCTTCCCAGAAAGGTGGCTTCCCATGGACGTGGTTGCACGTCGACCGCTGATCGCGCCGCCGTTCCCGTGGCGGACGGTGGCACTCCTCATCATGCTCGCTGTTGCGCTGGCGGCCGCAGTCGTCGCCGTCGGTTCGTTGCGCCAGGCGCCCGCCCCGTACGGTCCGGCCCGAAACGGCATCGTGGCCTACGGCGAGCGCGGGGACATCTACACGCTGGATCCGTCGACCGGCACCTCGAAGGCGATCGTGACGGGCTCGCCCGATGATTTCGTTCCCGGGTTTTCACGCGACGGCAGCAAGCTTCTGTTCCTGCGGAAGTCGGAGGGCGGAAAGCAATCGCTCATGGTTGCGAACGCCGACGGCAGCGACGTTCGGGCACTGACGCCTGAGCCCGTCCGGGCGCTGGACTGGTTCGATGGGTCGCCGAACCAGGCCCAGGTGGCGTTTCAGTCCACGGTCGAGGGCAAGCCGCGAATGTCGATCGTTAACGCCGACGGGACCGGCCTGCGAACGCTTGACGTGGGCATGAGTGCGAGCGTCATGAGCTGGCGCCCACCCGACGGCAGGGAGATCATCTTCCGGGGCCAGACCACCACCTCGGACGACCGCGTCGTGAGCGGCATCTTCGCGGTACGGCCCGACGGCACCGGCTTGCGGCCGGTGACGTCCACCAACGGACATCGCGACAACGGCTATCAGCATCCCCTGGTCTCGCCGGACGGATCGCAGGTCGTCTATACGAACTGGGAGCCGAAAGGTCCCGAGGTCCCGGCGCAGTTCGCCCTCCGCATGCACATCGTTGATATCGATACGGGAGAGGACCGGCGATTGCTGTTTGGCAAGCCGACCGGGGATATACACGAAGGCTACGCGCTCTTCTCCCCGGATGGCAGCAAGCTGCTGTTCCAGCAGTTGCAGTTCACCGCCGAACCCGAGGGCTCCTTTCAGCTCGTGGTCGCACCCGCCGATGGGGGCGGACCCGGCGTCCCTATCGGCCCCCGGCTGGTAAAGGGGCCCACCGATCCAGGAGTGGGCTACGACTTCTCTCCCGATGGGTCCAAGGTCATCGCCAGCTACACCAGGGATCAGGAGGTACGCCTGATCGACGTGACGGGCGGCGAGGGCGACGTCGTGCCATGGGGCACGAAGGATCTCCCTGCCTGGCAGCGCCTGGCTCTATAGGCCAGCCCAGCTCACTCCCACGCGCCGCGACCTGCCCCGGGGGCGGTCGCGGCGCTTCGTTTTTCAATCGTCCGGAAAGGCCGGAGGAAAGCGGGCGACACCGCGAATAGTCGGCTCCCAGGCAGGCAGTCGCAGCGCCATCCAGTTGAGGTCCGGCCACGGTCGCGGCGGCTCGATGCCGATGGTTCGGGCCGGCGCAAAGCCGAATCGCGGGTAGTAGGACGCGTGGCCGAGCAGGCACAGGAGGGGCTGCTGCCGTTTCCTGGCGAGCTCGATCGCAGCGCGCATGAGCGCGCTTCCCACACCCTGACGCTGCAAGCCTGGGAGGACGGCCACCGGGCCGACCATCCAGATCCGGCGCAGGAGCTGGCCGTCGTCCGCGAACAGGTCGCCTTCGCTCAGGAGGAGATGACCCACGATCTGGCGGCCGGTCTCTGCGACGAGCGAGCCTCCCTCGATCCAGCGGTCCGTACCGCGGATGCCGTCCACGATCCGGCCTTCGATCGGTTCACCGAACGCGGCATCATTCAGTGCCCTGACGACGGCCGCTTCTTCAGGCCGCTCGGGGCGGATCGTCAGTGACTCAAGCACGACCTAATCCAACGCGGCGAACTCGTCCAGGAAGCGGGCGGTGATGCGAGCCGCAATGGCGGCATCCGAGAGACGGTAGTTCTCGTTGGGCGCGTGGGCCATGCAATCGGTCCGCCCGGCGCCGAGGCTGACGTTGGGGACATCGTCGCGGCTGCAGACCTCCCACATCGGCGCGCTGCCCGGCATGGAGGGCGAGATCATCGCCTGCTGACGGAGCACCGCCTCGGACGCGGCTCGGGCCGCACGCACCACGGGATGTTCCATCGACGTCCACCAGGCTCGAGTGCTGTCGATGTGCTGAATCTGCACGTCGTCGAATCCCCTGCGGTCAAGGTGGGCGCGGAGGGCCGCCTCCACGCGCTCGGGCGATTGGTCGGGCACCAGCCTGAAGTCGAGTCGAGCCCGGGCCTCCGCAGGCACCACGTTCTTCGTGCCCGGCCCGGTGTAGCCGGCCCAGATTGCCTGGATGTTGGCGGTCGGCTCGAAGGCGATCGCCTCGAGGGCGTCGGCGCCTTGTCGGCCCATGAGGAAATGCGCGGCGCCATACGCCGAGCGGAGCTCGTCGAGGTCGTCGGTCGGCAGGGCCCGGACGTGCGCCCTGTCCGCTTCGCCGGGCTCGCGGACGTCGTCCAGGAAGCCGTCGAGCGCGACCGCACCGCGGGTGTCGCGCAAGGTCGCCAGGGCAGCAACGAGGCGGGCCGCCGAGTTCTCAATGACGGACGCCACCGAGGAGTGCACATCCGAACGGAGGGTCCGAACAAGGAGCTCAACCATGAGGATGCCCCTGACGCCGCAGTCCAGGAAGGGACGATCGGTCGGGTCGATGCCGCCGCCCTCGATGAGTGCAGCATCGGCGCGACGCAACTCGCGCCTGGTGTCCAGGAGCGGTCCGATGTTCTTGCTGCCGCTCTCCTCCTCACCCTCGACGAGGAAACGGACGCGGCAGGGCAGTGCTCCGGCCGTGGCGAGGTAGGCCTCCACTCCCCAGATCCGTGCCATGAGCTCGCCCTTGTTGTCAGTGGCGCCACGCGCATAGAGCCGGCCCTCGCGGATCACTGGCTCGTAGGGCGGCGACTCCCACAGCTCGAGCGGATGCGCGGGCTGCACGTCGTAGTGCTGGACCAAATTCACCGTCCGTGGCCCCTCGCCGATCTCCCCGACGACGAGCGGCGGTACGTCCGCACTGTCCGGGAGCGTCACGATCTCCACCCTGGCCCCCAACCGCCGGAGGCGTTCGGCTGTCCAGCCAGCGGCGCCGAGCAGTGCCTCCGGGTTCGTGGCCTCTGAAGGGAACCGGCAGAGCTCGATCAGCTCGTCCGTCCAAGTCGGAAGACGATCCTGCACGTATCGGTCCAGCGCGGCGAAATCAGTCATCTGCGACATACTCCCACGCGGATAGGGCCTGCGCAGAGCCGGCACCGCCCGGCGTCCGGCACAGACCGGCCCGTGGTCTAGCGGAGGAAGAGCGGCACCGACGGAGCGAGGGCGGCACCCAGGAGGACGACGACGTAGGCGAGCAGCAGCAGGCCCCCCACGTAGAGGTGAAGCTTGACGTTGACACCCAGGAAGGCCATCAGGCCATACGGCTGGTCGTAGTACTGCTGGAGCCCGCCGTAGACACGACGCACGAGCGGCAGCGCCACCAGCGCCGCCAGGGCCGGAATCGGCAGGACTCCCGCGATCACCCCGCCCAGCACGATCCCGAACGCGGCCAAAGCGGCGACCAGGTACCCGTTCACGACCAACTCACGCGGCCAGCGGACCGGCAAGGTGCGCTTCCCGGCGGCCGCGTCGCCGCGACGGTCGGGGACCTCGTTCACGTACAGCACCAGGGCGATGAGGATCGCGACGGGCAGGGAGGCAATCACTGCCTCGGCCGAGGTTGTGCCCAGCGTCTGCACGACGTACGCGCCGAGCAGCATCATCGGCCCGAATCCCACTGCCACGGCAATCTCGCCCAGCCCCCGGTAGACGAATTTCAGCGGCGGCGCCGTGTAGCCGAAGCTCACGACCATGCCGACCGCGCCGATCACCAGCAGCGGTACCGAGAAGCGCGTGGCCAGTAGGTACAGGCCCACCGCGGCTGCCAGCAGATAGAAGCCCAGGGAGATCCGCTTCATGCCCTGGAGCGAGACAAGCCCGTACTGGATGACGCGCGAGCCGCCGCTGAACTGGGTCGGGTTGACGTTCGCCTCGTCGGCGCCGCTTTGGGTGTCGAAGACGTCGTTGGCCACATTGAGCCCAAGGTGCACGGCCGAGGCACCGATGAGCGTCGCGATCGCGGACGGCAGGTCGAAAAAGCCCTTGCTCGCTGCGATCAGGATGCCGAGCAGGACCGGCACCAGGGTGGCCGACAGGAACGGCAGCCGCGTCGCCCGGAGGGCCAGCCAGCCGCGAGAGAGGCGCGGCCCCACGGTGCGGCCGGCTCGCTCGGAGAGTTGCTGGAAGTAGCGGCGCGACTGGCCCACGCCCCGCTCGGAGTACTCGACGAAGTGCATCTCCGCCTCGTCCCAGCCCCAGGCACGCTCGGCGACCATGGTCAGCGCCCCCGCGGGCGCCGGGCGCTCGGTGGCGGGGTCAGGCGCCAGCCGGCCCCAGACCGTCACGTGGCGGCGCTCGTCGTAGCCGATGCCCGGCAGCGGACGGATGTGGCTTCCGGTGAGCGAGATGGCGGCATCGGTCGGCACCGCGAGCCCGGCCGGCGGGAAGAAACCAGCCTTGCCAGCTGCGGGATCGATCGCCGCCTCGACCGCAACGCTGACGGGGTAGCCGTCCGCCTCGACCCAGGTGAGGATGTGGAAGGGATACGTGGCGAGCTTGGCCAGCCCCGTTCGGGTGTCCATCATGGTTGGGGAGTCCGTGGGCGTACGTGCGTCCATGGTCATGCCGCCTCGGCCGCGGCAATGACCTGCGGGATCTCGTCGGATCGCCCGTTGGCCCAGTAGAGCACCCGGCGCGGCACTATCTCGATGAGCGACCGCTCGAAGAAGAGCGGCATGCCCACACGTTGCTTGTAGTAGACCATGATCGCGGGCTCCTTGGCCCGCCAGATCGGCAGCATCCGCTCCCAGTCGACATGCGGGTCGTCCTCGATCACGCGAGCATCGCCCTGGATCGTGGCCCGGTCGATCCGGCCGCCCGTGGCCGCAGGGTCGGTGATGGAGATCGAGACGCGCGGGTTGCGCTTCAAGTGCTCGACCTTTCGCGAGAAGAGCACGCTCGAGGTCATGAAGAGCTTCTCCCCGTCCCAGAGCGGGATCAGGGGATAGGTGATCGGTCGGCCGTCGTCTCGGACGACGGTGAGTTCAGCGACGAGCGCGGCCTGGATGAGTTCCTGAACCGGCTCCGGTACCCAGCTCACGAGAGCCTCCATCGAGCTTGCGTGCTTCGCTATCGTGCTCACGCTTGGTAGCACGTTTTCAATCATACCTTCGCGCGCCGGGGCCTGCCGGATGAGGGAGAGGTCCGCTTGGGCGGGGCGGGCCGACCCTTGATGACAGTAGTGTCATCACGAGCGACGGGGAGAAGGCGCCGGCCTCCCTCGGCAGCCGCACCTGATGACATGACTGTCATCACGAGCGACGGGGCAGCGGCTCGCGAGCGGGTTCGCGAGGCTGCTGCGCTACCATCGGGCCATGTCCCAGGACCCGGCCCCCTCGCTCATCCATGCCCGCGGATTGACGAAGCGCTTCGGCGATCTTCTGGCCGTCGACGGGGTCGATTTCGACGTGGCGCCCGGCGAGGCCTTCGGCTTTCTTGGTCCCAACGGCGCCGGCAAGACGTCGACGATGCGGATGATCGCCTGCGTCTCCCCGGCCACCGAGGGAACACTCCGGGTGTTCGACATGGAACCCGCGGCGCATGGCGCGCAGATCCGGGCCAGGCTGGGGGTGGTGCCCCAGGCAGACACCCTCGACGTACAGCTCTCCGTCAGGGAGAACCTGCTCATCTACGGGCGCTACTTCGACCTGCCGTATGCGAAGGCGCGCGAGCGCGCGGTGGAGCTGCTGGAATTCGTCCAGCTGGCCGAGCGTGCTGACGACGAGGTCGAGCCGCTCTCCGGCGGCATGAAGCGGCGCCTGACGATTGCCCGGGCACTGATCAACGAGCCCAGCCTGCTGCTGCTCGACGAGCCGACCACGGGCCTGGATCCGCAGGCCCGCCACCTGGTATGGGACCGGCTCTATCGCCTCAAGCAGCGTGGTGTGACGCTGGTGCTCACGACTCACTACATGGATGAGGCCGAGCAGCTCTGCGACCGGCTGGTGGTGATGGACAAGGCGAGGATCGTGGCGGAGGGCTCGCCGCGGGAGCTCATCGGTCGATACGCGACCAAGGAGGTCCTCGAGCTGCGCTTCCCGACGGACGCCGACGAGTCAGGCGACGGCCACCTCGACGGAAAGCTCGACGGCCAACTCGACGGGAAGCTCGATGGCCTCGCGGAGCGGGTCGAGCACTTGCCCGATCGGCTGCTGCTCTATACCGCCGACGGCGACGCCGCGGTGACTGCGATCCATGAACGCGGGCTACGGCCGGAGAGTGTCCTCGTCCGGCGTAGCACCCTCGAGGACGTCTTCCTCCGGCTCACCGGCCGCACCCTCGTCGACTGACCTCCACCGAAAGCGACGGAGACGACACCGTGACCGTGGTGGCCGCGCAACCGCGCGAGCACTCGTATCGCCGGGGCGTCCCGGGGCTCCGCGTCCTCGAGCGCAACCTGGCCGTCTACCGGCGGACCTGGCGCGGCACGCTCTTCATCACGTTCCTCTCACCGATCCTGTACCTGGCCGCGATGGGCCTGGGTCTGGGCGCGTTCGTGGACAGCCAGGGCTCGCTGCTCGAGGGCGTGCCCTACCTCGCGTTCCTGGCGCCGGGAATGCTCGCGGCGCAGGCGATGAACACCGCGACCTTCGAGTCGACCTACCCGGTCATGAGCTCGATCCTCTGGCAGAAGACCTACCTGGGGATGCTGGCCACCCCGATCCGGACGCGCGACATCCTCATCGGCCACCTCCTCTTCGTAGGCCTCCGTCTCCTCCTGGTCGCGTCGGTCTTCGTTGGCGTGATGGTCGCCTTTGGCGCCGGCCGCTTGCCCCTGATCCTGCTGGGCGTCCCGGCCGCCATGCTCACCGGCCTGGCCTTCGCAGCGCCGATCACCGCCTTCGCCGCGAGCCAGAAGAACGACAGTGGCTTCGCCGCGCTCTTTCGATTCGTGATCACGCCCCTGTTCCTCTTCAGTGGCACGTTCTTCCCCATCGACCGGCTGCCTGAATACCTCCAGCCCGTGGCCTGGCTGACGCCGCTCTTCCACGGCGTCGAGCTGGCGCGTGGCCTTTCTCTCGATCGGCTGGATCCGACGGCCGGCCTTGCCCATGTTGCCGTGCTGCTGGCCTACGCCATCGGCGGTGCCATTGCGGCCGACATTCTCCTGCGGCGCAGGCTGGCGAGCTGACCATGCTCGGCACGGGGCGGATCGCACCGGCCATGCCCTTCCCCGGCCGCCGAGGGGGGAGGTTGATCGAGCGCAACCTCTTCGTCTACCGGCGGATCTGGATCGTGCTCGTCTCGGGCTTCTTCGAGCCCCTGTTCTACCTCCTGGGCGTCGGCTACGGCGTGGGCTCGCTCGTCGGAACGGTGGCCGGGCCGGATGGTCGGCCGGTCGAGTACGCGCTCTTCGTGGCGCCCGCGCTGCTGGCCTCGTCCGCGATGAACGGCGCCGTGACCGAGGCGACGTTCAACTTCTTCTTCAAGCTCAGGTACGAGAAGGTGTACGACGGCATCCTGAGCACGCCGCTGGGCGTCGCAGACGTCGCCGCCGGCGAAGCGGCATGGGCGCTGCTGCGCGGTTTCCTGTACAGCATTGGCTTCATCGTGGTCATGTTCGTCCTGGGCCTCGTGGCGTCACCGTGGGCCGTCCTCGCCCTGGGTGGGTCGGTGCTCATCGGGTTCGCCTTCGGGGCCGTCGCCATGGTTGGCACGACCTTCATGCGCAAGACGACCGATTTCGACTACATCTTCCTGGCGACCCTGCCGCTGTTCCTGTTCTCTGCGACCTTCTTTCCGCTCACGGCGTATCCGGCCGAGCTCCGCCTGATCGTCCAGCTGACGCCGCTCTACCACGGCGTCGAGCTGCTGCGCGGGCTGACCCTCGGGGTGGTGGGCCCGCACCTGCTGGTGCACGTGGCCTACCTCTCGGTGATGGGCGTTCTCGGCCTGTTCGTCGTTTCGCGGCGGCTGGAGAAGCTGCTCCTCAAGTAGCGGCGGTCACCGCAACCGATCGGTCGCGCCGGAGCTCGGTCCTACTCCGACAAGCCTTCCTTCGGCGATGGACCGGTGGCGCGCTCCCGGCGCGGATAGATGATGAGCATCCGGCCGATCTCATCGCTGATGTTTTCGACATCGTGGGGCACGCTGGGATCCCAGGCGAGGTAATCCCCGGGACCAAGCTCCGTCGTGTGGGCGGGCGCCCTGGGTCATTCGCCATCGACCGCTGAGCACGACGTGATGCTCGTCGCCAGCGTGGGCGTGCACGCCGGTGCTATGCCCGGGGGGAGCAACCGCCTCGATGATCGAAACGTCTCGCGAGGTCCCGGCGTCGACCTCGGTCACATTTGCCGCACCGACGGAGCTAATGCGCGGGCGGTCCGACACACGCACCACGCGGGGCGCTGCGGTGGAGTCGTCGAGCGTGGCGAGCAGCCGTACGTGGCGATCAGAAGTTCCGTGGCCATGGGAGGAATCGGGAACGCCATCGAGCGCTCCTACCCGCAGGTCTGCGGCTGGCTGGAAGCGCGTGGCCTTCCGCCCGCGGGCGCGCCGTTTACCCGCTACAACCTCATCGACATGGAGCGGGGGCTGGAGATCGAGGTCGGCGTGCCGGTCGCGTCGGAGATCCCTGGCGACGAGACGGTTGTTGCGGGAATCCTGCCAGCCGGCCGATATGCCAGCCTCACCCACGTCGGCGATTACGACGGTCTGGTCGATGCGAACCAGGCGCTTCAGCAGTGGGCTGCCGCGCAGGGCTTGCCGTTTGCGATGTCCGAGACGCAGGCGGGCCACCGGTTTGAGTCCCGTCTCGAAATCTGTCTGAAGGATCCCGATCACGAGCCCGACCCGGCCAAGTGGGAGACCGAGGTCGCCTACCTCCTCGCCGACGGGTAGGCCATCCTGCTCTCGAGAACTCGCTGATACCGTGCCGCGACACGCGCAAACGAGTACCGGAGGGACAGCGGATTGTTGCTGGAGCATAAGAACGCCGTGGTGTACGGAGCCGGCGGGGCGGTCGGTGGCGCCGTCGCCCGAGCCTTCGCACGCGAGGGGGCGAAGGTCTTCCTGACCGGAAGGAGCAACCCGGGCTCGAGGCCGTGGCCAAGGAGATCGCGGCGGCAGGCGGCCAGTCTGAGGTTGCCCAGGTCGACGCGCTCGATCGCGACGCGATCGAGGGGCACGCTGCGACCGTGACCAGCGCGGGCGGCATCGACATCTCGTTCAATGCCATCTGGATCCGAGGCGATCTGCAGGGAACGCCGCTCCTGGAGATGTCTGTCGACGACTTCGCGACTCCCGTCGACGTTGCGACTAGAACGCACTTCCTGACGGCGACGCCGGCGGCCCGCCACATGGTCGACCGGGGATCCGGCGTGATCCTGACGCTCTCGACGTCCGCAGCTCGGCTGTCCGGGCGTGACGAGCGGTTCCATACGACGGGAGGCTTCGGCGTCGCGTGTGGCGCCATCGAGACCTTCACCCGCGTGCTGGCCGGTGAGGTGGGGCCCCGCGGCGTCAGGGTCGTATGCCTCCGATCAGATGCCCTCCCGGAGACCTGGCCCTCTGCTGGCTCGACGGATGTGGCGAGGCCGTACCTGCCGAGGAGAGACCGCCTGGGAGATTCATGACCGATGGGACTGTCCTCGGCCGACTGCCCAGGCTCGTCGAGGTCGGCGAGACCGCAGCCTTCCTGGCGTCCGACCGAGCAAGCGCGATCACCCGGACCGTTGTCAATGTCAGCTGCGGTTCTGTCCTCGACTAAGGAGCTGTGGACCTGGTTAGTGGGCGCCGGTCGGCGTTCCGCAACGGCCGCCAGTGCCTAATCTGGCGGCGGGCCGAGATGTTCGATGCCGACCTTGGCCGCGGCTGCGTTGAGTTTCTCGATGTCGGGAGGCGACTGCACCGGAAGCGTGCGCGAGGGCGCCGGCTCGCCCACCTCCTTTACAAATTCGTCGAAGCCCGCGGGCGCTGTGATCTGGAAAACCTTGAGCGGCCCGTCGGTGCCAACCTTGAAGCCGTGCGCGACTCCCCGCGGGAGCCAGATGAAAGAGCCCGGTTCCGCTTCCCACTGCTCGTCGCCACAGGTGCCCGTCGCAGACCCTTCCAAGATAAAGAACGCTTCGTCCTCCATGTGGTGGATGTGAGGAGGGGGCGCGAACCCGGGCGGAAGCGTGAACTCGACGACCGCAAAGGCGGCGTTGCCGGTCTGCGTGCGGCCGGCCTTGATCGTGGCGAGCGCGCCGAGAAACCAGACGGCTTCCCCTTCGTCGTGCGCGAGCGCGTAGTGGCAAGTTCCGATTGACATCGGCTGCGCTCCTCGGTGCGGTTCTGCCCGACCTGTCGGCATCGGGGGCATCTCAGCAAGCGTACATCGATGCCCCCGCAACTGCGATCTTCCTCCATCGAGCGTTTCGAGCGGGCGCCCGAGCCGGCACGTGTGGTGGATCGGCGTCGTCCTCGTCGGCCTGCGCCGCCTGCGTCGTCCCTCGTGGTCGCCGAGCAGCCGCAGGCCGATCCTCAGTCGCGAGGCGGATCGAGGGATGTCACCCCTCGCTCGATCCCCATTCGGGCCACTGCGGCGGCCCCCGGTCCTCCGTCGGCTAGCATCCGTGCGGCGTCGCGGAAGAACGTCTCCCATCCGCCGGGAAACACGAACACCAGCTGGCGAGCGTTCGGCGACATCGCCTCGTAGCGGTGCGGAATGTCCCGCGACGCAAAGACGAACGTTCCCTCATCTGCCTCGAACCGCTCCTCGCCGACCGTTACCTCCAGGCGTCCTTCGAGCACGTAGAACGCCTCATCCTCGCGCGCGTGCACGTGCAGCCTGGGTCCGGATCCCTGCGGTGTCGTCACCTCGTTCAGCCCGAACGCACCGCCGGTGACGGCGGCCATCGCCTTCAGCAGGTAGGTCTGGTCGTAGAACTGCACGGACTCGCCTTCGACCCGCCGCAGCCGGAACGGCTTGAGATCGCTCATCGCGCCCTCCTTCCAAGTGCGCCTGCTCGGATTCCCTGCCCCGTTCGAGTGCCGCTACCTCGTCGTGAGACACCGTGCGTCAATGTCGCCAGACGATCGCCAGCTACATTGGCGAGACGATGCCAGGTCCTGGTCCCACCAACGTCAGGCTGCCTTACCGCATCGACGAGTTGCTATGAGTGGCGCCTGTGCGTGCCCGAACTATGGTCGCCGGTTAGTTGCTCTGTCCGGCCAACTCATCCGTGTCCAGGACCAGTTCGGATGGCGCCTCCGTCGTCGGCGCTGGCACGTCGCCGTGGAACTCCCGCGCTCGCTCTTCAAACCAGGTGCTGAACGCGTCGTCGGCGCTCATCATTTGCCCGAACGCTCGTCCCGGATCGTCGCCTTCGATCGTTACGATCACGAGGTCGCCCAGCGGCGTCGACTGCAGGAACGTTCGCTCGCGCACGCCGGCACGTCGTCGCGAGTCGACGAACTCCTGGCGACGCGGGCCGTTCAACTCCTCGACCCACTTGCGCCAATCATCGGTCTTTCCGGGCAGGAGCGGGATTGCGACTGCCATCAACGCCATGGCGACCTCCTCGGGGCACGTGCGTGCCCAGCAACGGAGGGTCGGGCTCGCCATTGGCCCTGCGCGACGGTGGGCGACCGGGTGAGGACGTCGCGTCGGTGAGAGCCCGTTGGCTCCCGTGCCTCCCTCCGAGGCGTGGAGTATGCGCGCCCCGCGCCTGAGTCGGCGTTACCTCACCCGGCGCGCGGGATCGATGCAGCGGCCTGCAGCCGAATGCCGCGCGGCCGGAGGGGGAAGAGGCGGCCCCATCCGCCGAGGCCAGCCCACATCAGCTTGCTGGCGCCGGCGAAGACGAGATAGTCGCGCAGGGCTGAGCGCATGGCGTCGACGAAGCCGTCGGTGCGGCGGGGGTCGAAGCCGTCCTCCCACCAGAGCCCGACGATGCGCACCATCGACGTCGCCCTTGCCGGGCGCCGGCCATTCGTCGAGGGCCCGGCGACTGCCCGTTCGATGCGGGGTTCGATGCGTCCCACGAGCCGGTCCCCGAAGAGGATGGGCAGGACGTAGTAGCCCCAGCGGCGCCTGGCCTCAGGGACGTAGACCTCCCAGATGTAGTCGAAACCGTAGAGCTGGCGCAGGAAATCGCGGTCCCAGACGAGCGGGTCCAGCGGCGCCAGGAACGACACGCCAGGCTCGGTGCCGCCCGCCGGCGACCCGGCCTCTATCTCAGCCCGGGCCTGCTCGAGGAGCCCAAGATCCGTCCGGACCACGTAGCGCAGCGCGCGCACACCGTCGACCTGGACAGGCACCAGCTCGCCCGAATCGATGAGCTGTTGCCGGAGCACGGCGCGGCGAGGCAGCTCGGCCGCCCTGCCGGTGGGCGCTGCGGCAGCCGGACCGGTGCCGTACCAGAGCTCGGCCGAGCCGGTCGCACCCAGCAGGCCGTGTGCGCGGTAGCGCGAGAGCAGCTTGTGTCGCAGCTGCTCCTCGCGAGGGCGGCGCTCGGCGAGCAGCTCGGCGGGGAAGAGCCGCTCCATCAGGTCGTAGTAGCGGCGATTGCCCTGCCGCCGCGCCAGGCCCAGGATGCCGGCCTCCGCCAGCGCCTCCAGGATCGCCCGCACCTGGTTGGTCGGGCGCCAGTACCAGTCGATGTCCGGCCGGCGCTCGAAGTCGAGTGAGCTCAGCGGGCCCTCCGCGCGGATCCGGCCCAACAGGTGCTCGACCAGCTCCGCGTGCACCTGGAAGGTCCCGGCTTCGTGCTCCTCGCGGTTCCGCTCCCAGGTGACCCGGTACCAGGGCAGCTCGGCGCTGGGCAGGATGCTCAGGCCCTTGTTGTAGGCCTCGAATAGCGCGCGGCGCTCGTAGAGCAGCTCGTCCGTCCAGGCCGGCCGATAGCCGCGGATTCGCGCCTGGAGGACCAGATCGTGGTTGCGCCCGGCGATGCCCAGTGGGTCGAACTGCATTGAGCCGAGTCGGTCGATGACCGTCAGGACGCTGTCGGCTTCGGCCGGGAGCGCTCGGGGCGGTGCGAGGAAATGGTGCAGCGTGAGAAACCGACGCGCCGTGGCGGCGTCAATCTTCTGCGGCTCGGGCACCGCCGGATGGTAGCCGGATCGACCGGACGGGCGATCCCATCGACCCAATGGGCGAACCGATCGGGCCAGGAGACGATCCCCGGGCCTTCCCTATACTCGTGCGTCGATGGTGACCCAGCGCGACTTTTACGACATCCTGGGGGTGCCGCGCGGGGCATCGGACGCCGATATCAAGAAGGCGTTTCGCAAGCTCGCCCAGCAATGGCACCCCGACATCAATACCGAAGCCGGCGCCGACGAGCGTTTCAAGGAGGTCAACGAGGCCTACCAGGTCCTCTCCGACCCCCAGCGCCGGCAGGCGTACGACCTTTTCGGTCGCGCCGGTGTGGGCGGCGCCGGAGCTGGCGAGGGCTCGTTCAGCGGCAACTTCCAGGGCTTCGGTGACCTCTTCGACGCCTTCTTCGGTGGCGCGGCCGGGGCGGGCGCCCGGCGACCGCGCGTCCAGACGGGTGCCGATCTGCGCTATGACCTGCGCCTGACGTTCGGCGAGTCGATCACCGGGGCGGAGAAGGAGATCGAGTTCACCGCCATGGGCCGCTGCGACACCTGCGCGGGGAGCGGCGCCGAGCCGGGTACCAGCCAGACCACCTGCCCCCAGTGCAGCGGGAGCGGCGAGATCCGCCAGGTTCGCTCGACGATGCTCGGCCAGATGGTCAACGTGTCAGCCTGCCCCCGCTGCCGCGGTCTGGGCAAGGTCGTGGATTCGCCGTGCCACACCTGCGGGGGCGACGGCCGCACGGAACGCAAGCGCACGCTGACCGTCACCATCCCCGCCGGGATCGACGAAGGGCACCAGCTCCGACTCACGGGCGAAGGCGAGGTCGGCCCGCGTGGAGGCCCGTCCGGCAACCTGTACGTCGTCATGCACGTCGAGCCGCACTCGCGGCTCAAGCGCCAGGACACGGAGCTCTTCTACGAACTCGACCTTTCGATGACCCAGGCTGCCCTTGGTGCGACGATCCGGGTTCCCACGGCGGAGGGGGAGGAGGAGATCGAGGTCAAGCCGGGCACCCAGCCTGGGACGGAAGTTCGGCTCCGCGGCCGGGGCGTGCCACACCTCCGCAGGACCGGCGCCCGCGGGGACCTGCACGTCCTGATCGACGTGCACGTGCCAACCCGGCTCTCGAAGCGCCAGCGCGAGCTGCTCGAGGAGCTGGCCGCCGAGGCCGGTGAGGGGCGCGACGGGCGAGACGGACGCCAGGGCGGGCTCTTCGACCGCGTGAAGGACGCCATCAGCTGACCGACCAAATCGCGGCCGACGATCGCACGGCCGACGACGCCACCGCCGACGAGAACACCTCCGCGGCCGGTACCTGGCTGGAGCTGAGCGTAGAGGCAGACAGCGAGGCAGTCGAGGCTGTGAGCGAGATCCTGGCGCGGGTGGCGCCGGGGGGTGTCTCGGTGGAGCCTGCCTTCGACCTCGTGCAGGAAGGTCTGGGTGCCCGCGTCGACGCGAGTCGTCCGGCCACCGTACGCGCCTACCTCCCCGGGCTCGACCGAACCGCCGCCGACCGGGCGATCGCGGAGGCGGGGACGGCGCTTGGCCACCTCCAGGCCTTCGGGCTTCGACCGATCGGCGAGCTCGAGGTGCGGGCCGTCCACGAGGAGGACTGGGCGGAGGCCTGGAAGCAGCACTTCCCCGTGATGCGCGTGGGGCGCCGGCTCGTCATCCGACCCAGCTGGCGTCGGCATCATCGGCAGGCTGATGAGGTCGTCCTTGCCCTGGATCCGGGCATGGCCTTCGGGACGGGGCTTCATCCGACCACGAGGCTCTGCCTGGCGCAGCTCGAGCGCCTGGCCGACGAGGGTGTGGTCGCGGGTGCCCGGGTGCTCGATGTCGGCTGTGGGTCGGGGATTCTTGCGATCGCGGCGGCGAAGCTCGGGGCGGGGGAGGTGCTCGCCGTCGATCCGGACCCGATCGCCGTCGAGGCGACGACGGCCAATGCGCGCCGCAACCGGCTGTCGGGAGTGGTGAAGGCGCGCCGCGGCACGCTGGCGGTCAGCGACCCGCCCTTC
Source organism: Chloroflexota bacterium (assembly GCA_013815585.1). Lineage (GTDB taxonomy): Bacteria > Chloroflexota > Limnocylindria > Limnocylindrales > CSP1-4 > JACDFU01. The sequence goes on from JACDFU010000002.1 coordinate 34,734, forward strand.
GATCTGGTGCTGGCCAACCTGATCGCGTCGCTGCTCGTCGATCTTGCCGGGGAGCTCTTCTCCGCCACGCGGGCCGGCTCACCGGCCCGTCAGTCGGGCGGTCGCCTGGTCTGCAGCGGCATCTTCATCGACCGCGAGCCCGAGGTGCGCCGTGCGCTCCTTGCTTCTGGCTATCGGGTGGTGGGCCGCTCGACGGAGGGTGACTGGGTGGCGCTCGTGACCTCCCGTCTTGACTGACGCGGTATCGAGCCGCGCCCAGCAAACTGGTTAGGATCAGCGTCCCGAGCATCTGTCGATCGGAGCTTCGTGCCGTCCTCGCTCTTTCCGGTCCTGCTGGCCCTGCACATCGCGCTGGCCGTATCGCTGTTCCTACCCAGCGTCCTGCTGCCCTTCACGCTGCGAACCAGCCCGGCTGGACGCGAGCCCGGCACGGCGGTCAGGACACTCCTCTGGCTCCAGGCGAACGGCACGCTGATCATCGGCGTGGGGCTGGCGCTCACGGGGATCGGCCTGGTGATGGCGCTCGGCGCGGCGGTGCTGCGGCAGCCCTGGCTGCTGACAGCGCTCGGCGTGTACGCGCTGAACCTAACGGTGGCCTTTTTCATCCAACGACCCAACCTGCGGCGCCTCTTCCTGCGCTCCGCGGACCGGGCCGACGATGCGACCTGGCGGCGCCGGGCCCGGCGCCAGCGGTACGTGAGCTACGCCATGGCCGGCGCCATCGGGCTGATCGGCTTCCTGATGAGTACCAAACCCACGCTCTGGTGACACGAGGGAGAGCCTGATGGCCGACAACGACTGCCTCTTCTGCCGGATCTCCGCCGGTGAGATTCCTGCCCGCGTAGCCTACGAGGACACCGATGTCTTCGCCTTCCACGACGTCAATCCCCAGGCGCCGACCCACGTGCTGATCATTCCCCGCCGGCACATCCGCTCAGCCGCCGAGCTGAGCGCAGAGGACGGTCCGCTGCTGGGGAGCATGCTCGCCGCGGCCGCGCGGGTCGCCGAACAGGAGAATGTGGCTGGCAGTGGCTACCGGCTGGTCACGA
>JACDFU010000002.1:35792-48559 GCA_013815585.1 Chloroflexota bacterium
GTGGGCAAGGCGGCCGGGCAGTCCGTCGACCATCTCCACCTCCACCTGCTTGGCGGAAGGTCGCTCTCCTGGCCGCCCGGATGACCCCGATGGCACCGCGCCGCCGTCGTGCCGCACTGCTCGCGCTCATGGCGTCCATCGTGTCGGGCGCGTGTGGCGGCGTCGCGCCGTCCGGCTCCGGCCCGGCAACCCCTGCCGAGGAGGCTTCCATCGCCGCGCCCACACCACTCCAATCGCTGACCACGCAGTTGAGCGGGGCAGCGGCGGCACTACGCGGTGCGCTCGAGCCAGAAGGTTTCCGCCTGGAGCTGGTCAATCGCGCATTTCGGACCTCCGAGCCACCGGAGCTGAGCGCCGCGCCCCGCGCCGTCTTCCAGGTCGATGTCGGTGATCCGAACGCCGGATACGTGACGGTCTACGAGTTCCCCGAGGCAGCGAGTGCCGCGACCGCCGGCGCAGCGCTGGGGCGCCATCTCGGTAGCGGGTTTGGCCAGACGAATTACGCCCTGGACGCGCAGTTCGCGGTCGCCCAGGAGGGCGGCACCGTCATCTTCACGTGGTGGTCCCGCGAGCGGTCCGACGACCCGGCGCGCACGGAACGGGCCTTCAATCTCGTGTCGAGCGTCGGCCAACCGATCCCGGTCGCGCGGTAACCTGACCGGGCTCAAGTGATTTGACACCCGGGTTGGTGAGGTGGAGGACTGACCGTTTGATGAGAGACGAGCGCTGGCCGGTCGCAAGGCTCATTCCCATCACGTCAGCCACCGGCGTTGAGGCCAAGGAACGCAACGCTGCCTCGGCGCTGCTCGCGGTCCTGTCGGTTGTCGACGAATTCGGTCGGGCGCTCCTCAAGCCCCTGGGTGCCCCCGATGGGCGCATCGAGGCGTTCGTGGAGGTGCCGTTCAAGATCGATGGTGGCCGTACGATCCGACCCGACGGCCTGATTGTCGTAACGCGTGGTGCGAGGGTCTGGAGTGCGCTCGTGGAGTGCAAGATCGCAGGCCAGCCGCTGGTCGCTGAGCAGATGGAGTCGTATCTCGACCTTGCCCGAGCTCAGTCGTTGGATGCAGTGCTCTCCATTTCGAACCAGTACACGACCAAGTCGTCTCAATACCCGATCGAAATCGATCGCAAGAAGCTGAGGCGCGTAGCGATCCACCACTGGTCGTGGGTCGAGGTGCTCACCGAGGCCGAGGTACAGAAGCAGCACCGGGGCGTCAGGGACCGTGATCAGGCCTACATCCTTGGCGAACTGATCAGGTATCTCTCGGATCCACGTTCGGGCGTCGTTCAGTTCGACGACATGGGTCCGAGCTGGACGGCGGCTCGCGACGGAGCTCGCCTCCGGACGCTGCGAAAGGGCGACTCCCACGTCGCGGCAGTGGCGAGCCGGTGGGACGAGCTCGTCAGGTACGTCAGCCTCGGTCTGACCAAGGATCTTGGCCGAGACGTGAAAGAGGTTCTTCGCCGCGAGGAGGCCACGCCGGGGGGCCGGCAGCAAGCGCTGCGTGAATCACTTGCGACGACCGGGCGTCTCTACGCTGAGTTGCAAATTCCGAATACGGCCGGATCGCTCCTCGTCGTCGCCGACCTTGCCTCCCGCCAGGTCTCAGTCTCGACCCAGCTCGATGCGCCGAAGGAGGGCCAGTCTCGCGGCCGGGTCTCTTGGCTCCTTCGCCAACTGCAGAAGGCACCCCCCAACACAACCGTGGAGGCGATGATCTCGCGCAGCTCCGCGACTTTGACAGCACAGCTCGGCGCGGTACGGGACAACCCTGCGCTGTTGCTGCCCGAGAAGCCGCGCGAGATTCGGGGATTTCGCCTGAGCGTCACCCGCGACATGGGAGTGAATCGTGCAGCCGGGCGAGGTTCGTTCATCGACAGCGTGGTGATTGCTACGACGAGCTTCTACGGGGAGGTGCTACAGAACCTTTCGGGTTGGAAGGCGAGGCCACCGAAGCTCAAGCAGCTCGAGGGGCCCGTGGAGCAGCAGGAGATCGAACTGCCCCAGGCGATCGACGAAGCGCTGGAGCGCGCCGAAGAGGAGGCTCCAGGCCCAGGCATCGTCGCTGGCTCTGACCGGTAGCCGCCAGGATCAAGGACAGGCACCTGAGGCTACCCAGGAAAGCGAGCGCGCTGGTCGGACGAAGTCCGCCTACTCGACCAGGATCTCGAGCGCGATCCTCGCCTCTTCCGCGCTTGGGGAGGTCAGCCATGCAGGATGACGAGGATCATGGAGCTCGCGCCTGCGTCGAAGCCAACCTCGTTCGGTCCTGCGCATCTCATCCCGCAGCGACCTAGGATCATCAACGGCCGCCAGAAGCAACGCGAGATCGCTTCGGTGCTTGTCCGGATCCTCGGCGACGTCGACGGCCCGTGCCTTGATCAGGATCGCTCCGAGCACCGATGGACAGGGAATCTCAACTTCTCGGCCTTCCAGCAGGACCCGGACCTGTCGGCTGCGGGCGAGAGCCTGCGACCCACCAGCCACAGCGATCGTCCTACCGGGCGGAATCGTCAGTAGAGAGGCTCGTCCCCCGGTCCCATCGGGCGCGAGTACGTCGACGACGGCGTCGACACGACGGAATCGATGGGCCCGCCCATCCGGCGACGGTCGGTCGAGTTCGTACCCGAGACGCTCCATGGTCGCCGACGCTTCCTGCGTGGCACCGGTCAGGGCACGGACGTCCATCATCAGATCGACGTCTCCGCTCGTCCGGCCGGTCGGCAGGTCATGTTCGTACGCGAGCAGAAACACCATCTGTGCTCCGACGAGGGTCCAGGAACCTTTCGGAAGAGCGGACGCAAGCTCAGCCGTCGCTCTCCACAGCGCCATTTCCGCCTCGACACCGCTGTGGATTTCGACTGGGTTCATGCCTCCGCCGGCTTGTAACTCCTCAAAGCGCGCTGGGCTGCCCGACGGGTGCGCTCATCGTCGTGGTCGAACAGATCCAGGACAGCAGCAAGCCGCGGAGCGAGGCGCTGCTCGGGGGAGAATGGCCATGGGCCATCGACAACGTGCAGGATGACGTTCGCGTCCGCACTTGGCTTCAGGCGAAAACGTCGCTCGAGTTGAGGTAGGCGTCGAGCTGGAACGTATGCCTCCAGAACGCCTGGCGCGAGGATCTCAAGGCGGTGTTCCGAGGCCGCGCTCACCCCGCTCCGAACGACATCCGGCTCGGCCTCGATGCGCGGAAGGTCGGAGGCGTGGGCGCGAAGCTGAAGTCGCCGACCTCGTCGGGCCAGGGACGGGAGAATCTCCTGCAGGTCCTGCTCCCGCAGGAGACGGCGGAGGCGGGAGCGGTTCGATGCGTCAAGCCACTTCGGGTTTTCGCCTTCCGCCAAGGCGATCAGGGCCCAGGCGTGTGCAGGTGAGTACGGGCGCCCAGACAACTTGGGATTGCGGAGGCGCCGCTGCAGGGCGGAGCGGTCGACGAACCACCGCCCCGCCACCTTCTGACCTGGGAGTTCACCCTCGGCTAGGAGAGCTCGGACGCGCTGAGCCGATAATCCAAGCAAGCGGGCAGCGTCAGCGGCGGGAAGAGCACCGTCCAGTGACATTGCATGAAGTATTGCCATATAGCAATACTAGTCGCACTTCCGGCTGCGTCAAGACAGCGCCAGATGCTCTAAGGACCAACGAGGTCCTGTATCTCACTTGACAGCCACCCGTACGCTCGGGGACGCAGTCTGCGCTTCGCGCACGAGGCGGCCGTAGGCCGCCTCGCCCGCGCGTACGGGTATCCGCGAAGTAGTGGCGGAACGAAGCACTGACCCTACGTGGCCTCATCCAACGGCCATCTTGCCTTGCGCAGCGTCAGATACGCTTCTGGCCGCATTCATGAGCCCCTCGCGATGCCCAGCGCCCAGGCGGCGGCGCGATCCAGCACGTCCTCCAGGACCGGCTTGAGGGTGTGGCCCAGTCGCGGATAGGTGACCAGTTCCGCGTTCTCGAGGCGACCGACCGCCCGTTGGAGGAACTCCATCCGGGCCAGGGGATCGGCCTCGCCGCTGAGCAGCAGGACCGGGCAATGGATCTCCGGCCAGTGACGGACCCGCTCCTCCCAGTCCTTCTTTCCGGGCGGATGGAGCGGATAGCTGAGCAGGAGCAGCCCGGCGACGGGCTGACGCGCGGCGAGCATGCTTGCGACCCGCCCCCCATATGACTGACCACCGATCACGTCCTGCGGGCTGGGGCTGGCCGCCCGCTCGTAGGCGTCGACGGCCCGCTCCGCGCGTCCCTTCGGAAGGTCGATCGCCAGCGCATCCACGCCCCGCCGACGCAGGCCGTCCACGTGCGGCTTCATCGACGCGGCCGTCCCGGAGGCCCCGTGGCCGAGCACGATCCGCATCAGGTCAGCGCTCTCCGGCTGCGGCGCCGGCAGGCTCGCCGCCGGCAGGCTCGACGCCGGCTGCTAGACCGCCAAACCTCTTGCGCACGAGATCTCGCCGAACCTTGAGGGTATGGGTGCGCGGGTAGTCGGCCTCGGGCCAGAGGGACCAGCCTTCGACGCGCTGATGGATCCCGAGCTGCCTGTTCGCTGCCTTCACGGCTGCCTCGACGACGGCCCGCTGCTCCGGGGAGAGCGTGGGCTCGCCGGCGCCAACGGCCGCCCCGTCGCCCGCATCCGAGGTTGGCTGGCCGGGATAGGCCGCGTCGGGGTGCAGGATCACGGCCTCGATTCTGCCCACAGCCGCCTCCAGGACGACTGGCTCGCGCAGGCCGGCCACCTGCAGGGCCTTCTCGATGTCCTCGGGGAAGACATTCAAGCCGTTGGGCAACACGATCATGTCCTTGATCCGGCCGCTGAGGACCAGGTTGCCGTGCCGGTCGAAGTGGCCCACGTCGCCCGTGTGATACGACCGATCACCGTCGAGCGCCGCGGCAGTCGCCTCAGCATCGTGCCAGTAACCCTGGAAGACGGCCGGTCCCCGAAGAAGAATCTCGTTCTCCGGGCTTGCCAACAGAACCTCGTTGGGAGGCACCGGCCGACCGACCACGCCTGGGGGATGGGACTTGATGGAGTTCGCGGTCGCAAAGCCGCTCTCCGTGGTGCCGTACCCCTGCAGGACGATGACGCCCATGTCCTCCCAGGCCTGCTGGAGCGGCGGCGGCAGAAACGCCGCCGAGCAGATGAAGAGCCGGAGCTGTCCCCCCAGCTGGGCATGGACTCGCCGGAAGATGAGCCGACGGAGCCAGTAGGGGAGGAGACGTGCGATCGAGCGCAGGCGATCGAACGTCTTCGTTCGGCCCTGCTTGTCCACCTCTCGCGTGATTCCCCGCCAGAAGAGATCGAGCAGTTGCGGCACCACGACCATGGTCGTCACGCGGTGTTTCCGGATGGCGAGGAAGATGATCCGGGGGTTTCGGGACCGCAGGTACAGGATCGGTGCGCCGAGCATGACCGCGTAGACCAGCTCGAGCTGCCCGAACAGGTGGGAGAGCGGCAGGAGCGAGACGATCCGGTGCTGCCAGGCAGGGATGATCCGGTTCGCCGCCTCCATCGTCGCGAGCACGTTGCCGTGCGTCAGCATCACGCCCTTGGGGTGGCCGGTCGTGCCTGACGTGAAGACGATCTCGAACAGATCGTCCCGCACTGGGTGTGCCCAGGCCGCCAGGCGCGTCTCCCAGTCCCGCGGGAAGTCGGCATCGACATCGCCCTCGTCTGCGCCCGAGGCGCTCTCGTGCGAGGGCTCGCTCGTCAGTGAGTGGACGGTGCGCGTCTGGAAATGCGCCAGGCCTGCCTCCCCGACCTGGGGAGCGTCCCGGCCCGAGCCGATCGCCAGCCATTGGGTCTCGGCGCGGTCTGCGATCCGGCGCACGACCTCGTGCGTCATGCGCAGGTCCAGTGGCACGAGGGTCACCCCCGCTCGCATGGCGCCGAAGTAGACGGCAGCCAGGTCCGGGCCTGGGGGAGCCCAGGTCAGAAGGCGGTCACCAGGTCGAAGCCCCAGGCCGCGCAGTCGCCAGGCCACGAGCCTGGAGCGTCGGTCCAGCTCGCGAGCGGACCAGGTCAGCTCCAGGCGTTCGTCGGTCTGGAGCGACATGAGCGCGTCGTCACCGTAGTGCTCGACCGCAAAGTCCAGGATGTCAAGCAGTGACCCGAACCCGGTCGCTTCAGGCAGCTCGGTCCGCCCCGACATGCCCGCCACTATGGCAGGCGTTCACGGGGTCGTGGAGATGATCCTGACGATCCGGTCCTCGCTCCCGTTCGAGGTGGAGAGGTAGAGCCGGTTGCCCAGCCGTGCGACCGCCCTGAGTCGGCCGTAGGCGCCGTCGTAGAGCGTGGCCACGTTCGTGGCGGAGAGGCTGTCCGCGCTGACGTCGAAGCGCCGCAGGTCCTGCTCCTTGAGTGTGGCCACGAAGAGGTCGCCGCTCGCGTCACCCCAGTTGCCCCCGGAGACGAAGGCGCCGCCCGACGTGGCGATGGTCGGGGAGTTCGACTCCCAGATGGGCGGGGTGAAGCCGCAGCCGGAGCCGGCGCAGTCGGGCCAGCCGTAGTTGCGGCCCGCGCGAATCCAGTTGATCTCGTCGTCGCGATCGGGCCCGTGCTCGATGGCGTAGAGGCGCCCCGTCCCTGGCTCGAAGGCGAGGCCCTGCGGATTCCGATGGCCCTTGCTCCAGACGTAGGACGGCGTGGTCTGGCCCGGGAAGACCGGGTTGTCGGCGGGGATGCCACCGTTCCGCTTGGCGCGGAGGACCTTGCCGTTGTTGCTGGCGCTGTCCTGCGCCAGGCCGGCCTGGGCGGCGTCGCCCATCGAGACATAGACCATGCGGTCCGGCCCGATCTCGACCGCGCAGCCGTTGTGGACGGCTGCGGCGATCATGTTCCAGCGGATCACGTAACCATCGAAGCTGAGGGTGCTGTCCCCGAGCAGCCGATAGCGCAGCACCTGGTTGCGCCACGTCCCGTCGACCTGCCGCGAGGCGCACAGGTAGAGGTAGGGTCGAGTGGAGAAGTCAGGATCGACCGCGACGCCCATGAGGCCCGCCTCTCCCTCGGCCCGGACACTCGCGATCGTGGTAGTGCGCAGGAGGGCGGCGTTCCGGTTGCCATCCGCGTAGACGCGCACCCGGCCTGGTCGCTCCGTCACGATCATCCGGCCGTCCGGCACGAATGCGATGTCCCAGGGCACGGTCAGGCCCGACTGGACGACGCCCGCGGTGAAGCTGGGCTCGGCCGCCGCGACGGGCGAGGCAAGCAGCGATGCCAGCAGGGTCGTCGCCAGCAGGGCCAGCGCCGCCTGCCGCCCGATGCGGTTCATTTCGGGCGCTTCCTACGTGCCGTTGAGGCGGTAGACGGACCCGTTCAGGTCCACCACGTAGAGCCGTCCGCTCGCGTCCTCGCCGAAGGAGCTGATGTTGTACGAGGTGTCGTACTCCAGCTTCGGCGTCTCGTAGTTGTCCGGCGAGCCGGCGCTGATCGACCAAATGCGACCGCTGCAGTAGTCACCGAAGACGTACCTTCCGGCGAGGGTGGTGGCGCCGCTGCGGCGCGAGACGTAGCCGCCGGTCACCGCGCAGTTGCCGTTCGACCGGCTGTACACGGCGATCGGGAAGCGGTATCCGGTCCGGCTTCCGGAGCCTTCATAGACGAGCCGACCTTCCCAGCGATCCCAGCCGTAGTTGACGCCCCAGCCGGCGCCCGTCCCGCCGTCGTTCGCGAGCGAGCGGTCGATCTCCTCCTGGCGGTTCTGGCCGACGTCGCCGATCCAGATGTCGCCCGTGAGTCGGTCGTGGGAGACGCGCCACGGGTTCCGGAGGCCGAGTGCCCAGATTCGTCCGTCGCCGGGGGTGTCGCCCGCGAAGGGGTTCGTGGCCGGGCTGGTGTAGCCGGTGGTCGAGGCGTTCGGGATGATTCGCAGGATCTTGCCCAGCAGGCTGCCCTTGTCCTGCGCGCGCTCCGCCGGATCGCCCGAGCTTCCGCCGTCGCCCATCGCAGCGTAGAGATAGCGGTCCTTGCCGAAGCCCAGCCAGCCGCCGTTGTGGTTGGAATAGGGCTGGTCGATCCTGAGGAGCCGGCGCTCGGTACCCTCGAGCGCGTCGTTGCGCGTGTCCTTGTGGCGCAGATACTCGGCGATCTGCGTGTCGCCGCTGTTGTTGATGTAGTTGACGTAGAAGCGCCGGTAACCCCAGGCGGCCGAGTTGTTGTAGTCGGGATGGAAGGCCAGGCCAAGAAGGCCCTGCTCGCTCCCGCCGTTGATTACGCGACCGTCGATGTTCAGGAAGATCCGCCACACGTAGTCCGTACCGCGCACCTTGATCACGCCGCGCCTTTCCACCACGTAGAGTCGGCTGTCACCGGAGTGGGTCAGGAAGACCGGGCTCGCGAAGCCGCTCTTCACCAGCGACACATGGGTAGCGGCCACTGGCGATGCCAGGACACCGGCAAGGGTGCCCGCCGCGATCGACGTGGCAAGCAACACGCGGAGCGCGCGTCGGCGGGAAGGCGAGCGGCGAGGGGCGAACGGCATTCGTTTCATCTCCGGCGGGGAGGGGCGGGTGCGCCTAGTGTGCCATCTGGTCGCCCATGGCCACGACCCGGACGATGGTCACCCTGAACGCACAGTTCAGCCCTACGACGCCGCGGGCCGGGGTCGCTGCGCCGTCGTCATCGGCCCAGGAGCTCCGTGAAGAAGGCCGACTTGGCAGCCTCGTAGGCGTCGACATCCCCGCCTTCATGCCGGCGCTTGAGGTCGTTGTAGGCCTCGAGAAGCTGGGGCGCGCGTGCGAGGAGCGCCCAGCTCTTGGTGAACCGAATGTCGTGGTCCGAACCGATGGGCGTCACCGCCACCCCCGTGGGGAGCGGGGCGTCCGGCACCTCGAACGTGGCCAGGGTCTCGGTCCAGATCTCCGGATGAACGACCCGATATGGCTGCTTCAACGCCTTCACCGTCATGGAGAAGCCAGGCGGTGGGACGCGCAGATGCAGATCGACGTCGCCTCGTGTCAGCGCGGCCGGGAGGGAGGTCGCGCCCGTCAGCACGAGCTCGCCACCGGGGGCCAGGTCCGCGAGACGCCGCCGTTCCGCCTCGAAGATCGCGAGGGCCCGCTCATGGAGCTCGCTGGAGGGGCGGAATGTGAGCCTCATGACCTCGGACCGGGCGCTCGACTCGCCCCAACTACTGGCGGAGCCGCTCCAGTCGATCGTCGGGCCCGATGAGGATCAGTTCGTCGCCCTCGCCGATCCGCTCGGACGGACCCGGGTTGACCGTCACGCGGTCGCCGCGTCGGAGTGCGATCGGCGTCAACCCCAGCCGGCCCGGGAGGTCCAGGTCGGCCATGGTCTGGCCCACGAAGGAGGCCGGCGGTGAGATCTTCTCCAATCCCACGTTAGGCGCCACGTTGAGGTACTCGATGACGTTCGGGTTGCCGTGGGTGCGCGCGACCTGCACGGCCATCTCGGCCTCCGGATAGACCACCCGGTCAACGCCCACCCGCTCGAGGATCGCCCCGTGCAGCTGGCTGCCGGCCTTGGCAATCACCGTCTTCACGCCCAGCCGTTTGAGCGCCATGGCGGCGAAGATGCTGGCCTCGGTGTCACTGCTGATCGCGATCATTGCCGTCGGGAAGTCGCCCGCGCCCGCAGCGCGGAGGGCCGCTTCGTCGGTTGCGTCGAGCTGGAGCGCGTGGGTGACGTCGGGCGCGAGCTCGTTGACGATCGATTCGTTCGCGTCCACCGCGAGAACCTCGTGCCCGAGGACCTCGAGCTCCCGCGCCAGCGCGGACCCGAACCGGCCCAGGCCGACCACGAGAACCTGGTCCCGCGCACCACTACCGCGTGATCGTTGCATCGTCATGGCCTCATCCGATCCTTACCGACTCGACCGCCGGACGGAACGATACGGGCTGGCGCTGTGAGGCGAGCGCTAGCACCAGTGTCAGCGGCCCGAGCCGCCCCACGAACATGGCCAGGATGAGAAGCACGCGCGGTACAGCCTCGAGCTCGCGGGTGATGCCGGTGCTGAGACCCACGGTGGCGAAGGCTGAGACCGTCTCGAAGATCAGTTCGATGAACGGCGCGCGCGAGGTGAGCGAGAGGGCGAAGCCAACCGCGAACACGAAGGCGATCGACAGGAGAGCCACGGCCAGCGCGCGATAGACCGTCTCGTGCTGAATCCTGCGCCCGAATGCCTCGGCCGATGGCCGGCCGCGAGCCGTGGACACGATGGCCACCAGCAGGACGCTGAAGGTATTGACCTTGATGCCGCCGGCCGGCGAACCGGAGGCGCCGCCGATGAACATCAGCGCCATGAGGCCGAAGAGAGTCGGCTCCAGGAGCGCGCTCGTGTCGAGGGAGTTGAAGCCTGCCGTCCGCGCAACCGCTGAGTGAAACGCCGCGTTCAGCACCCGCGCTTCCGCCGGAAGCGAACCGAGCGTCCGCGGCTGGGTCCACTCGATCGCCGCGATGGCGACCGTGCCCACGACGAGCAGGGCCAGGGTGGTCAGCAGCACCAGGCGGGTCTCCACGGCCAGCCGCCTCCACCTCCGCTTCTGCCAGACGTCGCCGACGATCGCGTAGCCGATTCCGCCGACCACCACGAGCCCGCCCAGCAGACCCAGGACGACCGGATCGTGAACGAACGCTGTGACACTGCGAAATTCGCCGAAGAGGTCAAACCCGGCGTTGTTGAAGGCCGAGATCGAGTGAAAGATGCCCCACCAGGCGGCCCGGATTGGGTCGCCGGCCTCTCCGCCGACCAGGAATCGGGCGCCGAGCGCAGCGGCGCCGATGGCCTCGAGCGCGAGCGTGAACACCGCGATGCGCCGGACCAGCGCCATGACGCTGCCGAGCTGCGGTGCGCCGAGCGATTGCTGGACGGCGATGCGGTCTCGGAGACTCGTCCGGCGGCCAACGAGCAGGAGGAGCAGCAGCGTGGAGCCGGTCATGAATCCGAAACCGCCGGCCTGCATGAGCAGCAGGATCACCACTTGCCCGAAGCCGCTCCAGTAGGTGCCTGTGTCCACGACCACGAGGCCGGTGACGCAGACGGCCGACGTGGAGGTGAAGAGTGCCTCGAGTGGCGGCGTCCACGACCTCGCCTGGCTGGAGATCGGCAGCATCAGCAGCAGGGTTCCGATGGCGATCAGAGCCGCGAAGCCAAGGACGAGCACGAGCGCCGGCGGCGGCGCCCGGCGGCGGATCTTCGCCGCTTGCACGCGGAGTCGCTGCGGCTGCGGTGGGACCTGCACGGCCGACATCATCGCGGGCTCCCGCGGCCACCGCTCGACCCGCGGGCATATCTTTTGCCATCGATTCCTGGACACAAGCTCGCCTGACGCTCGTTACATCCTTCGATCCGCCATTTCCGGGTCATACGAGCGCGTGGGGATCGTTAACGCAGTTGCTGTTCAGGCTCGAGGCTTCCTCGCGCCGTCTGGCCCTCCTAATGACCCTGCGAGGGGCAAGTGGCCAGAAACCGGCTTTCGACGTGGGCAGATCGACTCTAGTGCTCTTGGGCCGAGCAAATGATCAGATGATGGTCGAGCGCCACGCCTTTCACGCTCCATTGACCCCCTCCTGACCCTCGGGTAGACTCCGCGGGCCCTCGCACGGTGAGCTCCAGAGGGGATCCTCGACCGTGCGCGCGCTCCCCCGACCTCCGGCCCCGGGCGATCGCGACGAGGCGAAGCCCTGGCCGGTGGGAGGTGATACCGGATTGGCAGAGGTCCGAGTCGGGGAGAACGAGACCTTCGAGAGCGCGCTGCGGCGATTCAACAAGAAGATCCAGCAGAGCGGCATCCTCGCTGAGGCTCGGCGCCGGGAACACTACGAGAAGCCCAGCGTCAAGCGGAAGCGCAAGGAAGCCAAGCGCAAGAAGGTCGCCCGCCAGGCCTAGGGCGTCGCGGTCGATCCGTCGGCCGACCCCATGGCATCCCGGGCGACCAGCCCGAGGAACCCACATCCGGTGACCCTTCAGGAACGCCTCAAGGCAGAGCTGACGTCCGCGATGCGCAGCCAGGACGAGCTGCGCCGTGACACGCTGCGCATGGCCATGGCGGCCGCGCAGAACGCGGAGAAGGCCGCTCGACGTCCGCTCAGCGACGATGAGCTGGTTGGCATTCTCGCGCGCGAGGTGAAGACTCGACGCGAATCGGTCGAGGCCTTTCGCAACGGCGGCCGTGTCGAGATGGCGGCGCGTGAAGAGGCGGAGATCGCGGTTCTGTCGGAGCTGCTGCCGGCTGCCCTCGGTGAGGACGAGCTCCGAACCATGATTTCGGCTGCCATCGACGAGGTCGGAGCGAGCTCTGCTCGGGACCTTGGCCGCGTGATGTCGGTCCTGTCTCCACGGACCCGTGGCCGGGCCGATGGAAAGATGGTCAGCGGCCTGGTGGCGAAGGAGCTGGCGCGCCGGGATCTGGCGGCCCATGCCCACGGCGATGGCCACAAGCACGGCCACGGCCACACGTACGGCGACGGTCCAGACGCCGACCCCCCGAAAGCGGCCTGACTGATGCTCGCCCGCCGCGCGTTCAGGCGCGCCGCACCGTTCACTCGCCGCGACGCCTCTCGGCTCATCGTCGCGAGCACCATCCTCGTGGCCGTCCTCGCCGCGGTCCTGGCGATCGACATCCTGCCTTCGCGCCTCTCCCTCTTCCCCTCGCACTTCACCGCCGACGTAGGCGAGCTGGCGCCCGATGACGTCATCTCCCCTCGCACGATCGAGTTCACGAGCGAGATCGAGACCGAGGCCGCCAGGGAAGCGGCACGCGCCGGCGTGCCACCGCAGTACGGCTACACGCCGGAACGGGGCCAGCTCTCCGC
>JACDFU010000072.1 GCA_013815585.1 Chloroflexota bacterium
GCTTGCGGAGCGCGTTAAGGCTCTTTGCCTGGAGGCCCGTGGCCTGCAGGTCGAGCTCGAGCCCTCCATCCTGCGGATTGACGAGGCGTGGCGCTCGGTCCTGCCCGGGCCGGCTTCGAATCCCGTCAGCGAACGCAATCTTGACTCGGCGTCGCTGGCCGCCTCCCTCCTCCATACGGCCTCCGACCTGTTCGAGCCGTCGGGCCACCTCTATGGGCGTGTCCGTGGGACTGGCGCACCCATCGTTCTCGACCGCTTCGCTCACAGCTCGCACAACGCCCTCGTGCTGGGCCAGACCGGTACGGGCAAGACGATGTCCACCGGTGCCGAGATGGCCCGCTCGTACCTCTGTGGGATCCGGGTGCTGGGCGTCGACCCGCTGGGCGACTACGCCCGCCTCGTGCGCGAGCTGGGCGGCACGTACATGTCTATTGGGGGAGCGGGCGTCGGGCTCAATCCGTTCGTGCTCAGCGGCGCGCGGAGCGAGGGCGCCTTCAGCGCGAAGCTGACGGCGTTGGCGAGGCTCATCGGAGCCATGGCCGGCGGGCTCACCCGCGACGAGCGTCCCGCCCTCGACCTCGCGCTGCGCGCGGCCTACGAAGAGGCCGGTATTGGCCCCGACCCACAGACACACGAGCGGCCGGCGCCGGTCCTGGCGGTGCTCGTCGACCAGCTCACGAGGACGGTCGGTGGTCTGCCGCTGGCCCACCGCCTCGAGCGCTGGGCGACCGGCTCACTGGCCCGCCTGTTCGCCGCCGGAGAGCCACTCCCGCTCGACCCCCGGCTGCTCGTCATCGGCCTCGCCGAGGTCTCCGATGCCGAGGTCCGCTCGGTCGCTCAGCTCGCCGCCCTGACCCTGCTATGGGACGTCGTGCGCCGCGACCTGGCACCCAAGCTCGTCGTGATCGATGAGGCCTGGAAGGTGATGCGCCAGCCATCGGGGGCGGAGTTCGTAGAGGAACTCGCCCGCTCGGCGCGCCACTACCACGCCGGCCTCCAGCTCGCCACGCAGGACATCGTCGAGTTTCTGCGCTCGGACTTCGGCGAGGCGGTCGTGAAGCAGTGCGACCTGCGCATCCTGCTGGGGCAGACGCCAGAGGGCGCGGATGTACTGGCCCGCTACTTCGATCTCACCCCAGCAGAGCGCAGGCTCCTCGTCCACGCTAGGCCGGGCGAGGGACTGCTCTTCGTGGGCCGCAGTCACACCGCCTTTGAGGCGACCGTGTCGCGGCGCGAGTACGCGCTCCTTACCACCCGGCCCGCTGATCTGTTGGAGCAAGCCCGAAAGAGGTACGACGCCCCCGATACTGGTTGAGGCGCGCCGGGCTGGGCTGCGCCGGCATCGGCTGCGCCATCCCCCTCCTCGTGCTCGTCATCCTGGCGGGCTCGGTCGGCGTGCTCGCGGGGAACTGGGGCGCGCTCGCCGCGGTCGAGGTCCCCGACGCCGTGCCGGCCGAGGTGTCGGGCATCCCGTCTGACTACCTCTTGCTTTACCAGGAGGCGGGCCTGCGATTCGGGCTCGACTGGTCGGTGCTCGCGGCGGTCGGGCGGGTCGAGACGAACCACGGTCGGGCGGCATCCGACTGCGCGCCAAACCATGCCGGCGCGCGCGGCCCGATGCAGTTCCTGGAAGCGACCTTCGTCCACGCCGCACGGCTGGCGGAAATCCGCGACGCTGACCTTTGCGACCCGGCCGACGCTATCCCGGCCGCCGCGGCCTACCTGCGCTCCAACGGCGCCCCGCGCGATTGGCGGCGCGCGCTCTTCCGCTACAACCCGGCCGACTGGTACCCGCCGCTCGTGCTCGGCTGGGCCCGCCGCTACGGCTACGGAGCGGCCGTCGCCTGGCCGCTCGAGGGTGGCCGCATCACGCAGCGCTTCGGACCCACGACCTTCACGGGCGAGCCGGCACTCTGTTACCGCGGCACCTGCTACCCCCACTTCCACGACGGGCTCGACATCGCGGCGCCGCTGGGCAGGCCGGTTCGCTCCATCGCGGCGGGTCGCGTGGCGCTCGCCGGCCGTGTGGCCGATGGGGCCGTGGTCGTGATCGTCGAGCACACCGACCGGGTCAGCTCGCTCTACGGGCACCTGTCGCCAGCTCTCGCGGTCAGCGAGGGCCAGCTCGTGGTGGCCGGCGACCGGCTCGGCGCGATCGGGCTGACGGGACGGACGACGGGGGCGCACCTCCACCTCGAGGTCCACGACGGCGGTGAGCCGGTCGATCCCTTGAGCATCCTGCCGTCGGCGGAGTAGACGATGGCGATCGAGACGCCGCTCGAGCTGCTCCTCCCGGTCCTCGGGCAAGTGCTGCCGGCCTTCCTCGGCGCCGCCGCTCTCGTGGCGGCGCTGCTGCTCGGCCCGCGCCTCGTGCGTTGCCTCCGCCAGGCCGCTTACGAGCGGACGCTCGAGGCGGAGACGGTCCGTCTCGAGCTGCTCGTGCCGGCCGGTCGCGAGCCTGATCCTGACGCCGCGATCGAGCTGATCCGTGCGCTGCATCCCCGCCACCGCCGCGGCGTCGGCGGCTTTGGCGGCTTTGCCGTCGGCTGGCCGTCGGTGGAGCTACGTCTGTTGTGGCGCGAGGGGCTGCTGCGCTGGCAGATCGACTGCCCGCGCCAGCTCGAACCGGCGGTGAGCGTCGCGCTCGGGGCGGCCTGTCCCGGGATCGACCTCGAGGAAGTGCCGCCTGACGATCGCCCCGCCACGGCCTCAGCCGGTGCGTCCCTGGTGGCATCCGAGGCCTGGGCGCTCCATGCCGTGGGGTCGCTCGACGGACGTGCCGTGCCGCGCCTGGCGCGCCTGCTCGCGGCCCTCTCGTGGCCGGTCGAGGTGCGCCTCTCGCTCTATCTGCGCGCGCTGCCGCCGGAGGCCTGGCGGCGGGTGGTCGAGCCTGAGACCAGCGGCCCGTCCGTCGCCGCGCTGGTCGGCACGGCAATCGTCGACGCGCTGCTGTCCCGTACATCGGCCGATCACGAGCCGTCTGAGCGCAGGGTCTCGGCGGCCGAGCGGGAAGCACTGAAGCGTAAGCGGCAGGGCGTCGTCGGCTTCGCGACACGTGCGACGCTCGAGGTTGCGGGCGCCGACGTGTCGATTGCAAAGGCAGTGCTCTGGCGCCTCGTCTCGTTCAGCGACGTGCTGGGCGACGGCCGGCAGGGGATCGCCTGGCGGGTCACGGGGCGCCCAGCGACAGGCGGATCGGCCATGCACTTCGCCGACTGGGAGGTGGCGCAGCTCTGGTCGCTGCCCGACGAGGCGGTCGATCGGACGGGCGTCAGGCGTCGCCGCCCGCTATCGGGGTCGGCCCCGCCAGCGCCCGCCACTGACTCGGCGCGGCTGGTCATCGGTCACGGCGCTCGCGGCCCGGTCGCCCTCTCGACCGATTCGCTGGCCCGCCATCTCGCCGTGTTCGGGGCGACCGGTTCGGGCAAGAGCACGTTGCTGCTGACCCTCGTCGACGAGCTCATGCGCTCGCCGCTGGGGGGCACGGTGATCGACCCCCACGGCGACCTCGCCGACGACATCCTCTCGCGCGTCCCGCCCAGCGCCCGAGACCGGGTTCACGTGCTGCGGCTGGCCGACCGTGACCACCCGCGTGGCTTCAACTTCCTGGAGCGTCGCTCGCCGGACGAGGCGCAGCTGGTGACGTCCGAGTTCGTGGACATGCTGGAAGACCTCTGGCCGCGCTTCTGTGGACCGAAGATGCAGCACTACCTGCGCCATGGCCTGCTCACGCTGCTACGCCAACGGGAACCACAGACGATCCTGGAACTCGTCCGGCTGCTCACCGACGACAGGTTTCGGGACACCTACACCAGGGACCTCACCGACCCGATGCTGGCCGCCTTCTGGCGCAACGAGTGGCCCGCGCCCCGAGAGCGCGAGCGGGACGCCTCGATCAAGGCGGTGCTCAACAAGCTCGGCGCGTTCGTCGCTTATGACTCTATTCGCTCGGTGGTCGGCCAGGGCCTCTCCACGATCCGGCCGCGGGTGCTCATGGACGCTGGCGGGATTCTGGTCGTCGATCTGTCCCGCGTGGGCGGCGATAACGCCTCGCTTTTCGGGGCGATGCTCATCTCGCGCTACTACATCGATGCCGTCGGCCGCCAGGGCACCCCGCGCGCCTCACGTCGGCCGCACCTACTCGTGGTGGACGAAGCTCAGCGCTTCGACACCCGAGGACTCGGTCGAATCGAGGTGGAAGGCCGCAAGTTCGGACTCATTCTGGCGCTCGCCAGCCAGTCCCTGGCTGGCCTCGGGGAGCGGCTCCGCTCGACGATCCTGACCAACACGGCCTCGCTCGTCCTTCTCGCTCCCGGCGCCGAGGACGTGCGCTCGGTCGGCCGGCTCTTTGCGCCGCTGCAGCCCGAGCGGCTGTCCGATCTGGCCCGCTTCGAGTTCGTGCTGCGCACGCCCGGACCCGACGGCACGCCGACCGTCTATGGCGGACGGGTGGTGCCGCCGGAGCCTGGCGACCCGGCGGTCGCCGAGGAGGTCACCAAGGCCAGCGACGCTCGCGATGCCCGAACCTTTGAGGACGTGCGAGCCGAGGTCCACCGGCGGGCGGGCGGTGATGTGGCGGCTGGTCAAGAGGTGAAGCCTCTAATCAGGGACGGTGTATTCAGCGCACGCGGTGACGAGCCGTGAGCTGCGAGCCACCATTCGCTCGATCGGTCGCCGGGTCGGTCGCCCGGACGAGCGGTCCGACGAGCGCTCCCGCCGATGCGGGAGCGTCTCTGTCGCGCGGGACACTACCTGCCATTCGCTTCCGTTCCGCCTCAGCGGCACTCCTCGCGGACCCAAGTCGGCTCCGGACGCGTGACCGGGCCGTCCTGCGCATCCTCAACCGAGCCGGCGCGGCGACTGTCGCTCAGCTGACCGTTCTGGCGTACGGTCATCGTCGGGTTGCCCAAGCTCGTCTCCTGGGGCTCTGGAAGCTCGGCCTCCTCGAGCGTGCCGCCCTACCGCCCGCGGGACTCCAAGGCGGCTCCGCCTATGCCTACCGTCTGTCGCGGCCCTGCCTCGCTCGCCTGGGCTACCGCCGTGTGAGCCGGGGAGGTACCGCCTACCTCGGGCACACCCTGGACGCCGTCGAAGCCGTCTGCTCGCTCGTCCGTTCCGGCAATCCAGAGAGCTCACCGCGTGTCCAAGCCTGGCTCACCGAGGCGATGGCTCTAGGCGTGCTCGGAGCGGCACCCGCGCCCGACGCTATCGTCGTGGTTGGCTCAGCGTCGGGTTCAGCAGTAGTTTGCCTCGAGGTCGACGAGGCTACCCAGCACCGAAGGCCGATCCGCGAGAAGCTCCGAGCCTATGACCGCGCCCTCGCCGGGCGGCGGGGCTGGCTGGCATTGTTCGTCGTGCCGAGTGACGCGCGGTCGGCCTGGCTGCGACGGACGGCGGCTGGGCTCGGCCTCGAGAAGCAGTCGGTGGTGTGGGCTGTGACGAGCCAAAACCTCGCGGGAGCAGGCCTAGAGGCTCCCGTGACCGGCGTTGGAGGATCTGGCGGCCAGCCGCTGCGAGCCCTGCTCGCCGATCGGAAGATCCGTCTCAGCCCCGCTCCGGTCGGCAGCCGGGCCTGGCTGGACCTGCTCGGCACGGGCGGCGGGGAACCGCTGGCAGACCTTCTGTGAGGACGGCCGCGAGAAACTGGCCATAGCTGGACACGGACCTGCCCGGCCGTGGCCGCCGGATCTGCCCAGCGCGGCCACCGTGCTCGTCGTCGCCGACCAGCGTCCTGGTTGGGTCGGCGGAGAGCGTGGTCTTGCCCGTCCCCGAGAGGCCAAAGAAAAACGGCTACGTCGCCCCGTTCGCCGACATTGACCGATGAGTGCATCGGCAGCACGCCCTCGTCAGGAAGCAGGTAGTTCATCACTGAGAAGGCGCCCTTCTTCATCTCGCCCGCGTACTGTGTGCCGCCCACCAGGATCTCGCGCCGTCCCAGGTGGACCAGGATCACCGTGTCGCTGCGGGTGCCGTCCCGGGCGGGATCCGCCTTGAAGGAGGGAGCATCCACAATCGTGAAGTTCGGCTCGAAGTCGCGCAGCTCGGCCGCTGAAGGTCGGATGAACAGGTTGTCGCAGAAAAGGCTCGCCCAGGCGGACTCGGTGTAGACGCGCAGCGAGCGCCGGTGGGCCGGGTCCGCTCCCACGAAGCAGTCCTGAACGAACAGCTCGGCGTCGGCCAAGTGCTCGACGAATCGCGCCCGAAGGGCGTCGTGGGCTCTTCGCTGATCGGCTGATTGAGCTCCGTCCACCAGATCCTGGCGACGCTGGATTGCTCCTTGACGATGAACTTGTCGCGGGGTCAGCGGCCGGTGTGATGCCCAGTCCTCACGACGAGTGCGCCCTCGGCAGAGATGATTCCCTCGCGGCGACGGATGGAAGCCTATTAGAGCTCAGCGACGGACAGGTTGCTTCGCAGGCTGCGGCCGAACGTGGACGCGCCGGTTTCCCGAAGCGTGGTCAAGTACCGATCCTCCATCGGCCCGGCCGTCGAGCCGCCTCATCAGCGAGAGGGCCCTGCAAACCGGGCGCGCCTCGGCGGCGGAACGGGCCGCGCCGGGTGGTCCAGGTGCGACGCACGGGCCGCCTAGGGTTGGGCGACCCTTGGCGGCACAAGCCGAAGGTCGGTATTGTGCCCCCAGCCCGAAGGATCCTGTTGCTCTCTGCTCACTTGTCGGACTAATCCAAGCGAACGAGCGTGTCGGCACACTCGATGACCCGCCCATCGTGGGAGGCGACAAGGAGCGCTTTACCGGATGTTCGCAGCCCACGCAGGAGTTCGACAACCGAGTCGGCCGACTGCCCATCGAGGCTGGCAGTCGGCTCATCCAACACCAAGATCGGTGGATCCCGGTAGAGCGCGCGGGCCAGCGCTACTCGGTGCGCTTCGCCAACCGAGAGGCTGGTGGGAAAGTGGCGGCTACGATGACTGACCCCGGCAAGCTCCAGACACGCAACCGCTCGAGTCCAACTATCGCGACTGAGACCGTGAGGTAGCCCGGGGATCGCAACGTTCTCGATCGCGGTTAGCGACCTGATGAGTGCACCGGTTTGAAACACGATGCCGAAAAGACGGACACGGAAGCGCGCTCGTTGATCAGCATTGAGCTCCCTGACGCTCACGTCCTCCCAATGGACGACCCCTCTATCTGGCTCCAAAAACCCGGTCGCGATATTGAGCAGCGTGCTCTTGCCAGAACCTGACCGGCCGGCCACGCAAACGAGGCGCGACGGCTCGACGTGCAGACTCACGTCGCCTAGCACATCGATCGATGCGCTTCCGTCTTGGACAGCGTAGCTCTTTGTCACAGCTTCCAGGTAGATCGAGCTGCGGCGGTCAACGTTCAGGGCTAGCTCCCATGACGCCTGGCAGGAATACCGGTAGGCCAGACGTTACCGCCGCGACGAGCACGGAAAGAAGCGTGGCGCTCCAATCGACCAACATGGGAGGAAGCGCGAACATGAGCAGTGCGGCACACACAGCAGCGACGCACGCAAGTAGCCCATAGGTGATGCGCAGGAGACGAACCCAGGCTGCGGGCGCCCATCCTGACGCCAGAAACACCTGAGCCTCATCCCGCCGGTCCCGTATGTCCATCCGGACCAGCACCGCAGCCAGCACAACCGCCCCACCTGTCGTCAGGAGCAGGAGCGCAAGCTGAAAGGGCTGCACGTTCGCGACTGAAAAGCGCGCAAGCAACGTGGGTCCGGCTACGGTGGCCGCGGCTTCAACGAGAGCGGCGCTCAGACCGGCTGCCGTTCCTCCGGTGACGGAGGCAAATAGGATTACTGCACTCCGAACACGCCGCGACGTCAGCGTCCGGAGCGAATAGCTGAACATCCCGCGAATAGGCAAGACGATGGCCGCGGGAGGCTCGCCCACACCCATGGTAGAGGCGTCGCCCATACGGACAAACCGGAGAAGGGCGGCTGTCTGTAGCACCCCGGCCAACGGCAGCACAGCCACCAGGAGGAGGATGGCCGCAAGGGTTATGGCGCTGCGTTCAGATAAGAGCCAGGCGCTGGTGCCGACGGCAGCTACGACGAGCGCACTGAGAACTAGTTCGGCAAGGATCCAACGAGCGATCGTGAGCCGATTCCATCCAACTCCGTGTAACACGGCAATCTCTGAGGCTCGGCTCTTCAGCTCCGTAACATGCAGGGTCGCCGCGAAAACGAGCGCCGCGATCACGCCGAGGGCTAGAAGCACCGTGTTCGTCAACCCAAGCCCTGACTCGACTCGCCGCGCAGCCCCGATCGTGGTCCACCCCTGTTCCACCCAGCCCAGATCCTCAACGGGCTTTCTCTCGACCCAGTATCCGGGAACGAAGACCTCAACCGGACGCGCTGATGAACCGGCGACGATGTCCGTATCGAAGCCCATGCCGGCGATCTCGGTCGCAACACCCTCGACCGTGGTCCGCGCCTCGGCTCCGTAGTCACTGAGTCCCTTGACGCGAACCCGGACGGCGTCAATCGGGTTGTCTCCACGAAGGACGGCGGCGCCTTCGATATCGGTCACCGCAAGAGGCGGCACAGCGACCAATCCCGCCGCGTTGAACGTGGGTTTGATCTCCACGGGCGGGAGAGGCTCGCCTACATTATCGGCAACCAACGTTGTGCTTGGTGGGTCGTAGGCGCCCAAGGGAACATAGCTCAGTTGGTTCTGGGGAAGCTCCAGCTGGGCGAGGTCGTACTCGCCCAGGGGCGCCAGAAAGAACGGGGCGTCCAGATCCCCTTCTAGCCGGACCCCCTGCGCGGCCGCAAGGGGCAACGTGTCGAGCGTTCGGTAGACTGCCTCTTTGCCTCGCTCAACGACACCAAAGGCAACGTCCGGCGACGTCGGCACCAGCGGCGTGGTGCCGCTATCCGGAGACGCGATGCCCGCAGGCTCAATGGAATAGCTCAGGGCGGTCGAGCCGGTCCTCGGGGCGATGGCGCGATACCGAGGGCGGCCCGGCAGACGCACCTCGAAGTCACGTGCTACTTCCGAGGAGATCAGGGTACCGCTTGGGGGCTCGGAGCCGGGCCAAAGCAAGGTGAGGCTAGGCGCCTGGAATGGCCGCAGCTCTTCCGTGACGTCGAGCTCAACGCGACCAATGTTCCGCGAGGCTGTTCCCGCAGCACGCCTCGCCGCGACAAGTCTCGCCTCCTCCGTCTCACCTGCTGGATAAGCGTCGAGTGCCTCGCCGACTTGATCAATCTGGAGGCTAAGCTTCAGAGGAGCATAGAGACGTCGGCTGACGGAAAGCGGGACGACGGGCCGCTGGAGACTGGCCCCGCCGCCCTCCACCAGCATGTCCAGGGTGAGCTCCGCCACCCTGTAGTTGTCGTGAATGAGCTTGGAGTTGAACGTACTAACGGTTAGAGGCGCCGCTCCGGAACGGATCCCTACGAGTGAGTCAAGAAATTCAGCACTCGGGCCGAGCAGGGCGCGTTCGGCCACGGGATCGACACCAATCATGGGACTGGCTATCGCCGGCAAGGGGACTCGGGAAGTAAACGTGATTCCTTCAGAGTCACGTGAGATGTCTCCAAGGCTCGAAGCCCAGGGAAACTCATCCCCAATGGTCGAGGGACCCAACAGCAGCTCAGCGGTCTGCGCTTGGACGAGTCGGTCTGCAATCCCATCCGACGTGAACGCATCGATCCGAACTTGATACAGA
Organism: Chloroflexota bacterium; assembly: GCA_013815585.1. Classification (GTDB taxonomy): domain Bacteria; phylum Chloroflexota; class Limnocylindria; order Limnocylindrales; family CSP1-4; genus JACDFU01. Next base: position 9,665 of record JACDFU010000072.1, read on the forward strand.
GTCGGCCGATCGGGCGGTTTGGAAACGAAGATGCTCGGACTCGTTACGACTGCACGCACAAGTCCGACGACCGCTACCGGAGCAGCGAGTTCTACTTCAGCCAGCGAGCGCATACTCTCCAGCTGCACTTGGCTAATACCGCCCCGCCCCATGAAACCGAGGAAATTTGGCTCGACCAACCCGTACGTTTGCTCAAGGTTGAGTCGGGCTCCCCGAGGTCGCACCAGGATGTCGTAGGCGCCGCGCCAGTTTGCATTTACGTCGCTGGCGACGCGGACGCGGGCCCCTTCACCTACGCCCGCCGATGCAACGGCCAGACACACACAGAAAAGCGTCGCGACCAAGAGCGGCTTCCGACGCCAAAGGCGAACCCAGGCGCCCGGCAGCACCTTTGCTTCGCGGATGGCAGACGTGGAGGGGCTCCTGCCGATGGCGCGCAATACCAGTACTGTCCCGCCAGCTCGACCGGGCGGAGGTGGCGCCGCTAGGGCAGGTCCGTTAGCAGGGGGATCCGCCGCCTACTGTGGTCGTGCCAGGCGAGTCGCTCGGCTCTGCGGCCGTCAACACCTCGGGGTTTGACGGCAAGCGCAAGTAGTGCTGCAAGCAATATCGGGACGCCGGTGCGAAGGGTAGATGTCACGCGGGATTGCCTCCATTCCTGCGAGTGACCCGTGCCCCTGATCGGGCGGTCATCAAAGTGCGACCACGATGGTTACCGCGGACTGCTGTCCGGCACTGACGACGGCGTGGCGATGGCCGACCTCACGCCCGGAACGCGGATCGATGATGCGGATCATCCAACCAGCCGCACGGAGCTCGAGCACGATCTCCGAGGATTGGCCCATCGACCTGGCCTCGCAGCAGAGTGACACGTCCGAGTCCGGCTCGAGGTCCATCCCGACCACGGGTCGGCCGAGCCTATCAACCGTCTTCACGAGGAGCGTGCCGAGCGGCAGCGTGTAGAACCCGGTGCCGTCAGACTCGACGTACATCCGACCCTCGGCGCCGAAGTGCTCGATGATGGCCGCTCCGGCGTGGGGGTTCTTGCTCGAGATCTTGATGTTCGCCAGGTTCCGCTCGGTGTCCACGCCGCCCCCAGTGAACTCCGCCCCAATGCTTCCGAGCCAATCCTGCTGCTCGAACACTCGATCAACGAGCGCACGCAGCTCCGCGCTTGTCCACCGGACCCGGACGACTTCGAATCGGGCGTCGGGGTGGACTAGCTTCGACATCGCCTCACGATGCTCCTCGAGCCGATCCGTGAACTGCACGACCACGATCCCGCCGCGGTCCTGCGCGGTGAACAGGCCCGCGTACTCCGGCTGCTCCACGGCGTACGCCTTGAGGAGGTCGGCCAGTTGGTCCGAGTCGACCAGCCGCCGTTCAAGTTCGGTCTGCTCCGCGATCGTCAGTGGCACATCGAAACCAGTCACGGCGCCGGGATCGGCGGCGACGGCTCGGATCCACCCGGGATCTGGGCGCAGCCCGAACGTTTCTCGGAAGTGCAGCGCGGTAGAGAACTCTTCGTCGAAATCGGTCGGCCTGATGGACGGTGTGTCTACGGGCCGTTCCTCTCGGCCTGGTGGCTCGAGCGCTGCGATGGCGTCGCAACCCCCGGTTGCGGCACAGACAAGCAACGCCGCGATGCGGAAGCTTCCAGCGCGGCGCCGTCTCGTCGAGGTCCGGAGCGCGGCCGCCGTTGTTGGGCCCCGAGCGCTCTCTTCCGGAACGGAGCTGCGACATCAGCACCGGGTAGCCGGCGAGGTTGCACGAGGGACTGACCGGGACAGGCTATTACGCGCCATCCCATTGGTACCCGTCTTCACCCGGTCCGGGAAAACCTTGAGACGCTCGCCGGCCTTTATCGCCCATGGCTTTGTACCTCGCCGGCCCTACCGTGTGCGTAGAGGCGCCCGGTGTCAAGCAGGTACCGCGTCCAGTATTTCGAGTTCGGCCTGCAGATGTTTACAACAGAGGAGTACACAGAAAACGCCTTGCAATGGCGACCCCCGCGGCGTACCCGGGTTGTGGTTGCTGAGCGACCCGCCGTGCCAGGATCCCGAATGCGCCGAAACGCAACAAAGGCCCTCGCTGTGGCATCTGGCTACCATGGTGCCCTGGATGTCTCGGGCTGCGACTCCACTCTTGGCGGGCGCCGTCATTGGCGGCCTGGTCGTCGGGTGCTCCGCGAGAACGGAGTCTCCGTCAGCGTCGACCATCCCGACCCCTCCGGCCCGAAGCGCGACGCCTGCTCCTACTCGAACGCTCGGCTTCGCGGTCGACCAGGGCCTCGGGGAGCCGATGGACGCGACGCTCGGCAATCCCGGCTACGACGTCAGGCACTACGACCTCGATCTACGCTTCGATCCCGACGGGCGGGTTCTGGACGCCGTCGTCACCTTGTCCGCGACGATGACAGCGGACCTCGACACCGTGAACGTCGATCTCATCGGCTTCGATGTTGAGGACGTCGCTGTTGATGGCGAGGATGCGGCCTTCGCGAGGACTGAGCGGGACATCACGGTGCGGCCTCGACAGCTCCTCGTGGCCGGCCAGGAGTTCTCACTGGCGGTCCGATATCGTGGGACGCCGCAGCCGTTCTCGTCGGCGTCTGGCTTTCCGGCACCAATCGGCTGGAGGGTTTCGGCGTCCGGCACGGAGTACGTCGTGTCGGGGGCTGACGGCGCTCGGAGCTGGTTCCCTGCCAACGACCACCCTTCGGACAAGGCCAGCTTCACCTTCCGCATCAAGGTTCCGGAGCCGCTGACCGTCGCTGCGAACGGCGTGCTCGTCGACACGGTCGCCACAGCCGGCGGCACCACGTGGACCTGGGAGATGGGCGACCCGATGGCTCCTTATCTCGCGACCGTCGTCATCGGCGACTACGTCATCGTCGACGACGTCGAGGCGACAGCCATCGCAGGCGTTCCCGTGCGGAACATGCTGCCGCGCGACTTCGAAGAGACCAGCGACCCCGTGTGGCGCGAGAGCCTCGCGCGCCAGGGCGAGATGATCGCCTTCTTGACCGAGCGGTTCGGGCCCTATCCCTTCGACGCGTACGGCATCGCCGCCGTCCCGGGAGCCCCGGGCGGCGGCCTCGAGACCCAGACGCTGTCAATCCTCGGAACCCTGCTCGAGGGGGTCGTCTTCCACGAGCTCGCGCACCAGTGGTTCGGCAATCACGTATCGGTGGCTCGGTGGCAGGACATCTGGCTCGGCGAGGGCTTCGCGACCTACGCCACTTGGCTCTGGCAGGAGCATCGAGGAGAAGCGACGGTTTCCGACCTGGCCGCCTTCGAGCACGATCAACAGCGGGCGCTTAAGTTGCCGCCGCCCGCGGATCCACCACCCAGCCACCTCTTCAATCGCTCGGTCTACGGCCGGGGGGCCTTGACCCTCCACGCCCTGCGCCTGCAGATTGGCGACGACGCGTTCTCCCGCACGCTGCGGGCGTGGGTTGATCGCTACGGCGGCGGCGGAGCCTCCACCCAGGACTTCGTTGCCCTCGCGGAGGAGATCTCGGCATCGGACCTGACCAGCTTGTTCGAGGCCTGGCTGTACGCCGACACGATGCCCGACCTACCGGCCGGCAACTAACCTCTCGTCGAGGCCGTCGAACTGCCAAGAGGCATGCGTGCGTTGGCCGCCGTGGAGCCTCAGCAACCTAACCCTCCTCGGGACGACGT
>JACDFU010000172.1 GCA_013815585.1 Chloroflexota bacterium
GATGGCATAGTGGCCGGCGTTGAGGAGCCCCAGGGGCCGCCCCGCGTCGACGAGCGCGTCGTAGAGGGGACCAGCTTGGTCCGGGCTGACGTGCAGTTCCCAGCCGAGCTCACCGACGTAGCTGATGCGCAGCGCGAGGGCGGTCGCGCTGCCGACGTCGATGGCCTGCGCGGTTCTGCGAGGGAAGGCAGTGTCGGAGAGGTCAGCCTCGGTGAGAGCTTGGAGGAGGTCGCCCGCGCGCGGGCCCATCACACCCAGCACGGCATGGGCTGAGCTCACGTCGACCCACGAGGCTCGATCCTCCGACGCGATGTGACGGCCGATCCAGTGCGCGTCGCGGACGGCCTGGGTGCTACCGGTCACGACGTAGAACCGGTCGCTGGCCAGCCGGACGACCGAGACGTCGCTCTCGAACGTGCCCCGCTCGTTGAACAGCCCGGTATAGACGATTTGCCCGACGGGCACGTCGATGTCGGCCCCGCATAGCCGTTGAAGGATCCGCGCCGCATCGGCACCCACGAGTTCGGCCTTGCCGAACGAGGTCTGGTCGAAGAGCGCCACCGCCGAGCGCGTCGCAATGTGCTCCGAGCGGACCGGCTCGAACCAGCCTGGCCGTTCGAAGCTGTACGCGAGGCCGGCGTGCCGGCCGCTCGGGTCGAACCAGTTCGGGCGTTCCAGCCCCATCCTCTGCCCAAAGCGCGCGCCCGCCGCAGCGAGGCGGTCATGAACGGGGGAGAGGCGGAGGTTACGGCCGGTTTCGAGCTCGAGATCGGGCCAGGCCATGCGGTAGTGGAGCCCCAGCACCTCGCTGCTGCGTTGGCGCAGGAAGGCCGGGTTGGCGTGCGTCGGACCGAAGCGTCGGAGGTCAAGCGTCCAGACGTCGAAGGGCTCGATCCCCTCAGTCATCCAGCTCGCGAGCAGCTCACCCGCACCGCCCGCGTAGGCGATCCCGGCCGAGTTGAAGCCCGCCGCGATCCACAGCCCGTCCAGCTCGGGTGCTTCCCCGAGCAGCGGGTTGTTGTCGGGCGTGAAGCTTTCAGGCCCGTTCACGAAACGCTCGAGGGTGCTGGCCTGGAGGGCGGGGATGCGCCGCCGACCCTCCGCGAGTGGCGCCGCGAAGCGCTTCCAGTCTGGCTCCAGGAGCTGGAGAGAGAAGTCACCCGGGACCGGCTGCGCATCCCATGGTTTGGAGCGAGCCTGGAAGGCGCCCAGCACGATGCGGTCGTTCTCCGTCCGAAAGTAGATCGCTCCGTCCGGGTCGCGGGCACAGGGCAGGTCGTCGCGGGCGCCCTCGACCGGACCGGATACCACGTAATGGTGCTCGACCGGATAGAGCGGAACGTTGACGCCGGAGCGCCGTGCCAGCTGGCGGCTCCACATCCCTGTCGCAAGCACGACGCGCTCGGCAGTAACCAAGCCCCGATCCGTGATCACTCCGGTTACGCGGTCGCCGCTGCGCTGAAGGTCCACGACCTGGACGTGCTCCAAAATCGTCGCCCCCAGGCGGCGAGCCGCGTTCGCAAGTGCCAGGGCGGTTTCGCGCGGCCGGACCTTGCCGTCGTCGGGCAACCACACGCCACCGACCAGGTCGTCTGCCCGGATGAGCGGCCATCGTGCGCGAGCTTCCATGGGCGACAGCTCATCCACCTCGATCCCGAAGGACCGCGCCATCGCCGCCGTGCGGCGGAAGAGCGTCATCCGCTCGGCGGTGCGGGCCAGATAGAGCGAGCCCACCTGCTGCCAGCCGGTGGGCTGATCTCCTTCCTCTTCCAGTTCGGCGTAGAGCCGGGCGCTGCGGTCACAGATCCAGGCATGCGTCCGGTCGGCCCGGAAGCGTGCCACCATCCCGGCCGCGTGCCACGTCGTACCGCCGCCGAGGACGTTCTGCTCCAGCAGGAGAACGTCGCGCCAGCCGCGTCGCACGAGGTGGTAGGCGATACTGCACCCCACGATCCCGCCGCCCACCACGACGGCCTGCGCGCTTCCGGGCAGCGCCGAGGCATCCTCCGATGGCGACCTGAGCGGCGACGGTGCCGCAGTCACGCCGCCAGATCCGCTCCATCCATCGGTCGGGCCGGCAGTCCCAGCAGCCCGCAGATGGTCGGTCCCCAGTCGGCAAGGTGCGGGGGGCTCGCCGCCAGGGCGGCCGCGAGGCGTGGGACAACTGGGTGGCCACCAGCCACGATGGCCAGCGTGCGGGCCGTGGCAGGACCACCATGGAATCCTCCGGCCGGCTGCGGGGCACCGGCAAACCATCTGCCGGGCACCGCGCCGGCGACCATTACGTCGCCGCTCTCCTCCACGAGGTGGATCCCGTCCGTGTTGCTGAGCGCGGCGCGAACGGCTCTGACTGAGGCACCCCCGACCGGCCTCAGCAGGGCGGCGCCGCCGTCGACCGTGACCGATTGAACGAGACCCTCCAGCGGCGGCTCGCTCGGCCGGAGCTCGATCGGCGGCAGTGGGCTGGGAGCCTCCATGTCGTGGTCCGAGGTGACGATGAGGACAGCGTGGGACCAGGTCGGACGTAACGCTTCGACGACCTCGCCGATGATTGCGTCGACGGCTGTCGCGCATGCAAGTGTGGTCGGGTGGTCCGGTCCAAGGTCGTGACCCCAGGTATCGGTCTCGTTCAGGTGGCCGAAGACCAGCTCGACCGTCTCGTCTGCGACAGCCTCCAGCAGGTGCGGCCTGGCGGCCTCGTTGGGCGGGTAGCCGTGAGCGTCGAGTGGCGTCCCGGCGGGAATGATGCCCCCGGGAGGCCAGATCGTGGCCTCGCCCAGCCGCAGGACGCCCTGGAGCAGATGATCCCCGACCACCGCGGTGGTCCGGCGGCCGCTTTCCGCGCAGATCTCCAGGAGGGTTTGAACCGCTGGATCCTGGCGCCCCGCCCATCCTGGCACCGCGCCCGGACGAAGGCCGGTAGTTCGGACGAGGTGCCTGGCCGGCAGGCAGCCAGTCAGGAGCGTCGCAAAGCCAGGGTAGGTGGTCGAGGGGAGAGGAGCGATTCCGGTGAACGATGCCCGACCGCCGTTCCCTCCGAGGCGCCAAAGGATCGGTGTCCGGTCCGGGCCGAGCGCGGCCAGCGGAAAGCCGTCCAGACCCAGCAGGACCACCCGTGCGTCACGTGGGTTCACGCGCGCTGATCAGTCGCCGGCAGGAAAGATGCGGATGTCGGCGGGATCGACCTGCACGCTGAGCGTCGTCCCCGGTTCGTAGGCGAGCGCCTGGCGGCTCGGCAGGTCCGCGTAGAGCCGGGCCGGCTGTCCCCCCGTCTCGGTGACGAGGTGCAGCCTCGTGGTGGCACCGAGAAAGATCCTCACCTCGACGGTCGCGGGCTCGCCGTCACCGTTCGATCCCACGTGAACGTCCTCGGGCCGGAAGAACACCACCGCCCGGTCCGTCGTGCCGTCAGGGGCCCCCAGGTGGAAGGCGTCGCCGAACCTGACCTGACCGTCGTGGACCGGCAACTCGAGGGCGTTGCGACTCCCGACGAAGGTGGCGCTGAACTCCGTCGCCGGCGTCTCGTATAGCTCGGGCGGGGATGCGATCTGCTCGATGCGACCGTGGTTCATCACGGCCACGCGGTCGGCTATGGCCATTGCCTCGGATTGGTCGTGTGTCACGTAGACGGCGGTCGTCCTGACCAGCTGCTGGACTCGCCGGATCTCATCGCGAAGACGCGTGCGGACGAGGGCGTCGAGGGCGGAGAGCGGCTCGTCCAGGAGCAACACGTCGGGCGCGGGGGCGAGAGCCCTCGCCAGTGCCGTGCGCTGGGCCTGGCCGCCGGAGATCTGGTTCGGGTAGCGATCTGCCTGTGGCGTCAGCCGGACCAGCTCCAGGAGCTCCTCCAGGCGGCTTCGGATGTGTCCGACGGTCGCCTTGCGAACCTCCAGCGGGAAACTGATGTTCTGGCGCACGGTCATGTTGGGGAAGAGCGCATAGCTCTGGAAGACCATGCCGATGGGCCGCTCGCGGGTGGGCACGCCGGTCATGTCCCGGTCGCCGATCTGGATCTCACCGTGGTCGGGCCGCTCAAGCCCGGCAATAGACCGCAGCAGCGTGGTCTTGCCACAGCCTGATGGACCCAGAAGCGTGATCAGCTCGCCAGGCGCGATCTCCAGCGAGATGTCGTCCAGCGCCTGCACCGCGCCGAATGCCTTGCTCACGTGACGGAGGATGACGCCGCTCATCCTGCCTCCCGCTCCATCGCACTGGCGCCGGGCAGCAGCCGGATCGTCTGACCGCGGTTCCAGAACACGACCGCGGCCGAGAGAGCGAACAGCAGCCCGAACGTCACGAAGGTCACAACGGCCAGCTGGTTGAACTTGCCCTCCGTCTGGTCGAGCGCGTCGAC
>JACDFU010000073.1 GCA_013815585.1 Chloroflexota bacterium
CCGCTACTACCGGGTCGACGGCCGCTTCGGGGTCCGCCCCCGAGGCTCACGCTCCGCTTGGGACCCCCGCCGGTGGCGCCACTTCATCCGGGGCGGCGGGGGATCCCCATTCGCCTCGTGTGTCGGGCCCCGGCGCGGCCGCAGGCGGCAGCAGCACTGCGGCTCCCTCAACTAATTCAGCCGAGGCGCTTCCTGGGCCTGAGGAGGGCGCTCCGCGCGCCCAGGCGATCCCGGCAGCACCCGAGCCTGAGGTTCAGCCGGCGAGCGGACCGGACGCGTCGGTCTCGAATGGCCATGCGAACGGCAATGGGAACGGGAAGAGCACCTCGCCGATCACGTTCAACCTGGGTGCCACCACGAAGGTGGCCTTCGCGGTCTCGGAGGACTCCCCCAGCTGCGCCGAGTGCGGCTCGATCATGGTCCGCAACGGCTCCTGCTACAAGTGCCTCAACTGCGGCTCAACCAGCGGATGCAGCTAGACTCGAAAGACCGGACGTAGCCTCAGCCAGGGCTCGGGGCGAGACCTCGCTCAGACGACAGGCATCAGCGTAAGCGAGCTGAGAGGGCCACCATGACCGTTCCCGCATACCAAACGGTTATGCTGCCGGTTCTAGAGGAGACGGCCGATGGCGCCGCTCACCCCGTGTCCGAATTCGTGGGTCGGATCGAGGAGCGGTTCGAGCTGTCGCCCGATGATCGCGCTCAGATGCTGCCCTCCGGTACGCAGCGCACCATCGTCAACCGGGTGCACTGGGCGGTGAGCTACATGGTGCAGGCGGGTCTCCTGAGTCGGGTCGGTCGCGGTTTGGTCGTCTTGACGGACCGCGGCCGCATGGTCCTCAAAGAAGGACGTGACCACATCGACGTGAAGTACCTAGAACGATTCCCGGAGTTCCTAGAATTTCGCGCGCGTTCGGGCAGCCGATCGAAGGTCGCGACTGGGACACTGGAGGACTCGCAGGCAACCCCGGAGGAGACGCTCGGCTCCACCTACGAATCCGTGCGCACTGCGGTCGAGGCCAGCCTGTTGGAGCGGGTCTTGGCTTCGCCCCCGGCCTTCTTCGAGCAACTTGTCGTCGATCTCCTCGTCGCTATGGGTTACGGCGGCGCCAATACCGGAGAGGTCGGCCGCCGCGTCGGGCGCTCCGGGGACGACGGCATCGACGGGGTCATCGACGAAGATCGACTTGGGCTCGATGCCGTGTACGTGCAGGCAAAGCGGTGGGCTACCGACCGCCCCGTGCGGCGCCCCGACCTCCAAGCGTTCGCGGGCAGCCTGGAGGGTCGGCGAGCGGGCAAGGGCGTCTTCATTTCCACATCTCGCTTCACCGCTGACGCCGCCGACTACGTCACGCGAATCTCGCGCCGCATCTCGCTGATCGACGGCGCGATGCTGGCTCGCCTGATGTACGACCACGGGATCGGCGTCCGCTCCGTCAACACCTACGAGGTGAAGAGAGTCGACACCGGGTACTTCGAGGAGGAGGGATAGTCTGTCTCGCCGCCTAAAGCACAACGGCCCAAAACAGCAACGGTGTGCAGCGAGCGGTCACGACTCGGCAGCTGAGCTGCCCGGAGCTATGGACAACGTTCCGGGATAGCCGATGACCGAGCCGCTTCCATATGCGCCGACGGACCGTGTGTTTCAGGCGTGGGGCGATCGACCGCTGACGGATCGGCTCGCGCGGATGGGAAGGACGCCAGAGGATGTGGGCGGGGCTGATTCGTGGCCGCGACGACGAGGCACTCCGGCGCCCCGCGGAGGACGGCTGGTCGGCGCTGGAGGCCGTCTGCCATTTGCGCGACATCGACGACATCTCGCTCCTGCGGTTCCGCATGATGCTGCATCGAGGAAGGGGCCGCGTTGATCGATCCGGCTCGCTGGGCGCGCGACCGCCAGTACCTACGCGCTGACCCCGGGGAAGCGCTCGACGCGTTTCGAGGACTCCGGGGCGATCTCCTCGCCTTCCTCGATCGCCTGCGCGATGAGCAATGGTCTCGGGGCAGCATCCACCCGACCTTCGGTCGGCTCAGCTACGAGGACTGGGCCGCGGTCCTCGCCTGGCATGACGACAACCACGTCGAGCAGATTGAGAGTGCCCTGGCGGGTTCACAGTGATTGAGGAAGCGGACCGACAGCGCGTGGCCGACGATCGTCAACAGGTGCTCGCTCGGGCTGCCGAGCTCGCCATCGAGTACCTCGAATCACTGCCGGAACGCGAGGTTCGCGTCGACCACGATGTTGCGGCGCTGCGGGAGCGCCTGATCGTGCCGCTGCCTGAGGACGGGGAGCTGCCGCTCCAGGTGATCGAGGCGCTGGCGCGGGACGCGGATCCGGGGATCGTCGCGATGGCCGGGCCGCGGTACTTCGGATTCGTGATCGGCGGCTCGCTGCCGGCGGCGCTCGCGGCCGATTGGCTCACCTCCACCTGGGACCAGAACGCCGGGCTGTACGTCGCTGGGCCCGCCGCCGCGGTCGTCGAAGAGGCTGTCGGGGAGTGGCTGATTGACCTTTTCGGGCTTCCGGCCGCCACGAGCTTCGGGCTGACGACCGGCTGCCAGATGGCCCACGTGACCTGCCTGGCGGCCGCGCGCCACGCGGTTCTCGAGCGACGCGGCTGGGATGTCGAGTCGCGCGGGCTCTTCGGCGCGCCGGAGATCCAGGTCGTGATCGGGGCGGAGGCCCACTCCACCCTGCTGGCCGCCCTCCAGTACCTGGGTCTCGGGCGCGACCGCGTCCGGATCGTGCCGACGGACGACCAAGGCCGCGTCCAGCTCGAGGATCTCGCGCGCGAGCTGCGCTCGGTCGATCCCAGCCAACCGCTCATCGTCTGCCTCCAGGCGGGCAACGTGAACACCGGCTCCTTTGACCCGATCCGCGAGGCGGTCGGCCTCGCACGCGGCCACGAGGGCGCCTGGGTGCACGTGGACGGCGCCTTCGGCATGTGGGCGCGCGTGAGCCCCCGCCTCGAGCACCTGCTCGACGGGGTTGAGCTCGCCGACTCGTGGGCGACCGATGCGCACAAGTGGCTCAACGTTCCCTATGACTCCGGCATCGCCCTGGTCGCCCATCCGAAAGCACACGCTGCCGCGATGTCTCCTCCGCACGCCACGTACCTCCAGTACGGCGGCCAGGAGCGCGACGAGATGAACTGGGTGCCCGAGTTCTCCCGGAGAGCGCGGGGCTTCGCCGCCTATGCCGCCCTGCGGTCGCTGGGGCGCTCCGGGATCCGCGCCCTCGTGGAAGGCTGCTGCGACCACGCTCGGGCCATCGCCGATCGCCTCTCGGCGGAGGATGGGATCCGGGTCCTCAACGATGTGGTGCTGAACCAGGTCCTGGTGCGGTTCGACGCGGAGGATGGCGACGCGACCGCGAGCGACGCGCTAACCCGGCAGGTGATCGTGCAGGTCCAGGAGGACGCCCGGATCTGGCTGTCGGGGACGACCTGGCACGGGATGGCGGCAATGCGGATCTCGGTCTCGAACTGGTCAACGACCGCGGAGGATGCCCAGGTCGCGGCCGACGCGATCATCGACGCGGCACGCCGGGTCGCGCCTAGCCCTCAGGCGGCTTGAAACCTTCGACAAGCATCTCGTCGGTGATGGTGATGCCCGGTGACTTCACCACGGCCCAGAAGACGGTCTGACCGGCCAGGATCTTCACGGACTTCGGCCGAACCTGGTCGCCCTCGATGGTGATCAGCTCGCCCTTCTGAAGCTCCTTGATCCAGCGGTCGCACTCCTCGCGATTGTTGGTGTCCAGGCTGCCGACCCGGACCTCGCCGCCGAGCTTCCTGCCGTTTGCATCGGTCCACCTGTAGGTGCCCGGTGTCCCGAAGGCGTGGCTGTAGAGAGCCTCGGCGGCGAGCGAGGTGCTGTTGAACTTCGACCGGTCCCCTTCGCCGCGCACGGCGAACGCAGGGGTCTCCGCATCAGGTGCGTGCCACATCACGATGTCGCCGACCTCGATCGCGAGCCGCTCCGGATCCGCCACGAGCCGGCCCTGGATCGACCTGACCGTGACGTCGTGCTGCACCGCGTCGCGGCGGGGTCGTCGCCCGGTCTGACTGACTTCGATCTCGAACGTCTCTTCGTCGTCCAGCGGCAGGCAGGCGAGCGCGCTCGAGGAGAGCCCATAGCGGATGAGGCCCGGGGCGCCGAAGCGCTGGCTGTAGGTGTCGGTGTAGCGGAGCGACCGGCTGTCGAGCGTGTCCATGGCCTTCCTCAGGGGGAGATGTCGACGTTCAGCACGAGCTCGTCCTCGCCTCCGCTCCCGTCGAGGAGCGCCGCGACGTTGTCCAGGCGAACGAAGACGGCCGGGTCGGGCAGCGCGGCCGGAACCAGCTGGTAGATCTCCGGCTGCGAGTAGACGTTGAAGCGCAGGCCCGAGACGAAGGGCGTCAGGATCGGGCCGAGGAGCCCGGTCACGCCGGCAAGGCCGATGAGCCCGAAGATCGCTGCGCTCGCGAGGGCGAGGAATGGCCCGATGAAGGGCACGGCCAGGAGCGCCAGGCTGATGGCGGCGCCGATCGCGAGCAGCATCGCGGTGGCCGCGGGGCCGAGCACGAGCGAGGGCACGCCGACCACGACGATGTCGACCAGCCAGTTGCCACCCGAGAGGGCCACCGCGAGCCGGAAGTCGCCCGTGAAGGTGACCGTGCTCGAGTTGCTCACCGGGACGCTGATCGTCGGGAAGGTGACGCAGATGCGGGGTGTGCAGATGGAGCCGAACGGCGTCGGAATGCAGATTCGTGGAAGACAGAAGTTCAGGAAGCTGAGGTCGACCGAGAAGGTCAGGCCAACCGTGTAGCTCATGACGACGTTGCTGACGCGAATCACGTCGGTCGGCGGCGGGATGATGTCCACCGCTCCGCCGGAGAACGTGGCCGTCGCGCTGTACGTGGCGCCGAACGGACCCAGGGAGCCGCTGCCGCTGCCGCTCACCGGCGGCGTGGTGGCGATCAGGGTGGGGACGAGGACGTTGGCCGCTGTCTCGTCGATCGCGGCGGTGATGTCGGGCACGGCTGACTCCTACGCGATCTGGCCGTAGACCTGGACCTGATCCGTCTCGACCTCGGGTCCGCGCAGCAGCGTCAGCGTGAATGCGCCGGCGCTCAGCGCGGTGTACGGCAGGCGCACTGAGCTCAGGACGCCGTTGATGAGCTGATGTACGAGGCACTCGAGAAGGCTTTCGAGGTCGTCTGGCGTGATGTCCACGATCTCGACGGCCCGGACCTCGAAGCCGATCTCCCCCGCCCCACCGCCGAACGATTGTGAGACGACCCGCCCCACGGCCCAGACCTCCAGTTTGACCGGGAGAATCGTTCCCGTGATCCGCTCGTCGCGGTTGTCCGGGCGACGCTTCTGGCCGCAGAGCAGCGCCAGCATGACGGTCGTCTGGAGCGAAAACTCGCCAGCGTTCAACGACAGGGGCGGGGGAATGCCGCCAGAGCTGTCTGGATGCAGGTCGATCCGCGGGATCGACATCTGGAAGGCGTAGTGGATACCGCCCGGGACGCCCGGAAAGGCGATCGGCGGCAGGGGTGTCCAGGCGGACGCGGCCGGCGGGAGTGGGCCCACCGCAAGAGTCGTTCGATAGTTGAGCAGCCGCGGGCGAGCCTGGAAGAAGGCCCGAAGCATGTCGTTCAGGCCGTCCTCATGGACGCCTGCGAAGACGGACTCGGCCTCGGTCAGGCTCATCTGGAACTCCCGCTACCGCTTGCGGCGCAACGGTGCCCGAGGAGGCGTCACGTCGGGGTCACCAATGGCGACATCCCGTCGTCACGGCGGCGTCGTGCGGGCGTCAGTCCGACGTCATCCGGACGTCAATTCCACGTCACCGCAGCGTTACGCCGGCGTCACCAGTAGCCCGTGTAGCAGCTCGGTCATCCGCGGCGATGGTTCCAGACCCAGCTCATCCCGGATGAGCCGCCGATAGGATCGGTACTGCCGAAGTGCTTCCCCGGGATTCCCTTCGACCAGGTGCGCCTTGATCAGCGTCCGCTGCGCGCTTTCGCGCAGGGGCTCGCCGGAGACTGCCGCCAGCGCTATCTCGACAGCCTCCCCGGTTCGGCCGGCAGCCAGCAGTCGCTCGGAGAGGGCCTCCAGCGCATGGAGGCGAAGCTGTCGGAAGCGCTCACGTTCCGCGTCGACCCACTCGTCATACCAGTCAGGCAGGACGTCGTGGACGAGCAGCTCATCCGTGTCGGCGGCCGTGTCGCCCGGACCGTGTCGAATCACCTGGTGGGCACGGGCGCTTGCCACCTGGAGGTCGACGGTGACATCGGGAGCGAGCGCCAGGCCAAGCGGAGCGGCCTCCACCAGCGCGGGTCCGACTCGTCGAAGTCGCCAGAGGGCCGATCGGAGGTTGGCCACCGAGCGCTCTTCGCGGACGTCAGGCCAGAGGCGTCCAGCCACGAACAGCCGCTGCGCGGTGCCAGGGTGGAGGGCGAGAAAGGCGAGCAGGCGCTGTGCCGTCATGGGCAGCCGCAGGAGGCGGCCGTTCGCGCGGACTTCAAAGCCGTTCAATACGGCGATCGTCATCTTCACGGCCGTGCCCCTGGGCCGGAGATCTATCGGCCGGGTCCAAGACCCCGGTCAGCAGCCGCTGTCTCCCGTGCGCTGCACGGAGATGCTGCACCTGCGCGGCGGTTCAGGACAACTAGGCCCCTCGGCGTAGTTGCCCGCGGTCACCGTCACCGGCCGTCCCTCAGCGCCGAAGTCCGGCCGAGAGCTGCCACGCGGCTGCAACGCCGGTTGCGAGGGGAATAAAGGCTGCTGGTCCGAGCGTGGCGTAATGCTGCGCCTCCCGGTTGGGCAGCGTACCTGTCCGCCTACCCGCCCGCGTCCAGGGAGCCAACGATGACCCGCGAGAAGCCCTTCTTCAAGATCGTGCCGATAGAGACGAACGGACACGCGGTCGGCCTGGATCGCGACTCCGGGAATGGCAGCGAACCGCGGATCTCCGTGCTGATGCCGACCTACAACCAGGCGGCGTTTCTCCCGAGGGCGGTTGAGAGCTTGATCGCCCAGACGGTGACCGCCTGGGAGCTGGTTCTCGTCGATGACGGATCGACCGACGAAACGCGCAGCGTCGTGGAGCCGTATCTCACCGACGAGCGGGTCATCTACCGCCGGACAAAGGAGAACCGTGGGATGGGCGCGGCGCTCAACCTCGCGCTTGATCAGGCACGCGCTCCACTGCTCGCCTACCTGCCCTCCGACGACCAGTTCTACCCGACCCACCTCGAGTCCCTCATGGCGGCGCTCTTGGCTGACCAACAGGCGGTCCTGGCCTTCTCCGGTCTGCGGTTCTGGCACAACCACAACGCGCCCGGCCAGCTCGACGGCTACCCGCTCCAGCCAGTCCAGGTCGCCCACCGGGCGGGGGAAGAGCGCTGGCTGGAGCGCCATGAGCTCGTCACTGACGACCTCGACCGGATGTTCTGGTCGAAGCTCCGGACGCGCGGCTCGTTCGTCGGGACGGGCCAGGTCACCAGCGAATGGGTCGACCACCCGGCGCAGCGGCACAAGGCCGTGCGGGAGACCCTGGGCGGCGGCCTCAACGTCTACCGCTCGCGCTATCAGCCACCGGAGCCGCTCCGCTTCCACTCGTCGGTGGGCAACGAGATCGACGAGGTCGCGCTCTACCGCGAGTTCCGCGAGCGCCCCCCGACTCCGCGCGCCCCGGACGGGCTGCGAATCCTGCTCGTCGGAGAGCTCGCTTACAACCCCGAGCGCGTCCTGGCGCTGGAGGAGCGCGGCCATTCCCTGTACGGGCTATGGACCCAGCAGCCGTACTGGTTTCAGGGCGTGGGCCCGCAGCCCTTCGGACACGTCCGCGACCTCCCCCGTCGAGGCTGGCGCGAGGCCGTCGAGGAGCTCCGGCCGGACGTCATCTACGCGCTGCTCAACTGGCAGACCGTCCCGTTTGCACATGAGGTCCTGACTGACAACCCGGGCATCCCCTTCGTATGGCACATCAAGGAGAGCCCGCAGCACTGCATGGCGGAGGGCTTCTGGCCGAAGCTGACCGACTTGCACCTGCGTTCGGACGGCCAGATCTATTCGAGCCCGGAGACGCGCGAGTGGTTCGGGACCGTGCTGCCCGCGACCCGGCAGAGCGGCCACTCGATGGTGCTCGATGGGGACCTTCCGAAGCGTGAGTGGTTCAACCGGCCCACATCGCGGCGGCTTTCCGAGACCGATGGCGAGATCCACACGGTCGTGCCCGGCCGGCTCATGGGGGTCGAGCCAAGCATGGTCGGCGCGCTTGCCGCCCAAGGCATTCACGTGCACTTCTACGGCAACATCTTCCAGTCGGGATCGAAGGCCTGGATCGAGGAGGCCAAGGCTCGAGCCGGGCGCTTCCTGCACCTGCACCCGGGCGTCGACCAGCGCGAGTGGGTTTCCGAGTTCTCGAAGTATGACGCCGGCTGGCTGCACCTCTTCCGCAGCGCGAACGGCGGGGACCTGCGAATGGCGAAGTGGGAGGACCTCAACTATCCCGCCCGAATCGCAACGCTGGCCTCGGCGGGGCTGCCTCTGCTCCAGCTGCGCAACGACGGCGCGCGGGTGGCGATGCAGACGCTCGCGCAAGAGCTGGACATCGGCATCTTCTTCTCCGACACGGACGAGCTCGTCGGGCAGCTCCATCAGCCGAACCTCCTGGACCGCCTCCGTGGAAACTTCTGGCGGGGGCGCGACCGGTTCACCTTCGACGCGCACGCCGACGCGCTCATCGGGTTCCTCCGTGACGTCATCGCCAGTCGTGAACAGACTCGGGAGTCGTCCCGTGGGCCGAGCCGGGCGCCCCGCTACGCTCCCGCGGTGGACGCTCCCGTATCGAGCGCACCAACGCGGGTTGCCCCTCTGGCCTTGCGCACCCGGTAGAGGCGGCTCAGCAGGCGCTCGTCTTCGATCTCGTCACGGTGATCGGCAAGGAACTGCTCCACGGCCGCTCGTGCACCGCTGAAGTGTTCGGCATTGAGGTAGTCGTCGAAGAGCATCATGCCGCCCGCACTCAGCTTCGGCCACAGGGCACATGCGGCATACAGGATGCTGCTGTGGAGATCGCAGTCGACGAGCGCCAGCGCGAACGGGCCCTCGAGCGTCGGCAGCGTCTCTTCGAAGTAGCCCTTCACCGGCCGGACTTTGCCCTCGAGGTCCCGCTCGCGGATCTTTGCCTGGACGTACTTGAGAGAAGTCGATGCGAAGGCGTCGTCGCGCTCGCGCGTGCGTCCGGACTCGCGCTCGAGGCGCAGCTCGTCCAGGTCGAACCCCTCATAGGAGTCGCAGGCGTAGACAAGGCGCTCGTCGCCCGTGCGACGCAGGAACTCGCCCATGATCATTGCGCTGCCGCCGCGCCAGCTGCCGCATTCAACGATATCGCCAGGAGTCCCGGCGAGGGCGGAGATGGCACCCAGCAGGTCAGCGATCCCGCGCTCGTCGAGGACCGTCTCGTACTCGCCGAGATCCGGCGTCCAGGGCATCTCGTTCACGCTTGCAGCATAGAGCGGCGGGCGGGTCGTAAGGCAGGGACAATGGCCTGAGGTGACCACTTCGCTGACCCCACCCGCGAGGGGCATCGGTGCCGCGCCGGATTCGTCCACTGTCTTCCGCAGTTTCTTTCTGGGCGGCTTCGAGTGCTCGACCCACCGCGTACGCGACGGCCGGCGGCTGGACATGATCGCCGCAACTCGCCATGACGAGCTGGCACTGAACGACTACCAGAGGCTCTCCGCCATCGGCATCCGCGCGGCCCGGGACGGCTTCCGCTGGCATCTCGTCGATCGGGGGGGCGGCCGGCTCGGTTTCTCGAGCGCCCTACCGCTTATCAGGGCGGCGCGGACAACGGGCGTCCAGGTGATCTGGGACCTGTGCCACTATGGGTGGCCCGACGACCTCGACGTGCTTTCGCCGGAGTTCGTGGACCGCTTTGCTCGATTCGCGGGGGAGGCCGCGGGGGTGGTCGCCGCCGAGGTGCCTGGAACGCCCTTCTTCCTGCCCATCAACGAGATGGGCTACCTGGCCTGGGCCGGCGGTGACACCGGCTACCTGAACCCCTTTCTGAAGTGGCACGACCGGGCGCTCAAGCGCCAGCTCGTGCGGGCGGCCATTGCCGCGATGGATGCCATCTGGTCGGTGACCCCCGACGCGCGGATGGTCACGGTCGAGCCACGGACCCACCTTGCCCCACGGCACCTCGACGATCCCGCCCACGATCGGCACCGCGAGTGGGAGTGCGAGGTCTGGGACATGCTCGCCGGACGGTTCGAGCCGGAGCTGGGCGGCTCGCCGCGCTACCTCGACATCGTCGGCATCAACTACTTCCCGTCGAACCAGTTCCACCCCGATGGCACGCAGATCGAGGTGGAGGATCCGGCCTACCGGCCGCTACGAGACATCCTGCTCGAGGTCGCCCACCGGTACGGTCGCCCGACGTTTGTGGGCGAGACGTGCGCGACCGGTGAGCGAAGGGGGCCCTGGCTGCGGTACGTGGCGGCCGAGGTAAGGGCCGCCCGGCTGGCTGGCGCCGCCGTCGAGGGCATCTGCCTTTACCCGATCGTCGACCATCCCGGCTGGGACCATGGCGAGCCGTGGGAGGTGGGCATGTGGAGCTATCCGGATGAACAGGGCCGGCGCGCCATCCACCTCGACTACGCCCAGCAGCTAAGGACGGAGATCGCGGCGCAGGAGGACCGCTAGCCAGACGCCCCAGGCGAACCAGAGGACGAAGATCACGCCTGCCCCGACATCCCGAGCAAGCCCGAAGCCCAGGAAGTTCAGGGGAGTTCCCACGAGCACGATCACGCCGAGCGCAAGGTTGAGCGTGGCGAAGCGCGGATAGTCATGCCGGAGCAGGCTGCCCAGTCCGAGGAACCAGGCAGTGAGCAGAAAGCCGTCGAGCGTCTGCCAGATCGCCCGGAAGACGATCTCGAAGAGTAGCCGGAAGTTGGCCTCCGCGACGGGCGCGCCCGGTCCTCCGGCCGCGTACTGGCGGATCAGCTCCGGGGCTGCCCAGGCGAGCGCCGCGGCGCCGATGCCGCCCGCGATCACGTAGCCGAGCGCACCGAGCGTCGCCAGGTCCGCGAGGCCAGGGTCACGGTGGCGGACCAGCTGGCGCAGCGCCAGCGCGATCGGCGCCATCGGCAGGTAGTAGCTCAGCAGGTCGGTGAGCGCGGCCCAGCGCAGCAGCGTGGCCGTCGCCTCACCACCGGTGATGGCAAGTGCGGGGTCCATGAACCAGTCGACGCGAAACTGGAACGCCGCCACAAAAAGCAGGTCGCTGATGGTGCCGAGGACGACGAAGACGACGCAACAGACGAAGGCGATACGGTAAAGCGTCTCAGGCGGGTTGTCGGTCGCCGGGTGACTCTGATCCATGCCGCGGACGATAACGGACTCAGCAACGGATCCTGACGGACCTCGACCGTCACCTCTGCTAGCGTCAGACTGCCCGTGACCGACCCTCCCCTCGACCGATCTTATCGCGCGCTCTTCGGCGTGCCGTCGCTCTGGCGAATCCTGCTCGGCGGGACGATCGCCCGCACGGCCCAGTCGATGGTGGCCATCGCGCTGGTCCTCTTCACGCTCGACTATTACGGCTCGCCTGCCCTGGCCGGGGTCGTCACCTTCGCCAGCGTCTTTCCCGGGCTCCTCGTCAGCCCGATTGCCGGCGCCCTCCTCGACCGACATGGTCGGGCGCGGCTGATCGTCCTCGACTACCTGGTCTGCGCTGCGGCCTTCGCGCTGATCGCGGTGCTGGCCATCGTCGGTGCGCTGCCCGCCTGGCTGCTCATCGCGATCGCGACGGTTTCCTCGATGACCGGCATCTTCAGCCACACGGGCCTCCGCAGCATGTTCCCGATCATCGTTCCCTCGCACCTCTGGGAGCGGGTGAACGCGGTCGACTCGAACGGCTATCTCGTGGCGATCCTCGTCGGCCCCCCGGTCGCGGGAGGGCTCGTGCAGGTTCTTGGTGGGCCGGCCGCAATCGGGATCATCGCCTGCGTCTACGCGCTCGGGGCGCTCGTCATGGTTGGCATCCCGGACCCACGCCCACAGATCGAGTCCACCGGGCGACTTCTCGTCGACGCCTGGCAGGGCGTCCTCTACACCTGGCGCAACCCGGTGCTCCGAGCGCTTGGCTTCTCGATCTCTACAATCAATCTCACCAACGGAGCCCTGACGCTCCTGGTTCCAATCCTCGTGATCGACCGGCTCGGGGGCAGCCCGCTGACAGTCGGGCTTGTGTTCGCCATCCAGGGCGTGGCCGGGATTGCGGCCGCCTTCATCGTGGGCCGGTGGCGCACCGCGGGTCGTGAACGAGACATGATCGTTCGGCCGATGGCCGCCACCGCCGGCTGCCTGCTGCTCCTGACGGTCCCGCTCGGCCTGCCCGCAGTTCTCGTCTGCTTCGCGCTGATCGGCTTCCTCAACGGGCCACTCGACGTGGCCATGTTCACGCTCCGGCAGCGCCGAACGGACCCCGCCTGGATGGGGCGCGCCTTCGCCGTCTCGATGGCCTTTAACTTCCTCGGCTTTCCCATCGGCTCAGCCGTCGGAGGCCTGCTGGTCGAGACGTCGCTCGAGCTCGCGATCGGCTTCGCCATCGCCGCGGCGGGCGTGGCGGCGGTCGTCTCCTGGGCGATAATTCCCCGCGACCAGGAGCCCGTTGCCGGGGGCGATGAGGAGCCTTCGGCGGCATCCGTCCCCTCTGCCGAGCCGAGCGAGGCTTAAGATGTCGAGCGATTCTGACCGAAGGAATGGAGGACCCACGAATGGATCACTCGACGCAGGACATGAACAGCGGCGGAGCGACCGAGCACATCGACATGCGCGACGGAGATGATTTCGTCTGTCCGAACTGCGCCTGCGAGATCATGCTCAAGCACCACGGCGACC
The DNA here is from genome assembly GCA_013815585.1 of Chloroflexota bacterium. Lineage (GTDB taxonomy): Bacteria > Chloroflexota > Limnocylindria > Limnocylindrales > CSP1-4 > JACDFU01. The sequence continues at coordinate 12,907 of JACDFU010000073.1, forward strand.
GATCGAAGATGGCCGGGATGCAGATGTTCGTCTGCTGCTGTGGCACCCCAATGGAGTTCGAGCACCCGCGCGTGTAACGCGCCAGGGGGTTGCTCGACCGTCGACAGCAGCCGCCGACGGTAACGCCGGTCGCATCGACTTCACACGAGTGGATGGCCGCCACGGGGGCGCCGTCGCCCAGGGACTCGAACCCACCTCGAGCGCGGCCTTCCTTTCATTTAGTCGTCCCCGTGCTGTTAGTCGAAAGCAGGAGCGTTCCCTTCACGTCTTGGGTGCCCCAAGGCGCCGCTGTGCCTTCAGTCAGCAGCCCCACGCGTAGGTGAGGGTTGCTGGCGGACCACCGCGCGAGGGCGATGCACTGGGAACACTGGGACGGTTATCTGAATGGAA
>JACDFU010000074.1 GCA_013815585.1 Chloroflexota bacterium
CTCCTGGACAAGCCAGCCCGACGCCTCGTGGACATCGCGATCGACTACCGGGGTTTCACCATCCCGGATCAGTTCGTGGTGGGTTACGGCCTCGACTACGGCGAGTTCTATCGCAACCTTCCGTTCATCGGCGTGCTCAAGCCCGAGGTCTATACCCGAGCGTGACCCGTCGCGGACTGGGCCGAGGTCGCCTGCTGGCAGCGATCGGAGCGATCGTGGCGCTGCTGGGTTGTCTGCTGCCGTGGTACACGGTCGGCGGCGACGCGCTGCCGGCGCTGATGGGAAACGGCCTGGACGGCGCGTCCATCCTGGTCTTCATCGCGGCGGTCGGGACGCTGGCGCTGCTGATCCTGCCCTATGCCGCGGGGGATCAGCCCACCGGCCTCGACCGGGCGCTCAGCTTCGTCGTGCTGCTCGGCATCGGCGTCTTCGGGCTGGTCGTCCGCGTCCTCCAGCTCCTTGGCCAGGTGGAGGGCAACCTCGGCAGTCTCGGGCCAGGCCGGGGTCCGGGTGTCTGGCTCGCGGCGGGGGGCCTCGGCATCCTGGCCTGGGCGGTGGCCGACATCGCGACCGAGGGACGACGGATCTAGGGTTCCGCCGATTGCCGGGCGCCGTCGGTCGGCGCAGCCGCGATCTCGGTCGCCAGGTACTCTCGTACGAGCGACTGGAAGTGGAACACGCCGTTCTCGCGTTTCGCGCTGAAGCGGCCGGTGTCGTATGAGCGCGACCGTAGGCCACGCTGGACCTGCTCGCAGAGCACGATGTCCTCCTGCTGGATCTCGTCAGAGAAGGCGATCGTCTGCTGCATCGACTCCCAACCGGCACCCGTGCCGGGCTGGGCGAAGAACCACTCGAAGACGGTCAGCGTGCGATCCGGGCCGAGCGGCAGGATCAGGTTCGAGCTCATGTTGTCCGGGTAGATGTTGAACATCGTGTTCGGGAAGAGCCAGTAGTAGAGGGCGTCGTCCTCGCCGTCGGGCGAGCGAACATAGCGCCGGTCCCGCCCGATCTCCTGCCCCGGCTTCAGCTCCCTGATGGGCGCGTGCTGGCGGGAGTGGTACCGAAAGGTTTCCACTCGGTAGGCCTCGTAGTCGACCTCCCGGAACAGGCCCGGATGAGCGATCGGCAGGTGATAACCCTCGAGATAGTTGTCGACGTAGACCTTCCAGTTGCACTCGATGATGTAGTCGCGCCGCTCGATGCGGGCCATGGAGTCGACGTCGAAGCCAGCGGCCGACACCTCGGCCGGGATCGCCCCCATCGTCTCGAGGAGCGGCGGAGCCGAGTGATCGAGATTGGCGAAGACGAACGGCCCCCAGCGCTCGACGCGGACGGGGATCAGCCCGAAATCGGCCTTGTCGAAGGCTTGGGTGTCCTCCATCTCGGGTGCGGTCCTGAGCGTTCCGTCCAGGCCGTACGTCCACCCGTGGTACCGACATTGGAGACTCTTGCGGTTGCCGCGCGTGAGCGCCACCTGCCCCGCCCGGTGCCGGCAGACGTTGTAGAAGCCGCGCAGGCTGCCGTCCAGGCCGTGGGCGATGACGATCGGCTCGTCGATGATCGTCGCCGGCACGAAGTCGCCCGGCCGAGCCAGGTCCTCGAGCCGTGCCACCAGCTGCCAGGTCCGGCCGAAGATCCGCTCCTTCTCGATCTCGTGGATCCCGGGCTCGAGGTAATAGTCGGCCGGCAGAGTCGATGCGCGAGCGAGGTCCAGGCTGGACATGGCCGGGAGTCTAGCGGCGGCCGGCCGGCAGCGGCTTGCCGGGGGGTTCCCCGGCGTGCTACAACCTCTGCTCACCCCGCCGTGCGAGCACGGTCGGGTCTGCCTGGGAACTGAGGAGGAGATCTCGGCGATGACGACGCGGAGTTTGCTTGCGCTGCTTGCGGCTATGGTTCTGATCGGTGGCTGCGCGCAGAGCGGTGGTACCAGCCCCAGCGCCAGCGCGGTCGCCTCGGTGGCGCCGAGCGCAGCGGAGAGCGCCACGGAAGCCGCCCCCAGCGAGGCCATGAGCCCCAGCGAGGCTGCTCCCAGCGAGGCCATGAGCCCCAGCGAGCTTGCCACCGGTGGTGAGGCCAGCCCAAGTGAAGCAGCCTCCGCTGACCCGGCCGCCGACCCCTGTGCTTTCGCGGAAGGCACGGGCAGCCCCGCTCCCTCCGCAGCCTCTTCGCCGGCCGCGGCAACGAATCCCGACGACCTGCTCGCGACGATCCTCGAGGAGGGCGTCATGCAGGTCTCGACGGACCCGAACTACGCGCCGCAGTCCTCCCAGTGCCCTGATGGCACCTTCGTCGGCTTCGATATCGACGTGGCCAAGGAACTCGGTCGGCGCCTCGGCGTCGAGGTGGAATTCGAGGTTCCGACGTTCGACCTCGTTGTTGCCGGCGGCTGGAACGAGCGCTGGGACGTCTCGGTCGGCTCCGTGACGGTCACCCCCGAGAGGGAAGGCGTCCTCGACTTCACCGAGCCGTACTACTTCACGCCGGCACAGCTTGCTGCGACCCAGGCCTCAGGCATCACCGACATCGAGGGCTTCGCGGGCAAGGCCATCTGCGTCGGGTCGTCGACGACCTACCAGTTCTGGCTGGAGGGCACGCTCGATCTGGGGCCGGAGGGCGGCGATGTGACGCCCCCGCCGGAGGGAGCGACAGCGTTCCCGCTCGAGACCGACCAGCTCTGTGCCCAGGCTGCCACGTCGGGACGAACGGACTTCGACGGCTGGCTGACCTCCTCGACCACGGTCCAGCAGGCGATTGACGCTGGCGCGCCGTTCACGCCCATCGGTGACCCCGTCTTCTACGAGCCGCTCGCAGCCGCGACCGACAAGAACGGCCCGCCCCACGACGAGCTGCAGGCCGAACTGGATCGGATCGTCAGCGAGATGCATGAAGACGGAACGCTGACCGCGCTCAGCGAGAAGTGGTTCGGCGGTCTGGACCTGACAAAGCGCCAGTAGCGGGCGCTGCCGGAGGCCGCGTGAGCGGCCTCCGGACAACTCAATAGGCCACGGGAGGAACCGCCATGGCCGCCGGGGCGACGGCTCGCGAGCAATCGGGACCCCTGATCCTCGAGCGGATCGCCGAGGCGAGGCGCCGCGCCCGGTTCCTCTACCGTGGTCAGTTCGCCGCAACCTGGCTGGTACTGGTTGGCGGGCTCGGCCTCTTCCTCTGGGCGTCGGGCCAGATCAACCCGGAGTTCATCGCCAAGTGGGGGCCGTTCATCCTGGACGGCGCCCGGACGACCATCCTTGTCTGCGTCGTCTCCATCACCTTCGCGACCATGCTGGCGATCCTGGGCGCCATGGGCAGGCTCTCACGCCATCCGGTCATCAACGGAGCCGCTTCGCTCTATGTCTCGCTGGTACGCGGAACGCCGCTCCTCGTCCAGATCTACTTCGCGTACCTCGCGCTGGCCGAGGTTGGCATCGTGCTGCCGGTGCTGGTGGCGGGCATCGGAGCACTGGCCTTCAACTACGGCGCCTACATGACCGAGATCTTCCGGGCGGGGATCCAGGCGGTCCCGAGCGGCCAGCGCGAGGCGGCCGAGGCGCTGGGTATGGCCCAGGGGCTGATCACCCGTCGCATCGTCATGCCGCAGGCGATCCGCATCGTGATCCCCGCCATCGGCAACGACTTCGTGGCCATGATCAAGGACAGCTCCCTGGTTTCCGTGATCGCGGTGCAGGAACTGCTGTGGCGCGCACAGTCGGCTGGTCGGCGCAATATCGCGATCCTCGAGGCGCTGCTGATCGCGGCCCTGATCTACTGGCTGCTGACGATCATCTTCAGCTTCTTCCAGGAGCGCCTCGAGCGGCGGATGGCCCGGGGGGATCGCTGATGGCGCTCGGCGAGGTGGTCGTCTCCGCCACAGGGATCGAGAAGTACTTCGGCGAGAACCACGTGCTGCGCGGCGTCGACCTCGAGGTGCGAGAGCGCGAGACCGTCATGCTCATCGGGCGGTCAGGCAGCGGCAAGACCACCATGCTCCGCTGCCTCAACTTCCTGGAGGAGCCGACGGTCGGTTCAGTAGAGATCGACGGGGTGCGGGTCGAGGCCGACCCGCTCCACCAGCGGAGTCGGGCTCACCAGGAGCAGATTCGGCAGATCCGGCTGCGGGCGGGGATGCTGTTCCAGGACTTCAACCTGTTTCCCCACATGACGGTGCTTCAGAACTGCATCGAGGCACCGACGAGGGTGAAGGGCCTCCCCAAGGGACAGGCCGTGGAGCTCGCGGAGAGCTTTCTGGGCAAGGTCGGCCTCCTCGAGAAACGGGACGAGTACCCCGCACGGCTGTCCGGCGGACAGAAGCAGCGGGTCGCGATCGCCCGCGCGCTGACGATGCAGCCCAAGGTCCTAATGTTCGACGAACCGACCAGTGCGCTCGATCCGGAGCTCGTGGGGGAAGTGCTCCAGGTCATGGAGACCCTGGCCCATGAAGGGTCCACGATGATCGTGGTCACCCACGAGATGAGCTTCGCTCACGAGGCGGCCGACAGGGTGGTGTTCATGGAGGGTGGCGTCATCGTGGAAGAGGGGCCGCCCGAGCAGGTCCTCGTCGAACCGAACCAGGAAGCCACCAGGCAGTTCCTGCGGCGTTTCCTGGGCCGGGGAGCGGCGTCGGTCCCGGGCGGAACGGGCGAAACGGCGATGCCGATCCTCTCGACTGGTGGCCGCGGGCAGGGTACCGCCGCCTAACGACGCGGACCGCCCCGCACGCTAGCCGCTCGCTGCCGGCACCAACTCGACTGCCAACCAGTAGGTCGGTTCGCTTGACCCGGCCGGTCTGATCGCCAGCACATAGCGCCCAATCCGCCACCCGCGCTCCCGGTTGGGCGGGACGTACATCTCCGCATCGCCCTGACCGGGAACGGTGACCGGACGAAGACCCTCGACCGGCATGGCCCTGCGAGCCGCCGCTCGACCGGACCCGGCGGCGGGCAGGAACCACAGCCTCAGCTCGGGCGGTCCGCCGTCCAGCGTGGCGATGGCCTCGGGAGCGCAATACCCCAGGGCGAGCAGGCGGCCTGCCACGACTCGGTGCACGGGGATGTCCGAATCCGTGGGCCGGTCCCGCTCGTTGCCCTCGAACGGTTTGACGGCGATCCACCTGCGGGGCTCTCGGCCGGCGGTCTGCTCCCGCGTCACGATTCGCCATTCGTCCCTCGTCAGGCAGGGGACGGCCCTAGGGTCCGCGGTGGCCGGTGCGGCGGGGTCCGGAGCGGCATTCGAGGGAGCGACGGAGGGGCCGGAGAAGGCCGTCAGTCGATAGCCGTCGCCGCCGGCGCCCCATGGCTTGAAAACGGCGACCAGCAGCAGGGACAGGAGTAGGACCACGCCCACCGTAAGCAGGCGGCCCGAACCTCCCAGGTGTTCCAGACGGACGGTGTCGCGCTGGTCGTTCATATATGCCGTGGCCGGGAGCATACGCCGCCCCGTTCGACGGACCGGGAAAGCGGCTAGATCTCGCCCAGGTAGGCCCGTCGGACGTCCTCGTTGGCGGCCAGTCCGCGGGCGGAATCGGCCAGGATCACCCGTCCCGTCTGGAGCACGTAGCCGCGCTGCGCGATGGCGAGCGCCTGCTGGGCATTCTGCTCGACGAGCAGGATCGTGGTGCCCTGGGCGTTGATCTCCTGGATGATGCGGAAGATCTGCTGCACCAGGATGGGCGCCAGGCCCAGCGAGGGCTCGTCCAGCAGGAGCACGGCCGGCCGGGACATCAGGGCCCGCCCGATGGCCAGCATCTGCTGCTCGCCGCCCGAGAGGGTGCCGCCCTTCTGGTTGGCCCGCTCGAAGAGCCGAGGGAAAAGCTCGAAGACGCGGCTGAGGTCCTCGCGGATTTCCGCCGGCCGCCTGGTGTAGCCGCCCATCTTGAGGTTCTCGAGCACGGTCAATCGCGAGAAGATGCGGCGGCCCTCCGGGGCGTGGCTGATGCCGTCCTTCACGAGGTCGTGGGGAGCGCGACGGCTCACGTCGGCCCCGCGAAAGTGGACTGTGCCCTGCCTGGGATGCAGCAGCCCGCTGATCGTCTTGAGGGTGGTGGTCTTGCCGGCGCCGTTGGCACCGATGAGGGTGACGATCTCCCCTTGCCGCAGGTCGACCGTGATGCCCTGGAGTGCGTGGATGGAGCCGTAGTAGGTGTGAACGTCGTCCAGGCGGAGGATGACTTCGGCAGCCTCGTCGTTACCGCCGGCTGGCGCGGCGATGGCCTGGTCCCCCGCCTCCGCCGGCGCGGCTGTCACGCTGCGGGACTCCCCAGGTACGCTTCGATCACCCTGGGATCGGTGCGCACCTGCTCGGGCGTTCCCTCCGCGAGCCACTCTCCGTGGTCGATCACCGTGATCCGATCGCTGATCCCCATGACCACACGCATGTCGTGCTCGATGAGCAGGACGGTCAACCCCAGCTCAGTGCGAAGCCGCGAGATCAGCGCGGTCATCTCGGCGGTCTCGCGCGGGTTCATCCCTGCGGTCGGCTCGTCTAGCAACAACAGGACGGGGTCGCCCGCCAGGGCCCGCGCCAGCTCCAGCCGACGCTGATCGCCGTAGGGCAGATTCCGCGCGACCACGTGCTCGCGGCCCGGCAGGCCGACCAGCGCCAGGAGCTCGGTGGCTCTCGCCGCAGCTCGCTCTTCCTCGCGGCGCTGGCGGGGGGTGCTCAGGAGAGAGTCCAGCATGTTCGAGTGGAGCTTCGCGTGCATGCCCACGAGAACGTTCTCGATTGCCGTCATGTTCTGGAAAAGCCGGATGTTCTGGAACGTTCGCCCGATGCCGGCCACGACCATGTCGTTGGGGCGGGCGCTGCGGAAGATCCCCAGCCGGACAAGCCGGCGCTGGTACCAATCGGGGCGAACGATCGCCAGGAGCAGCATCACGATGAGCAGGCCGAGGGCTACGAGCGTCGTGATGGCCAGCCCCAGCTCGCCTGAGGCCGGCGCGCCGAGCGCCAGGCCGACCGCGACCGCAAGCAGGGCTGGAAGCACCCACAGGATGGGCTCGATCCAGGTGCGCAAGGGCCGCGCGATCATGCGGCGACCCCGAAACTCGACGACGCCCGCCGTCGGATCGGTGAGCCCGGCCACGATGTTGAAGAAGGTCGTCTTGCCGGCTCCATTGGGGCCGATCAGGCTTACGATCGCGCCTTCGGGGATCCGCAGGTCCATGTCGCGCACGGCCACCAGCCCGCCGAAGCGCTTGGTGCAGGCCACCACGCGCATGAGGAGTCGTTCATCGCCGGGCTGCGCAGGCAGCTCGTCCTTGACACCTGGACCGACCTCGGCAATGGCCTCGGGTTCTAGGTCGGCACTCGCGAACGGGTCGACCGCATCGCTCTCGAGCGGTTGGGCGCTCGACTCCGCGGGGGGAGGCGGCTGTTGCGTCGTCACTGGGGCGCGGCACCCATGGCGTCGGCAGTGGTGGTTGGACCCTCGCCGGCATCGTCGACATGCAGCTCGCGCTTGCGTCGGATGCTGGGGAAGAGGCCCTCCGGCCGCAGCAGCATCATCGCCACGAGCGCGATGCCGTAGAGCAGGAACTGGTACTCGATGAAGTCGATGCTGCTCAGGAAGGGCACATCGGCGGCTGCGAAGAACTGGTTGAGCTGCTTGAGGATCACGCTCTGGATCGTGTAGAGCACGAACGCCCCGATCGCCACGCCCCAGATGTTGCCCATGCCGCCCAGGACGACCATCGCGAGGACTGTGAACGAGACGTCAAAACGGAAGAGATTGGGAGTCACCACGCTCAGCTTGGAGGCAGCGAAGACACCGGCCAGGCCGGCGGTGGAGGCTCCCAGGGCGAAGGCCAGGAGCTTGGTTGTGACGGTGTTGACCCCGCTGCTCGCGGCCGCCAACTCGTCCTCGCGGATGGCCATCCAGGCGCGGCCGAGCCGCGAATCCTGGAGCCGGTAGATGAGGATCATCGTGATGGTGACGATCCCGACCATCGCCAGGTAGAAGGGCCATGGGTTCTGGATCGGAAACTCGAAGCCGAAGATCTCCGGCCGCGAGATGCCGCCGATGCCGTTGGGCCCGAGGGTGTACTTGCTCGAGTTCAGGATGACGATCGGGACGATCTCCCCGAAGCCGAGCGTCACGATCGCCAGGTAGTCGCCACGGAGACGCAGGGTGGGCGCGCCGAGAAGGATGCCGAAGACGGCGGCGGAAATGGCGCCGGCGATGAGCATCGGCCAAAACGGGAAGTCGAGCCCGGTGAAGGACGAGGCGGCGAACGCGAAGGTGTACGACCCGATCGCATAGAAAGCCGCGTAGCCCAGGTCCAGCAGCCCCGACAGGCCGACCACGATGTTCAGGCCCAGCGCGAGCAGCACGAAGATCCCGGCGATGCTGAAGCCGTCGATCCACAGGTTCTGTGAGCTGAATGTGCTAAACGGCTGGATCAGCACGATCACCGGCAGCAGCGCCGTCGCGGTGAGCATTCCCGCCACAATCGTCAGCGAGCGATGCTCGCCCTGGAGGAGTGCGGCACAACCCGCCGTAAACAGGGCCCCGACGAAGACGACCGGCGGCAGGCCCACGACGTAGCCGATCGCAATGAGGGCCGCGCCGATGACGAGCGCGGCGAGGGCTGCGTTTCGGCGGTTCTGCGCCTTCATCCCCGCCACGCGATCGCGGACCAAATGGGTGGGCAGGCGGGGACGCTTCCCCGGCGCTGGAGCGCGACGCGGCGGGAGATCTTCGAATTGGCTCACGCGCGCTCACCCAGTTGCTGGCCGAGCAGGCCGGCGGGCCGGAAGACAAGCACCAGGATCAGGGTCGTGAAGACAAGCGCCTGGGCCCAGACGAAATAGCCCGTGGCGGCTGCAGTCACCTCGACGAAGCCGATGATGAACCCGCCCAGCGCCGCGCCGGTGATGTTACCGATGCCACCGAGCACGGCCGCCGTGAAGGCCTTGAGGCCGGCCTGGAAGCCGATCACGAAACTGATGTTCCCGAAGTACAGGCCGTAGACGACGCCTGCGGCACCCGCGAGTGCCGAGCCGATGAAGAAGGTGGCGGCGATCGTGCGGTTGATGTCCACGCCCATGAGCTGCGCAGCCTCGCGATCCTGGGCGGTGGAGCGCATCGCCCGTCCAAGCCGGGTCCGATTGACGAAGAGCTGCAGCAGCACCATCAGGACCACCGCCGCGGCGAGGACGAAGAGATTCACATACCCGATGGAGGCTCCAAGGAGACCGAACCGCTCAGTGGGCGCGATGATCTGGGGTGTGTTGACCGGGGAGGGGCCGTAGATGATCTGGACGACGTTCTGGAGGATGAAGGAGATGCCGATGGCCGTGATGAGCGGGGCCAGCCTTGGGGCGTTGCGCAGGGGTCGGTAGGCAAAGCGTTCGATCAGGACGCCAAGCAAGCCCACCACGACCATCGTGACGAGAAACGCGGCGATCACGAGCACCAGGAGCACCGGCAGGTCGCGCACCGGGCCGGTCTGGCCGAGCTGCTCGCCCAGGAAGAAGAGCGAAACGAAGGCCCCGACCATGAAGATCTCGCCGTGCGCGAAGTTGATCAGCGCGATGATCCCGTAGACCATCGTGTAACCGAGCGCGATCAGCGCGTAGATGGCACCGATGGTGAGCGCGTTCGCGAATTGCTGAGGCCCGATGAGCGCATAGACCAGCGCGGCCAGGGCAAGGACAAAGAAAAATGGCCCTGCGCGGCGCAGGGCCAGGATCGGATTGGCAGAGGGAGCCGCGGGAGCGCTCGTCGCCACCGAACTCATGGTCCCTCCAGGTGTCGCGGGTAGTCCACGACGAAGCTTTCGAGCGGCCGGGAAATTATCCCGACCGCTCGTTCAATGACGGATTATGAGCCGGAGGCCTCCGGTGATCCGCCGGCCTCTCCGGACGCTTCAGGCGAGCCTTCGGCGCCGCCGACGGCGCCGCCGAAGTCCTGCTGCTCGATGAACACCCAGTCGCCCTTGCCGTTCTTGAGCGCGGGATCCACCTTGTAGAAAGAGATGATCAACTGGCTCGTGTCGCCGTTCTCGTCGAACGTGACGGAGCCGAGGACCGTCTCGAACGCCGTTCCGGCCGTGACGTTTGCGCGGACCGCCTCACGCAGCGCCGCCATGTCGGCCGCTCCCGCGGCCGCCTTCTCGAGCGCCTCCAGGATGATGGTGGCACAGGCATACGCCGGGCCGCTGTAGGCACCGGGCGTCTTGAAGTCCGACTCGTCCTTGAAGTGCTCGGTGAACCGTCCGTCGAATTCGGCCTTGGCCGGGAAGTCGCCGATGGCGGCCACCGTGGCGTAGGAGTTCTTCGACTCGTCGGAGCCGGCGATCTGGATGAGAGCGCCCTCGTCCTCGCCGCTGCCGTTCTTGATGCCGTCCGGCCCCAGGAACGGGACGTCGAGGCCCTGCTGGGCCATCTGCTTCAGAAGCAGACCGCCGCCCGAAGGCACAACGCCACCGTAATAGACGCCGTCGGGGTTCTTCTCTTTGGCCGCCGTGATGATCGGCACGAAGTCGGTCGTGTCGGCATTGGCGCCGATCCGATCGGCGGTCGTGCCGCCCAGGCGCTCGAACTCCTTCTGGAAGTTGTCGGCCACGCCCGTGCCGAAGGTCGTCACGTCATCGACGACGAGGATGTTACGAAGGCCGAGGTCGTTGTAGGCATAGGCCGACATGGCCGGGCCCTGGATGTCGTCGGTGGTGGCCACCCGGACGTAGTTGATGCGGTCGGGGAAGTTCTTGCGATAGTCAAGAGCCCCGAAGTCCGGCTTGGTCAGCCCCTCGTTGGTGTTGGCCGGACTGCACTGAAGCAGGCCCGCATCGTTGCTGATGGGGATCTGCACCTTCGCCACGGCCGAGTTGTAGGGCCCCACGGCGCCGATGACGCTGGTGTCGCCGACAAGCGTCTGCATGTCCTTGGCGCCCTGCTGCTCGTTGTACTTGCCGTTGACCGCGTGGTCGAGCACGCTCAGCTCGAGGTTGTAGCCACCCACGCCGCCGGCTTCGTTGGCCTCGGCGACAGCCAGCTCCACGCCCCGAAGAGCGGGGGCACCGTCGGCTCGGGCACCGCCCGAAAGCGGCAGCGTGACGCCGATCTTCAGGGTTCCCTTGGCGGCGCCCGAAGCGCCTGCGCTGGGCGATCCCGGCGCACCGGCCTGGCACGCTGCTGCCAGCACCATGGTTCCGACCGCAAGCGCGGCCAGCTTCCTCAATTCCATCTGGGTCGTTCTCCTCCTGCTCTCATTCGCGGCCCCGAAGGGACGCGTGCGCGTCGATTTGTCCCTCTATGCCCACGATGGACTGCTGCTGTGCCAGGTGTGGGAACCTGCCGTGGCCGCGGCCCCTGCCGCGGTCAGAGCGGTCAACCTCCTCGCGTACCTGCTTCCAACGCCTCGGACATGATCGACAGGTCAGCTGCCCGGGAGTACCGGGTGACGCGATGCCGTATCATAGCGACCGGCGTCTCGAATGCAATAACGTGCGCGCGCCCGCGACGGCGCGGTTTCAGACCATCAGTGGCAGCGCGCGAGCGAGACGCGAGCCCCCGGCACGCCGGGCGCAGGCGGTCAACCACGAGGGATTGCCAACCACCTTGGAGTACCAGGTGCGGGATGCCCGTATCACCGACGTCGAGCGAATCACCGCGTTGCTCGACGCCGACGGCGAGACTCCGTACCAGGAACGCCCCGCGATGGGTCAGGCGGATCTGCTGCGACAGCTGGTCTATCTTCCCCAGGCGGTCGTTCTCGTGGCAGAGTTCCGCCGACAGCTCGTCGGAGCGGCCGTGGTGGCACTCCGACCCTCCGTCCGCCAGGGCGGCTTCGTGGGCACGATCGACGCACTCGTCGTCGACGCCGACTACGAGCGTCCCGGCGTGATCGACGCCCTCTTGACGGAGCTCATGCGCTCCTGTCGGAACAAGGGCTGCGTGGTCGTCGAAGCGGAGGCCGCCCGACGCCCCGAGGACGAATCGGGCTGGAACCGCCACGGATTCGCGCCGGGCCGCCAGCGGCTCGAGCGCAGCGTAGCGGTAGCAACATCATCGGCGCCCCGGTGAAAAAGACCCCGGAGAGGCGCCATTACAGAACGGTCGGATTCGGGACGCGTGAGGCGCCCGATCCCATCAAGGAGAACTGAGTGAGCAAGAACGTCGCCGTCTTCGTAGACGTGGCGAACATTTTCTACGCGGCCAAGGCCGCTGGCGTGGACATCGACTACGTCACGTTGTTGAAGTCAGCTATTGCCGGACGCGATTTCGTCCGTGCCTATGCCTACACAGGCCTGGATCCCGAGAACGAGAACCAGCGCCAGTTCCATTCCTTCCTTGCCAGGAGCGGCTACAAGGTCGTGAGCAAGGACATCCGCAAGTACGGCGACGGCAAGATCAAGGCCAACCTCGACATCGAGCTTGTCGTCGACATGATGAAGACGGCTCGCAACCTGGACGTGGCCGTGGTCGTGTCCGGGGACGGCGACTTCGCCCCGGCGATTCGGGCCGTGCAGGAGACCGGCGTCCGCGTTGAGGTCATCAGCTTCCGCGGCAACACCAGCTCCGATCTCATGGAAGTCGCCGATATCTTCACCGACATCGCGCAGATTGCCCGTGTCGAGAAGGGCGGCCGGAGTGGTCGGCGCGTCGCGGCGGATGACGACCTTTCGATGACCGAGGTGCCCGACAAGGAGACCGAGGGCGCCTCGCGCCGCAGGGGCCGCGGGCGTGGGCGCACCTTCGAGCGACCGGCCGCCAGCCGGCCGGCGGAAGTGCAGGTCGACATTGAGGGACCGGCCGCAGCCGCGACGACCTCCATGCCGGGGAACCTCATCGTTCTGCCCGGGGAGCGCCTGTCCCGCGCCGCGGCGACGCCGGGCGAGGGGAACGGGCTCGAATCGGTTGAGCCGGAGGCCGCTCCTGCGGGCGAGATGGAGGATGCCGCCGAGACTCGGAATGACGATGCCGGATCGGCTGAGGGTCAGCGCCGCCGCCGCCGCGGTGGTCGGGGCCGGGGTCGCGGTCGCGGCCCGGAGCGGGAGCGGGAGACACGGCCGATCGCCGCGGCCTCCGATGAGGAGGAGGACGAGGTACTGGACGAGGCGCCGCCGCGGATCCCTCACTACTCCACCTTTGGATCCGTCTGGGACAGCCAGCTCGGCGTGGCGACGCCGCCGCCGGTGCCTGGCCCGCCTGCAACGGCGGAGGAAGAGGAGTTCGAGGACGAGCCAGAGATCCCTGAATACCTGCTGGCCGAGCGTCGCCAGCGCGGTCGCACCGGTGGAAGCGGGCGGGGCGGCCCCGCGG
>JACDFU010000075.1 GCA_013815585.1 Chloroflexota bacterium
GCGATCGACCGTCCGTAGGTCCTGGCCATCTCGTCCACCTGCATGGCCAGCTCGCGCGTCGGAACGAGGATCAGCACGCGCACCGGGTGCCGAGCGGGGGAGAAGCTGGTGTTGGCCTGGTGCCGCAACCGCTCGAGGATCGGCAGCACGAAGGCCGCCGTCTTTCCCGTTCCCGTCTGCGCCGCCGCCAGCACGTCGCGCCCCAGCAGGATGTGCGGGATCGCCTCCGCCTGGACCGGCGTCGGCTCTGTATAGCCCTCCTCCTGCACGGTGCGGAGCAAGTCGGCCGAGAGGCCCAGCGTTTCGAAGGTCAAGCGTTCTCCATCAGGGTGTCGTCTCAGTTTGGCGCACCAGCTTGTGACAAATGTCGCGAGAGCGTTCGGCGCGTGTCCGTCGGAGACGTCTCGGGCCGCCGCTCAATTGGGGTAGGCTGCCGATGATGTCGGGAAAGAGCCTGGGCCTGAGCGACGAGCTTCAGGACTACGTCCGTCGGCTTGGCGTCCGCGAGGCGCCCATCATGGCGAGGCTCCGCGAGGAAACCGCGGCCATCCCGGAGCACGACATGCAGATCGCGCCGGAGCAGGGAGCCTTCATGGCCCTGCTCGTGAGCCTGATCGATGCACATCGCTGCCTCGAGCTCGGCACCTTCACCGGCTACAGCTCGCTCGCGGTCGCTCTCGCCCTCCCGGCGGAGGGACGCGTCATCTGCTGCGACGTGTCCGAGGAGTGGACCGCCATTGCGCGGCGCTACTGGCGCGAGGCGGGCGTCGAGGAGAAGATCGAGCTGCGGCTGGGGCCGGCGCTGCAGACGCTGGAGTCGCTGCTGCGCTCAGGTCAGGAAGGCTCCTTCGACTTTGCCTTCCTCGACGCGGACAAGGAGAACTATCCCGCCTACTACGAGCAGATTCTGCGGTTGCTCCGGCCAGGTGGCCTGCTCGCAATCGACAACGTCTTCTGGGGCGGCGACATCGTCCGGCCCGACGTGGACGACGCCCCGGTTCGTGCCGTACGCACGCTCAATGAGCGGATTGCTGTCGACGAGCGGGTGACGGTCAGCATGGTCCCCATCGCCGATGGCCTGACGCTGGCCCGAAAGCGCGACTAGCTCACCTCGGCGACGGCCGGGACTGCCGCCGGCATCCGGGCCCGTACGATCGCACTGAACATCTGGTCGGCCACCGAGTAGGTCGGTACGAGACTGACGTCTTCGAACCCGGCGTTGCGAAGACCGCGCTCGTACTCGCTGAACGAGAGGGCTCCGGCGACACAGCCCACGTGGCTTCCGCGTTCCCCCCGCTGTGCGGGGGTCAGCGCATCGGATGAGACGATATCGGTGACGCCGATCCGGCCACCTGGCCGGAGGACGCGTGCCATCTCCCGGAAGACGGCTTCCTTGTCGGCGGCGAGATTGATGACGCAGTTCGAGATGACCACGTCGATCGTCTCCGCGGGCAGCGGGATTGCCTCGATCTGGCCACGCAGGAATTCGACGTTGGTGGCACCCGCTTCGCGGGCATTGCGGAGGGCGAGCGCCAGCATCTCGTCGGTCATGTCCAGCCCGTAGGCCTTGCCGGTGGCACCCACGCGCTTCGCCGAGAGCAGGACGTCGATCCCTCCGCCCGACCCGAGGTCCAGGACCCTTTCCCCTTCTCGCAGGTCGGCGACGGCTGTTGGATTGCCGCATCCAAGGCTAGCCAGAGCGGCCGCGTCCGGAATCGAAGCTCGTTCGAGGGCCGAATACAGCTCGGTGCCGAAGACCGGCTCGGTGGAACCCTCCGCCGACTGCCCGCTCGCCGATCCCGGCGCGCAGCACCCGTCGCCGCAGCATGGCCCGACGGTCTCGGTACCCGCGTGCGGATCAGGCTGGGGGTCCAGCACCGCGAGCGCGGCTGACGCGTAGGCCTTTCGAACTTCCTCGTGGATCTCGGTCACGTTCTGGTCTCCTCCAGGCACCGGCAGCGGGGTCCGGCGCTGCTGGGACCGACCGTAACGACAGCATTGATACTTGTCCATATAGAAGATCGTCGATACGATGGCGCCGATGCCACGACTGACGACCCCGGGACCCGGCCCAGCCGAACAGCCACCCCCCGCTCCGGATGCCGATGTCCGCCTCCTGGCGGCCATGGCCGAGCCCACCCGACTGGCCATCCTTCGGCAGCTGGCCGCTCTGCCGGAGGTGTGCGCCTGCGACTTCACCAGTTGCACGGGGGTGACCCAGCCCACGGTCTCTCACCACCTCAAGGTCCTGCGGGAGGCGGGCTGGATCGTCGGCGAGCGACGGGGTACCTGGATCTTCTACCGGCTGGCACCCGACGCGGCGCGAATGCTCGGGACCATCGCGGCCAGCGTGTCGCCCGCCCAGATCACTCCAACCGATCCGAGTCGCCGTCGGCTCAACGTCCTCCAGGCCTAGCACCGGGAGACGCCGACCTACAACACGCGCGCCAACTCCGCGAGAAGCCAGTCTGCCCCGATCAGCAGCAGGCCCAGGACGCCGGCCGCGATCAGGAGCAGGCCGCCCAGCAGGGCCCACTCCGAACGGGTGCTCCGGCCCGGGTCCGCGGCGTACTCGTCGAAGAGGCGCATGTTCCGGCTGTTCGACTTGTAGGCGAAGTCGAAGAGATCGCCGAGCACGGGGATGGCGCCGATCGTCAGATCAAGCACGGTGTTGACCACCATGCGAAGGATCACCACCCCGGGCAGCCCGAACCGCACGGCGCACACGATCAGGTAGAGCCCGAGCCCACCCGAAGCGACGTCACCCACGCCGGGAATCAGTCCGATGATCGGCTCCAGGCCGAACCGAAAGCGGGTTCCGGGCACACGGAGGCTGCTGTCCAGCAGCCAGGCAAGCCGGCCGATGTGGCGTCGGGTCGATTCCAGCCCTTCTCCCCGGTCGGGAGCGCGAGGAATTGGCGGTTCGGGCGTATTCATCAAGCCGGCAAGCCTAGCGCTCCGGCTCCCAGAGGAACCAAACCAGCGTCCGAGTAGTCCTACCCCCGACACGCGGACGTCACCCACGACGATCGCATACGGGAGGACTCGCGATGCGACGGCTCATCACTGCGGCTGGGGCCGCCACCCTTGTACTCCTCACCGCGGCGGGCACCACGCTCGCCTGTGGCGGGCTGATCGGCCCGAACGGCGCCGTCAACCTGTTGCGCACGACGACCTTCGCCGGCTACCACGACGGCATCGAACACTACGTCACGTCGTTCGAGTTCGCGGGCGGTGGCGGCGCGTTCGGCTCCATCGTGCCGCTGCCGGGCGTGCCCAGCAACGTCGAGCGCGGCGGTGACTGGACCCTCCAGCGGCTGCTCCGTGAGACAGAGCCGGTCGAGGACTTTGGATTCGAGCGGCTCAGCGCGGCCAGCGCCGCGGGCGAGTCGGCCGAGGTGCTGCTCGAAACCAAGATCGACGCCCTGGACATCACTGTCCTCAAGGGCGGCGGGGACCAGGTCGGCACCTGGGCGAAGGACCATGGCTTCCGCCTTCCCCCGGATGCACCCGAGGTCCTCGACTTCTACGCGGAACGCAGCCCCATCTTCCTGGCCGCCAGCTTCGATGCGGCCGCGGCCGCTGAGCGCGGGCAACAGCTCGGCGACGGAACCCCGGTGCATGTGACCGTCCCGACGCCGAACCCATGGGTTCCGCTGCGGATTTTGGGGCTGGGGAAGAACGGCCAGGAGCGGATCGAGGCGGACGTCTACCTGTTGACCGACCGCAAGCCGGTCATGCTGCCCGTCGGGCGCGAGAACGGCCTGCTGATCGAGCACAACGCGCCGGCCACCGAGCTCCTCCTGAACGACCTTCGGTCAGACAAGGGCATGGAGTGGATCCCCGAGAGCGGCTGGCTGACCAAGATCGGGGTCGACGCGACGGCCGCCCAGCTCAAGCACGATCTGGCGATCGATGCCAGCGGCCAGGGACAGCCCTCGCTCGTCGCGGCCGGCATGAAGCTTCCCGGGCCCGCCCAGGCTCCCGTTCCGACCGACAACGCCCTGGCGCTCGTACTCGCGTCCTCGCTGCTGCTGATCGCGGCGGCCGTCGTCGGCGTCCGCCTGGGTCGACCGTCGATCACGCCGGCCCAGTGATCGCCCCGTTGAGCCGGCCAACCCGATCTCAGTCTCTGTCGAAGCGCCTCACCGTGCTCGTCCTGCTGGCTGCCCTCTCGACCATCGTCAGCGGCTGTGCCTCGGCGGAGGCTGCCGGAACGTCGGTGGAGATCGGCATCCGCTATTCCCGCTTCCACCCGGCGAACGTGACCGTGCCGCGGGGCAGGCCGGTCACGTTCGTCATCCGCAACGACGATCCCATCGACCACGAGTGGATCATCGGCAGCGAAGCGGTGCATGAGGCGCATCGGACAGGCAGCGAGGCACACCACGATGGGCGACCGACGGAGGTGACTGTCCCGGCGCTCAGCACTCGCGAGACCACCGTGACTTTAGCCGAGGCCGGAAGCCTCGAGTTCCTGTGCCACCTTCCCGGCCACGAGGCCTACGGAATGAGCGGCACGTTGACGGTCGAGGGGTAGCCGGCCGCGCCGATAGCATGGGGCGATGACTCGCCGGTCGGCCGTGCTGTCGATGCTCGTCGCTCTGCTGGTGGCGGCGGGCGCGATCGTGGTCCTGCTGGGCTCAGCCCGGCCGCAGACCGCGCTGCCGGCCGTTGAGCCGTTCGCCGGGACGCCACGCCCAGAGCCGTCCGGAGCTCGCGTCCTGCTGGGAGCAGGCGACATCGCCGACTGCAATTCCAACGGGGATGAGGCCACCGCACGCCTGGTGGCCGGGATCGGAGGCACCGTCTTCACGGCCGGCGACAACGCCTATCCGAACGGGTCGGAGCGCAGCTACCTGGAGTGCTACGAGCCCAGCTGGGGGATGTTCCGCGATCGGACGCGCCCGGTTCCCGGCAACCACGAATACGACCAGACTGAGGCAGCACCCTACTTCGAGTATTTCGGCGAGGCCGCGGGTGCGCCGACGGAAGGCTGGTACGCCTACGACCTCGGCTCCTGGCGGATCTACGCGCTGAACTCCAACTGCCAACGCGTGGGCGGCTGCGAGCGAAACGGCCCGCAGGCGACTTGGCTCGCGGCAGATCTGGCCGCGCATCCGGCCGAGTGTGTCGTTGCCTACTGGCACCACCCGCTGATCGCATCCTCGAGCCGGTCAGCCGGTTACAGCTTCGTGAAACCCCTCTGGGGCATCCTGCACGAGGCTGGTGCCGAGCTCGTTGTCACGGCCCACGAACACATCTATGAGCGGTTCGGGCCGCTGGATAGCGAGGGCCTCCCTGCACAGGAAGGGATGCGCGCCTTCATCGTCGGAACCGGAGGCGATTCGCTGTATTCCTTAAGAGAGCCGCAGCCTGGGAGCGAGATGCGCGAGGCGCAGGCGCACGGCATCCTTGAGCTCACGCTGCGTGATGGCGGCTATGGCTGGCGCTTCGTGGCGATCGAGGGATCCTCCTTCTCCGACGAGGGCTCGGGCAGCTGTCGCTGACGGCATGCCCTTGAACGGGCGGCCTCAGAGAGCCTCGGGGTCGAGGCAGCCGCGGGGAGCGCTCGCGCTCGAGCCTTGCGACGACGGCTGCGCGCACAGCCTCGCCCAGGTCCGGGTCGCAGCCGGAACTCCGCCGCGGCCTCCAACGCCAAGACCCCGTCGTGGCGGAGTCTCGTAGACGACCGGCATGGGCAATGGGCGGGGCCGGGGAGCGTCGTAACCGGCTCTTCGGCTGGGGCCTCCTCCAGCCCGGTTGTTATGGAGCCGCGGCTCCGGTCGGTCGGACGATCCAGAGGCCGGCTCGCGCCCTTCAGGCGAGCGCTCGAACGCTCCTGACTGCTGACAGAATCGTTGTCAGACGAGCGTTACGTACATCTTCGGCCGTCCGTCAATAAGGGCGCGTCGGGCACGGCGCCCGAATCAACGATGGCGCGAGGCCCGGCCGAGTAGAAACTCCGCGCGAGTCCGCCAGCGGCCACCTGGAGCCTCCTGCTCCATGAGCACGACGCGGTCTGCAACGGCGCCGACAGGCAGGGAGCCCTTGAGCTGGCGCTCGATCTCGTCGTACTGCGACTCGTGTGGACCTTCGCCAATCGTGAGATGCGGCACGACGTTCCGAAAGCGCCCGCCATAGGGAGGATGGTCCGGGTAGAGCGACCAGACCTCCATGGTCAGCCTCGAGAACGGCTGCGAAGGGCGCGGCTCCAGGTAGAGCACGGAAGGAACGAAGTGCTTCACGGCCACGAGCGCGAACGAGATCGGGTTCTCGCGGCTGAACTGCGCGCGCAGCTCGCTGATCACTCGGTCATCGACCGTGGACGCGTCGAGGAAGGGGTAGAGGATCGTGATGTGGGCTGGGATCCCGGCCCGGGCCGAGGGATCGAACCGGTCCCGCCAGCCTCCCACTAGCGGATCGGCAGCGGGAACCGGGATGACGAGTGCGGTCTCGCGTCGCGAAGGCTGGGATGAGGGAGACGGGGTGGCTGTCGATGCATCCACTGGATGCCTCCGTTTCTCCGGTTACTTGTCCCGCTCGGCGGCTCCGGCGAGAGCCGCCTGTGCCGCGGCGAGTCGGGCCACCGGCACGCGGAAGGGCGAGCAGGAGACGTAGTCGAGGCCGATCTCGTCGCAGAAGGCGATCGACGCGGGATCTCCGCCGTGTTCGCCGCAGATCCCGATCTCGAGCCCGGGGCGGGCGGCCCGACCCTTTTCCACGGCCGTGCGCATCAGGGCGCCGACGCCTGTGACATCGAGCGTCTGGAACGGGTTCTCGGGCAGCACCTTGCGCTCGACGTAGGCCAGGAGAAAGCCTCCCTCGGCGTCGTCCCGCGAGTAGCCGAACGCCATCTGTGTCAGGTCGTTCGTGCCGAAGCTGAAGAACTCAGCGTGGGGCGCAATCTCGTCCGCGGTGAGCGCGCCTCGCGGAACCTCGATCATGGTGCCGAACTTGTAGTCCACCTCGGTGCCCCGGCTCTCCTGGACGAGCTTGGCCTCTGCCTCCAGGATCTCGCGTGTCGCGGACAGCTCGTTGACGTGACCCACCAACGGAATCATGATCTCGGCATGGGGGTCGCCACCGGCCTCCCGTACCGCGATCGCGGCATTGAGGATGGCCCGGGTCTGCATCTTCACGAAGTCCGGGATCATCAGCCCCAGCCGGCAGCCACGAAGTCCGAGCATCGGGTTCTGCTCGCGCAGGGACTCGACGGCGGCCAGCAGCTCACGGGCCTTGGTGTACCCGGCGTCATCCGCCGGCGTTTGCCGCTCCTCGTGCCGGGTGACCTCGGCAACGAGCTCGGCGTGATTGGGCAGGAACTCGTGGAGCGGCGGATCGATGAGCCGGATCACGACGGGGAGTCCGCTCATGGCCTCGAAGATGCCTCGGAAGTCCCCTTCCTGGAGCTGCTCCAGGCGACCCAGCGCAGCGTCGAAGCGTGAAATGACTTCCTGCTGCTCTTGGGTCAGGTCCTGCCCGTCCTCGCGGCGGGCCTTGGCTCGGGTGGCCTCGAAGGCGACGAGGATCGCGTCCCGGACGATCTCGAGCCGTTCGCCCTCGCGGAACATGTGTTCGGTCCGGCATAACCCGATTCCCTGGGCGCCGTAGCGCCGCGCCATCTCGGCTTCCTCGGGCTTGTCCGCGTTCGTCCAGACCTGGAGGCGTCGGACATCGTCGGCCCAGGCAAGGATGCGCTGCAGGCCAGCCTGCTCCTCGAACCGCACCTCGACCGTCGGGAGGGCGCCGACGAACACCTCGCCTGTCGACCCATCGAGGCTGATCCAGTCCCCTTCGGCGAAGGAGACGCCGTCAGCCTGCGCCGTTCGGGCCGCGTAGTCGATCACGAGCGCCGAGACACCGGCCACGCAGGGCTTGCCGATCTGCCGAGCCACCACAGCGGCATGCGAGGTTGCACCGCCGCGGGCGGTCAGGACGCCCTGGCTGACGGCCATGCCATGGAAGTCGTCCGGTGAGGTCTCGATGCGGACCAGGACCACCTTCTCGCCTGCGGCTACCTGCTCGGCCGCCCGGTCGGCATCGAAGACGGCCTTGCCGACCGCTGCGCCGGGCGAGGCGTTGAGGCCCTGGGCCACCCGCTGTGCCTTCGTCTTGGCGTCGGGGTCGAACTGGTCGCGGAGCAGCTGGTCGACGTGGGCCGGCTCGATGCGGGCCAGCGCCTCGCGCTGGGTGATGATCCCGTCCTCGACGAGATCGGCCGCGATCTTCACGGCCGCCGCCGCGGTGCGCTTGGCGGAGCGCGTCTGGAGGATGTAGAGCCGGCCCCGCTCCACGGTGAACTCGATGTCCTGGACGTCGCGGTAGTGGCTCTCGAGACGCTCCGCGGTGCGCTCGAACTCGGCGTAGACCTCCGGCATCTCGTCGCGGAGCTGGCTGATCCTGACCGGCGTTCGCACGCCGGCCACGACATCCTCCCCCTGGGCATTGACGAGGTATTCCCCGTAGAGCTCGCGGGTGCCGGTGTTCGGGTCACGCGTGAAGGCCACGCCCGTGCCGGAATCGTCGCCCATGTTCCCGAAGACCATGGTCACGACGTTCACTGCCGTTCCGAGGTCATCGGGGATCTTGTTGAATGCCCGGTAGTCCCGGGCACGCTTGCCAAACCACGAGGCGAAGACAGCCTTGATCGCCAAATCGAGCTGCTCGTCGGGGTCTGACGGGAACTCCCGGCCCGTCGCCTCGCGCACGATGGCTCGATACTCCTCGGCGACCTCGCGGAGCGCTGCCGCATCGAGATCGGTGTCCGCCTCGGCGCCACGCTGCTGCTTCGCGCGCTCGAGGGCTTCATCGAACCGGGCGCCGTCGATGTCGAGCACGATCCTGCCGAACATCTGGATGAACCGGCGGTAGGCATCCCACCCGAAGCGCTCGTTCCCGGTGAGCTTGACGAGGCCCTGGAGCGTCTCCTCGTTGAGGCCGAGATTGAGAACCGTATCCATCATTCCGGGCATGGAGAACTTGGCCCCCGACCGGACGCTGACGAGGAGCGGATTGGAGGGCTCGCCGAAGCCCTTGCCCGAATCTCGCTCGACCTGCTTCACCGCTTCGAGCACGTCTTCCCAGAGGCCCTCGGGTAGCTGCTCCCCCGCCGCAAAGTAGTCGTTGCAGGCCTCGGTCGTGATCGTAAAGCCGGGAGGGACGGGCAGGCCCGCATTGGTCATCTCCGCCAGGCCTGCGCCCTTGCCTCCGAGCTCGTCGCGCATCTGCGCGTTGCCCTCGGCTTGACCGCCACCGAAGGCGTAGATGTAGCGCTTGGCAGCGCGGTGGGGCCTTTCGGCCGCTGTGCTCCGCTCGTCGACCGACGTGGCGGTGGTGGCCATGAGGAGGCTCCTTCGGGTCACTCGGGATGCGGCTCGGCACGCTAAGGCTTCGAGGCGATTGTACCGGCCGCCCCGCGGGCGACCCTCAGGGTGCGCTCGGGTCAGTCGCTCGGCGCCATGGTCTGCTGGCGGAAACAGAGCTTCCAGCCGTCCTCCGCGGCCCGGTAGCAGCGTTCCCTCAGCGGCGTGCGATCAGATTCAGGACCACGGTCAGGATCACCGAGATGAGGATCGAGGTCGCGATCGGGACGAACAGCCCGCCGCGCTCGCCTCCGATGAAGATGTCACCAGGCAGCCGACCCAGCGGCAGGCGGAAGCCGAGAACGGCCAGGAGCCCGACGCCGGCGATGACGAGGCCCACGACGAGGAGGATGCGACCAACCTCCGGGGACATGAGCCGATTGTGAGCCTCTGCCGCACCAGCGGATCCTCGATCTCTCGGCGCTGACGTTGCCCACGCCTCGCAGGAGCCGGCGGGTCCGCGACATCACGAACCCGAGCCCGCGCGGCTACCATCGGGTCAGCGTGTCAACACACCATCGTTGCCCGGCATGACCGACCTCGCCACGGCGGATCGTCCCATCGCCGCTGAGTCGACGTTCTACAACGCGGTGGTCAGCCGCCGCGTTGACCTCACCGAATCGCTTGCTTTCGTCTGGGTGCGGTACACCGGCGAACCGGTTGCCTTCGAGCCCGGGCAGTATCTGACCATCGGCGTGGAATCGAACGGGAAACTCGTGCAGCGGCCGTATTCCGTCGCCAGCTCGGCACGCGAGACGACCGAGGGGTACGAGTTCTACGTGCGCCTTGTCACGGGCGGTCTCTTCACGCCTCTCCTGTGGAGGCTCGACGTCGGTCACGACATGAGCATGAAGGGGCCAAAGGGGAAGTTCGTGCTCGAGCCCGATGACGATCGAACGCACGTCTTCATCAGCAGCGGCACGGGTATCGCGCCCTTCATCTCGATGATGAAGACGCTCCTCGCGGACGGCACCCCGCGGCCGGCGGTCGTGCTCCACGGTGCGAGCTACCAGCACGACCTAGGCTACCGGGAACTGCTCGAGGAATGGGAGTCGGACGCCACCTATCCGGTGAGGTACGTCCCCACCGTCTCCCGACCGGGCACCTCGGAGAACGAGGCCTGGCCGGGACGCGTCGGCCGGGTGGAGGCGATCGTCGCCGACGTCTTCGAGGAGTACGCGCTTGACCCCGACAACTCCATCGCCTACATCTGTGGCAATCCGGACATGATCGCCACGGTCGACCAGTTGCTACTCCGCCGCGGCTACCCAGCCGAACAGGTCAAGAAGGAGCTCTACTGGCCGAAGGGCAAGGAGCCGCGAGCGGCCGGGGTCACAACACCCCAGCCATAGGCGTCGCCACGGTCCGCTTGTCAGCGTCGCCGGGCTCGTCAGCGTCGCCGGGCTCGTCGGCATGCACAGTACGCATCAGCACGATGGGCGCGGCGGTGGTGATCGCGGCGAGGAAGACGAAGCCAAGGAAGCCACCGATCGGCCAGAGGATCGCCGCCCCATAGCCGACCGCCAGCAACCAGCGGTCCTGCCAGCGCCAGCCGCGGCGGGCGGCCCAGCTGGCGAAGAGGGCAACCCCTGGCAGCAGAAGCGTCGCGTCGTAGACCCAGGCGTGGGGACTGATGACCAGACCAGCCGCGCAAGCCAGCGCGACCGCGTCCGCGATCGGCCATCGGCGCAGAGCAGGCACCGTCGCGAGCACGATCGCGGCACCGAGCAGATACCCGATCGGAGCCAGCCCCCCGAGCGCGCCTGCCGGCGCAGCGATGCCTGGCACCTCGACCCGGGCAAGGATGGGCGGCAGGCTGACCGCCTGCCAGCCGTTGGCGTCGAGATCTGCCCCGCTGTAGCGCTGGAGGGTCGAGATCCAGTCGAGCGGCCAGGCCGCGTTGCCCCCCGCGGCGATAAGCCCGAGCGCATAGTGGAAGAGAACACCGATGCTCGCGATGACCAGCGCGAGCCACCTGCCCCGCAGCAACAGCAGGCCGACCAGCGGGGCCGCCAGTGGCGGCTTGTAGCCGAGCAGCGCGATCCATCCGCCGCCGAC
This sequence comes from Chloroflexota bacterium, assembly GCA_013815585.1. Taxonomy (GTDB): domain Bacteria; phylum Chloroflexota; class Limnocylindria; order Limnocylindrales; family CSP1-4; genus JACDFU01. The sequence continues at coordinate 11,424 of JACDFU010000075.1, forward strand.
CCCGTCGGTCCGGGTCGTTTCCGCCTCCCCCCCGGTCTCGGTCCGACGCAGGCTCCTCGCGGCCAGCAGAACGAGCAGCAGGGCCAGGGAGGTGTTCTGGCCGGAAAGCACGCCGGCTGCCGCGGGGCCCCATGCCAGGCCGCCCAGGACACCCCAGCGGCGCGGGATACCGTAAAGGTCGGCTCCGAGCACGAGCGCGCCGATCAGCACGCCGAGCATCAAGGCCAGGTGAAGCGCGGCGGCGAGACCGTATGGGAGCGCCGCAAGGACCGCGTAGGGAAGGGCCACGCCAGCCGGATAGACGTAGGGGGTGATCGGCAGTCCGTTGGCCAGCTGATATCCCACGATCGGCTCCAGCCGCGCCACATCCGGAGAAAGAGCGAAGTGGCCCGCCGCATAGAACGCGCTGAAGTCGAGCCAGTTTCGGAAGGGCACACCAAGCGCCGGCAGGTAGGCCCCGATCGTGCAGGCCATCAGCCAGAGTCGTGCCCGCTCCGGCGTCCATATCTCTCGCCAGCCGCCGGCGCCCGTGGTCACGACCGCTAGCGTAGAGTCTCGGCGACCTCCACCGCTCGCTCCCGCGTCAGGCTCGATTCGATGCGATAGATGAGCCCCTGACGCTCCCAGACGAGGGTGCTGCGCGCGAGCCGGACAACGAGCTGGACCTCGGGTAGCGACTCGCTGAGGTACATGATGGCGTGCGGCGTTCCGCTGATCCAGTAGCCGGGCGCGCCGTGAACGTCGACGGGCTCCACGGACGTGCCCTCGCCGACGTTCTTCGTGACGAGGCCGCCATTGGTGTCTCCGCGGAAGATCGTCAGAATCATGCCGATGCGCGTTTCCTCGATCGCCGGCAGCTCAGTGGTCGAGGGATAGATGACCGCCACCTGCCCGCCCGGCGGCGGCTCACCGAAGAGGACCGTCTCCGGGGCGGGGAGCCAGGCCGCTTCGGGCAGGGCAGCGGGAAAGCCGAGGCCTTCACGGAGCGCATCCAGCGAGGCTGGAGCACCGAGCCCCAGGCGCTCGGCATCCTGCTGGGCAGGTCCACCGCCTGATGGCTCGACGCTGCCGGGTGCCGCGCTCAGTCCGCCGGTCGGCGAGGGAAGCTCCGAGACCGTCACGATTCGGAGCCCGGGCAGGCCGAACCCGATCGCGGCGGCCACGCCAGCCAGCAGGAGCCCTGCGAGCAGCGCCAGGCCGACCGCCCGCCCAAGTCGCGGCGGGAACAGCCAACTTCGGCGGCGCCCCTCGTCACGCTCGAGCGTCGCGCGGACCTGCAGCGCCAGCGGGGGCGTCGGCGGAATGTCCAGGCGGCGGCCGAGCTGGACGAGCTCGGCGAGGAGCTCCTCCCCGTCGCGCCGTTGTTGGTTCATCATTCCGGCATCGTCCCCGGCGCGGCGCCGGCCTGTTCTCCGAGCATTGCACTGAGCCGCGCCAGGGCTCGTGACAGGCGAGACTTGACCGTGCCCGGCGGGCAGCCAAGGGCCTGCGCAGTGTCGCGCTCGGAGAGGTCGAGGAAATACCTGCAGGCAACCACGAGGCGTTCGTCGTCACGGAGGCGGTTGACTGCCTCGAGGAGGGCAGCTCGTGCCTCGGTCGCCACGACGGCAGCCTCCGGCGATTCGGTTTCGGCCGGGCGCCCCGCTTGAGCCTCCGCTCGAAGGGCCAGGAGCCCCCGCCGGCCGGCGGAGCGTCGCCGGTTGCGAGCCTGGTTCCCGACGATTCGAAGCAGCCAGGGCTGAAT
>JACDFU010000173.1 GCA_013815585.1 Chloroflexota bacterium
TACCACCCTCCGGCACCTCGAACTGAAGGCGCTCTGCGTATGGCGCGGAGCGGCCCATGTTGTAGGCGACCGTGCTCTGCGATGAGGTCTCCCTGGCTGCTTCATAGGTTTTCTTGCCGGTCACGATCTCGTGGACCATGTTGAGACCGAGGACGTTGGCCGCTTCCGAGTCGCAGCGCGCCCATACCTCGCCCCTCGTCCTGTCCACCAGGATGCTGCCATCGAACATGGCGACGAGGTGGATCATCTCGGGCGGCACGCGGTAGTCGATGACCTGCGTGAAGAAGTCGCTGTGGGGGGCCGGCCAGTTGTGCACCACGGGGTCGGCCGCGACCTCTACTCGCTTCCATGGCCTCTGCCGATACCAGAAGAGCTTGGTGGGCGTCGCCTCGTTCGGTGGACCGTACTTCTCCAGCATCTGCCGAGCCACGTTCTTCGGCGCGTCTGGCCAGTCTTCGATGATGCGTTCCGCCTCGGCGACGTCTACTTTATGGCGCGTTCCCGCCTGAGTTTCGTGCTCGCCCCGGACCTCGTGTGCAACGCCCTGCGCCACCGCGCGGAAAGTCGTCGCGATGCGCTCGGGGGTATCGAGGTCGCGCGTGTCGACCTCACCAGTTTGCCGCTCCTTCTCGTCTTGGATCATGGACGATCAGCGACCCGGATAGGCTCATGCGACAGGGAGCTCGATGCATCCGGGTTGGCGCCCTGGTCGATGCCGATCCCAAGCCGATAGGGAAGCTCGCCGCCCAGCCAGGCGGTCCCTGCGACCAGGGCAGTTCCGAGCAGAGCCAGCAGGACGGGCACGAGCCCCGGATCCGCGATGTTCCCGGTTCGCAGCCACCAGCTGGCCCCGAACAGGACGACGACCACCACATTCCCCAACCCGTGTGTCCGCGCGACGCTCCTCGCCCGCGTCTCCTTGGGGATGTTGCTGAAGTCAAGGAAGCCGAAGACCGCGGCGAGGAGTCCGACGAGCAGTCCGGCCGCGATCATCCAAAAGGCGATGGTGTGCCACATCCCGTCGCCGGTGACGAGCCCCAGAACGTCGAACACGCCTGCCGTCGAGAGCAGAGCGAGTGGGTAGGGGATGAGCATCGCGTGGATGGGATGGCCCAGAAGCTTGTACCGACTCTCCATCTTTCCTCCCTGAGCCTCCTATAGCGAGCGCGTCACTGACGTTAGAAGCCAGCATATCCTTCGCGGCCGCCCATTGCGCTCGACGACTCCACGAGCGCTCGATCTCCTGGCGGAGGATCGACCCAACCCCCTTGGCGGTTCGATGTCCTCAGGCCCCCACACAGGTCGGCGGCCCGGTCTATGCGCGGGCGGCAGCCCGGTCGATGACTTCGGCGAAGCGCTCGATCGAGTCCGTGTCCGCGAGCTTGGGCAGGACGAAAAAGACGCCCTGTGCCCCGGCTTCTTCTAGCGCGCCGATCCGCTCCAGTAGCACATCAGTCTCCGCTATCTCGCCCTTGCGCTGCGGCGACGAGATGTCGAGGCCACAGAACCGTTCGATCTCGTCGTAGTTGCGCCCCAGCCGCTCGCAATGTTCGCGCAGCACACCCATCTTGTGGCGCATGGTCTCGGGGTCGCTCGTCGTCTGGTGCGTCGCATCGCCGTATTGCGCCACCATCCGGAGCGTCTTACGCTCGCCGCCCCCACCAATGAGGATGGGCGGGTGTGGCCGCTGCACGGGCGGCGGGTTGTCCATCTGCTCCGTCAGCTGGACGTGCCTGCCCTCGAATGGTCCGGTCTCGCCCGACCAGGTCCGGTGGGCGATCTGGAGCAGATCCTCCAGGAGCTCAAACCGCTCGGCGATCGGCGGGAATCGGACGCCGAACGCCTTATGCTCACGTTCATTCCAGGCGGCCCCCACGCCGAAGTAGGAGCGGCCGGCGGAGAGCACGTCCAGGGTGGACGCCTGCTTGACGAGGATCGCAGGATGCCGGTAGGTGGCGCCGGTTACGAGCGTGCCCAGGCGGATCCGGTCGGTCGCGGCCGCCAGGTAGGAGAGCATCATCCAGCCCTCCATCAGGGGATCCTCCCAGCGCCGCAGCTGGATGAAATGATCCCAGACCCAGAGCGAGTGGAAGCCGGCGTCCTCGGCGCGCTTGCCGATTTGGCCGAGGTTGCGGCCCATTTGCTCGGGGCCGCCCGACCAGTCGTGCTCGTTGATTTCAAGACCGAACTTCACGCGAGGACTCCTTCGTTTGAGGCCGGTGTTCATGCTTCTTGCGCATTCTTGAAGCCGTTCGGATCGACAGCACTGGCGGGCGAGACCCTCTGCTCCCAGCTTCATCGCAATTTGCTGCCGAAAGCAGTATTTGGTAACCGAGCGAATGCCACTGCACCGCCATCAAGAGGACCTCGCTCAGGCGGCTGCCGCCCCGAGCCAGTGGTCTTTCTCGCGGCCGATTCCGATCTCCTTGTCCCCGGCGATGTCGGCGACGGCAAGCCAGCGCCCGTTGAAGTTGCGGAGTCGAACGTCGACATAGAAAGAGAGGAATGGCGAGGTCAAGCGCAACTGCACGCTCGCTAGCGTAGGTCGCACCAGTTACCCTCCGCTTACCGCGTCCATGGCAACAGGTTCAGCTTCGGTTGTGTCAGCTGTCTGTCACGACCTTCGCGAGAGCGGGGGGCGACCGCCGATTTCCGCTCGGCACCGGGCGCGGGGCATCGTCGGAGCGTCATGAGCGCCTCGGGCCTCCGGTATGTCGCGCCGGCCGCCGGATCTCGATCGTTATGCTCCGGCCATGACCGAGCAACCGGCGTCATCGATAGGGCCCGAGTCCCTGGCGCGTGAGCGTTGCGTCGAGGTTCGACCAGGGACGCCTGCACTGACGGAGGAGGAGGCGCGCTCGCTGGCGGGCGGCGTAGCGGGCGAGTGGCAGGTCCACGAAGGAGAGCTCCGCCGCGAGTTCGCCTTCAAGTCGTTCAACGCGGCCTTTGGGCTGGCAACTCGGATCGCCCTGCTGGCGGAGGCGCAGGGCCACCATCCTGACCTGGAGATCGGCTGGGGGCGGCTCGGCGTCCGGCTCTCGACCCATTCGGTGGGCGGGCTCTCACGAAACGACTTCATCATGGCGGCGCGCATCGACCGGCTAGCCGGCGGCTGATCGCCCGCGACAGGCGCGGGGCTCAGGCGTTTCCCCGGGGATGGGCAGGGTTCGGCCCTTTTCGCCGAAACAAAATAGTTGTCGTTCCCACTCAGGTTGTTGACAGACTGAGACTGTCGGCGCTCGGGTGTCGGACGTTCGTCAGATTGTTGGTCAGGCGATCGACGCCGTGTCGGGGCCTGATCGGCAGGACCCGCTCGATTCGGCCGCCGGCGAATCGCGGAGTCGCTCTCATTAGGCAAGTGGCCGCAGCAATGGGATCACAATCCAGCAGTATGCGATCGGGCTGCAGAACGGTCGGCAGCGTGACAGGCCACCCTACGCCAGCGTGTCGTCGTACTCGATCTCGTTTGAGCGGATCAAGTCCCGGAGCCAGTAGCCACTGTCCTTGATGATCCGGCGGCGATCGTTGTCGTAATCGCACTACGTGATTCCGAATCGCTGCCCGTAGCCGGCCGCCCATTCGAAGTTATCAATCAGTGACCACGCGAAATAGCCGCGGGCGTCACAGCCCTCCTCGCCGGTAGTAGTCGAGCCCGGCCTGACTGATCTTGCCGCTCGAGTCGGGGACGACGCGTGGCCAGGCAACGCTGAACCGATAGGCACCGACGCCTAGCTCGCGCATGATCTGCACGTCTTCGGCGTACCGATGGTACTGGTCGCAACTGACGTCTCCGGTGTCGCCGTTGGCGACCTTTTCGGGCGTCCGACATAAGCGATCCCAGATCGACTCGCCTCGGCCATCCTCCCGCGCGGCACCCTCGACCTGATATGCCGAGGTCGCCGTTCCCCACGTGAAACCTGGCGGAAAACGTGCTGTCTTCACCGGATCTCCCCACGCTGCATGGTCATTGCCGCCTCGAGCTATCGACGTTGACGAGTGCCTCCGCAGCTTCGATGCCTGGGCGGCAGAGGGAGCTCCTGGCCCGTGCCTGGACGGCCGGTGCGGGACCCGGAGCGAAGCCCCTGACGATCGATCTGGACTCCACCATCTGCGAGACCTACGGCCTGGCCAAGGAAGGCGCCACCCGCTTCACCTACAACCACGTGCGGGCTATCACCCGCTGCTCGCGATCGCC
>JACDFU010000174.1 GCA_013815585.1 Chloroflexota bacterium
GGACGTAGCTGACCTCCTTGAGCTTGAGCGCGCCTTCCATGGCCACCGGGTAGCCGACGCCTCGACCCACGAACATGAAGCCGCGCGAGTTGACGTAGCGTCGGGCGAGCTCCTTGGCCGGGGCGGCCAGCTCGAGCGCCCGCGCCGCCTGATCGGGAAGTGCGCGCAAGGCGGCGACGAGCTCGCGCTCGGCCTCCCGCGACAGCCTGCCGCGCATCTTGGCCAGGGCGGCGCCCAGGAGCAGGAGCACGGTCACCTGGCTGACAAAGGTCTTGGTGGCAACGACGGCGATCTCGGGCCCCGCCTGGAGGAAGAGCACCCCGTCGGCCTCACGCGTGATGGCCGAGCCCACGGTGTTGGTGACGGCGATCACCGGACAGCCCTGCTCTCGCGCGAAACGCGTCGGCGCGATGGTGTCCGCCGTCTCACCCGACTGGGTGACCGCCACGATCAGCGTGCGCGAATCGAGCGGCGGCGGGCTGTAGCGGAATTCCGAACCGACTGTGTATCGAGCCGGCAGTCCCAGCCAGCTCTGGAACAAATAGCTGGCGACGGCCGCGGCATAGTTCGCACTACCGCAGGCCACGAACTCGATGCGCTGAACGCCTTCGAGGCGCTCCTGGAGCGCCTCCAGCTCAGGGATCTCGATCCGATCCCCGACGATCCGGCCAGCGATCGCCGAACGGATCGCCTGTGGCTGCTCGTGCATCTCCTTGAGCATGAAGTGGGGGTAGCCGCCCTTCTCGGCAGCCTCGACGGACCAGTCGATGGTGTGGACCGGTCGCTCGCGGGGCGTGCCGTCGAGCGCGGTGATCCGGACGCCGAGGGCGCTCAGGTCGGCGATGTCGCCCTCCTCAAGGAAGATGACTCGTTTTGTGTGAGCCAGGATCGCCGCCACGTCCGAAGCGAGAAAGCTCTCCCCATCGCCGAGGCCCACGATGAGCGGCACATTCATGCGCGCCCCGACCAGCCGGCCCGGCTCCATGCGGTGCATGGCCGCGATCGCGTAGGTCCCCTGTGCCTGGCGCAACGCCTCGCGCACTGCCTGGGCGAGGTCGCCGCGGTACGCCTCCTCCACCAGGTGCGCGATCGCCTCCGTGTCCGTCTCCGAGCGGAGCGTGTGCCCGCGCTGTTCGAGCCCGTCGCGCAGACCGCGGAAGTTTTCGATGATCCCGTTGTGGATCACGGTGATCTCGCCGCTGCAGTCGCTGTGGGGATGCGCGTTCTCATCGTTAGGCCTTCCGTGGGTGGCCCAGCGGGTATGCGCCAGCCCCACAGCCGCCGAAGGGGTGCCGTCCCCGAGGGCAGTGCGCAGGTTGGACAGCTTGCCGGCGCGCTTCTCCACGAACATCTCGCCCTCCGCCGTGACGAGCGCGATCCCGGCGGAGTCGTAGCCGCGGTACTCCAGGCGGGCCAGGCCTTGGAGCAGGATAGGCGCCGCCTCCTGGGGGCCGATGTAGCCCACGATTCCACACATTCCGGCGCGTCCTCCCTGTCGAGCGGGCTAGTTTAGCCGTTCGGCCGCGAGCGCGGCCAGGTCGTCGGCCAGTGTCCGAATGGCGCCGCCGTCCTGGCCCTCGATCATGATTCTCAGGGCAGCCTCCGTTCCGGAGGGGCGGACCAGGATCCTGCCGCGACCGGCCAGCGCCTGCTCGGCATCACGCACTGCGTCTGCCAGCTTGGCGTCCGCGTCCCAGCCCTCCTTGTGACGGACGGGGACCGTGCGCTGCTGCTGCGGATAGAGCGGGATTTGCGCGGCCAGCTCCGAGAGCCGCTTGCCGCGCCGCTGAAGGATGCCCAGCAGCTCCAGGGCTGTGACGATGCCGTCGCCGCTGGTGGTGTGTTCGCGGACGATCACGTGACCGCTCTTCTCCCCGCCGAGGCCGGCACCCGAGACGAGCATGCCCTCGAGGATGTAGCGGTCGCCCACGGAGGTCCGCACGACGCGACCGCCCGCTGCCTCGATGGCCTGCGCCAGACCGCCGTTGGAGAGAACGCTGACCACGACCGTCCCACCGGCTAGCGCCCCGCGCTCCAGTCGATCCAGCGCGATGATGCCGATGAGCTGATCGCCGTCGACCACCTCGCCCCGTTCGTCAACCGCGACGCAGCGGTCCGCGTCGCCGTCGAGGGCAAAGCCGGCGTCTACGCCGCTCTCCCGAACGCGGGCAGCCAGCGCCTGCGGGTCGGTCGCTCCGCAGCCGGCATTGATGTTCACGCCGTCGGGCTCGTTGAAGATGACCTCGACCCGGCCCGCGGTGGCCATGGCGAGGAGCTCCGGCGCGGCGACGCCTCCGGAACCATTGGCGCAATCGAGGACCACCGTCGCCTCGGAGGCGACGCTGGTCGCAAGCGGACTCCGGTTGGCCCTGTAGCGATCGAGCAGCCGGCGGCCGTCGAGCTCGCGCCCGATTCCGTCGTTCCGGGGCCCAGCGAACTCCTCGGCTCGCCAGATGAGGGCATCCAGCTCATCCTCGATGGCGTCGTCGAGCTTCATGCCCCTCGAATCGAGCACCTTGAGGCCGTTGTCGTCGGCGGGGTTGTGGGAGGCCGAGACCATGATCCCGGCATCAAAGCCGCCGCTGCCGGCGATGAAGGCAAGGGCCGGCGTCGGCACGACGCCGACCCGGTGCACGTCGCCGCCCATCGAGGTCGCTCCGGCCACGATCGCCGCGGCGAGCATGTCGCCACTCCGCCTGGTGTCCTGACCGACCGCGATCTGCCCCCCGTCGGGAAGTATCCGATGAACGGCCGCCCGGCCGAGGGCATACGCGAGCGTGGGCTTCAGATCGATGTTCGCAATGCCGCGGATCCCGTCGGTGCCGAAGAGGCGACTCACTGGGCCGGCGAGGGCAGAACGGGTAGGCCGGGGAGTGACGAGCCCTGCGGCTCGGCCGACGGTCTCGGCGCCTCCTCGATCACGATGCCAACCTCTTCGGGGCTGATCGCCACGAGCGTGGTGCCCTCCGGCGGTTCGAACTCGATCGGGACGGTATCAGTCCCCTCGTCCAGGCGGCGGACGTCGACCGTGGCGCTGAGTGTTGCCGCGTCCAGTGCCTGCAGGGCGGCCCCCGTCCCGCCCAAGGTCACCACGACGGCCGGAGTCGAGAGGCGGTAGATGCGATCCGGCTCGGCGCCGGTCAGGGTCAGGCCGGTCTCGAAGGAGCGCGAGCCGCGCTCCGGCTCCAGGTCGACACGGACCCGGACGGTGGGATCGTCCACGACCACCACGCCCTCCGGAAGGAGAAGCTCGACATCGGTGTCCAGGTCGTCCGTGCGACCGCCGACGCCCACGGGCTCTGTGGTCACCGACTGCAGGTCGCCCAGCAGCCCGGGGTCGCCCTGCACGGTCACCGTGAGGGGAGTCACCTCGATTGCGATCACTCGGTAGCCGGACGCCGGGTCACCCACCAGCTGAGCCACCACGGGGATCGGCCGGGTGGGGTTCTCACGGCCGATCTCGACGCGAACGTGCACGATCTGCGGCTCGATGTCCACGGGGGCAACGACCTCGCCGCGCTCGTCGACCGGGATCAGGTTGACGTCGGCATCGACATTGATGCCGTTGGGGTCGAGCGACACCTGCGCTCGCGCCTCGCGCACCCTGGCCACCAGCGAGCTCGCTCCGCGCACCGTGGCAGTGCCGACATCGGTCTCGGGATCCGCCACGACCAACCCGGCCGGGATCGTGCCGTGATCCACGGTCACGGGCACGATGCGGGTCGTGACCGGGTCCAGCCTGACGTTGATGGTGCGCGGAAACCAGTCGGTCACCTGGATCCGACCGCTCAATGCCTGGACCGTGACCGGGACCGGAACGGGCGGCCCGCCGGGCTGAACCTCGACGTTCGCAAGGTCGGCGATCGCTCTGAAGTCGGCATTCGTGATCCGGCCGGCGACCTCGACAGGGGCGAGGAAGCGGATCTGGGTGACCGGCGGCAGGTCATCCAGCAGGAACGCGCCGGCGGGTCGGTTGATCGCCTGGATCTGCAGGGGGCCGGGCCATAGGCGGGCATTCTGGGAGAGGACGAGGCCCGTGTAGAGCACTGTTGCGAGCGCAATCGCCGCCAGGCGGAGGGGCCAGTTCCTGACCAGGAAGGGAGTGACGCGGGCCCCCACTAGCCCTGCTTTGTGCCGGTCGCCGCCGGCGCCTCCCGCCCGACGGGCCGTGGTGCAGCCGGCGCGGCCTCACC
>JACDFU010000076.1 GCA_013815585.1 Chloroflexota bacterium
CGGCCGAGGCTGATTTCATGCGCCGGAGGACGTCGGGGACGATCGACGATGCCCGCTCGATCTCCTCCGCGGTCGTCGTTCGTCCAAGCGTCAGACGCAGGGCTCCTCTGGCCTCTTCGTCGGGATAGCCCATCGCCGAGAGGACGTGCGACGGCTCGGTCGATCCGGTGGTGCAGGCGGAGCCCGTGGAGCATGCGATCCCCTCGAGGTCGAGCGAGATCGTCACGGTCTCTCCGTCGGTCTCGCTGGCAACCACCGACAGGTGGCCCGCGAGGCGCTCTCGTGGGTGGCCGGTCAGCTCCACGCCGGGGACCGCCAGGACCGCGTCACGCAGCCGATCGCGGAGTCTGGCCAGTTGAGGCATCGCGGCCTCGCGTTCGTTGCAGCACAACCGAAAGGCAGTGGCCAGCCCAACCGCTCCCGCCACGTTCTCCGTGCCAGCGCGCCGGTGGCGCTCCTGGGTGCCCCCCTGCTGCTGGGCCAGGATCGTGGTGCCGTGGCGGAGGTAGAGCGCCCCGGAACCCTTCGGGCCCTCGAACTTGTGGGCGCCGAGTGACAGCAGGTCGACATCCAGCACGGCCACGTCGATGGGCAGATACGGGGCAGCCTGCACGGCGTCCAGGTGGACCAGGACGTTGCGATGCTCTCGAGCTCGTGCGACGAGCTCGCCAATGGGCTGGACCGTGCCGACCTCGTTGTTGGCCTGCATGAAGCTGACCAGGATCGTCCGGTCGGTGATCGCGTCGGCCAGGTGGTCGGGATCGATCCGGCCGTAGCGATCGACCGGAAGGATCGTCACCTCAAAGCCGAACTTCTCGAGGTGGCGGACCGTATGGAGCGTCGCGTGGTGCTCGACGGCACTGGTGATGAGGTGATTTCCCGTCGCCTTGCCGGCCCAGGCGGCACCCTTGATGGCCAGGTTGCTCGCCTCGGTGCCGCCGCTCGTGAAGATGATCTCGCGGGGCTCCGCCCCGATGCACCCGGCAACGGTCTCGTGTGCCTCGTCCAGGGCGGCGCGCGCCTTCCGGCCGGGGGCATGCGCGGAGGAGGGATTGCCGAACGTCTCGGTGAGGAGCGGGAGCATCGCGTCGAGGACCTCGCGGCGCAGCGGGGTGGTCGCCGCGTGGTCGAGGTAGATCGTCATCGCGGCCGATTGTACGCGTGGCCGAGAGCCGTTCCGGCCTTCAGGGTCGCTCCCGTTCGCGTAGGCGTCGTACGTCTTTGGGTCTCGGCGTGATCGCCTGATGCTCACTGCGGCGCCAAACCAGAGTTATGGGCGGGGTTGCAGCTCGAACCGCGAGCTTATCGGCGCTCGAGCGCATCAGGAGAGCAGGAACCGCGGCCGCGGGCGTTTAGGACCTCGGGTCCAATTGTCGAACATGTCTTCGAAACCACCTACCCCGCCGTATGCGCATCAGGCGCTCGTGGGCAATGGCAAGCGAGCGGCGGGAACAGCGGACTGGCCTAAAACCAGCGCGCTCAGGCCCAGAAGTGCCGCACCGGCCAGTAGCGGCCGGCTGAGATAACCGTCGGGTGCGCTTCAGGGTGGGAGAAGCGCCCAATGCGCGTCAGCACCCGCTGATGCCCGGTCAGCCACCCCGCACCTCTGCCCCACGGTCGGCCTCACGGCCGGCCTCGCGGCGCCGGTCGTGCTGGGGAAGCGACCGCTTTCGGACCCGCATGGAGACCGGAGTCACCTCCACCAGCTCGTCGACGGCGATGAACTCGATCGCGGACTCCAGGGTCAGTGGGCGTTGCGGCGTGAGTCGGAGCGCCTCGTCATGGGCGTGCGTCCGGATGTTGGTGAGCTTCTTCTCCTTGGTCGGGTTGACGTCCATGTCGCCGGCCCGCGCGTTCTCCCCGACCACCATGCCCTCGTAAACCTCCTCGCCGGCAGCGACGAAGAGCGAGCCGCGCTCCTGGAGGTTGAAGAGTGCGTACGCGTTCGACACGCCGGCGCGGTCGCTCACGAGGGCGCCGATGGTTCGGTGGGCCACCTCCCCTGCCCATGGTCCGTAGCCCTCGCCGATCTGGTGCAGCAGCGCGGTGCCGCGCGTCTCGGTGAGCAACTGCCCCCGGTACCCGACCAGTCCACGCGTCGGGATGATGAACTCCATTCGGACCCGTCCGTCGGCGTCGGTGGCCATCTGTTCGAGGCGCGCCTTGCGCGCGGCCAGAGAGCTGCTCACCGTGCCGATGAAGTCGGGCGGGATATCGACGGTGATCCTCTCGAAGGGCTCGTGCGTCTGTCCGTCGACCGTCCGCAGGAGCACCTCCGGCCGGGAAACCTGCAGCTCGTAGCCCTCGCGGCGCATCTGCTCGATCAGCACGGCGAGCTGCAGCTCACCTCGACCGCGGACTTCGAACGTGTCGCCGGACTCGGTCGGGAGGATCTCGATGGAGACATTGCCCAGCACCTCGCGGTCCAGGCGCGCACGGATCTGGCGGCTGGTGACGTAACGGCCCTCGCGGCCGGACAGCGGCGAGGTGTTGACCCCGAAGGTCATCCGCAGGGTCGGCTCGTCCACCTCGAGCCGAGGCAGGGGCCGCGGGTCGGCTGGGTCGGTGATGGTGTCCCCGATGGTCACCTCGGGGAGGCCCGCCATGGCCACGATCTCGCCGGCACTCGCCTCCAGGATCTCCACGCGGTCGATGCCCCGCGCCGTCGTGAGGCTGGTCACCGTGCCGGTGAGGGTGACCATACGACCCGGCTGGATGCTGCCGTCTGCCGCCTCGGCCTCCTCGCGCACGACGCAGATGCGCATTCCCGGGCGGATCGTCCCGTTCCAGAGCCGACCAACCGCCATGCGCCCCACATATTCGTTCGCCGAGAGGTTGGTCACCAGGAGCTGGAGCGGGTGACCGGGCTGGTGCTTCGGCGGAGGGGTCGTGGCTACCAACAGATCCAGGAGGGGCCGCAGGTCCGTGCCGGCGGAACCGAGATCGAGCGTGGCCGTGCCCGCCTTGGCGTTCGTGTAGGCCACCGGAAAGTTGAGCTGGTCCGCGTCGGCACCGAGGTCGATGAAGAGCTCGTAGATGGCGTCGAGGACCTCTGCAGGGCGCGCATCTCCACGATCGATCTTGTTGATCGCCACGATGACCGGCAGCCGGCGGGCCATGGCCTTGCTCAGCACGTAGCGGGTCTGCGGCAGGGGTCCCTCAGCTGCATCGACCAGCAGCAGGATCGAGTCAACCATCAGCAGCGTCCGCTCCACCTCGCCACCGAAGTCGGCGTGACCGGGCGTATCCACAATGTTGAGCCGCCGCTCGCCATGCTCGATGGTGGTCTGCTTGGCGAGAATCGTGATCCCCTTCTCCCGTTCGAGGTCCATGGAGTCCATGACCCGGTCGATGAGGACCTCGTTGGCACGAAAGGCGCCGGTCTGGCGCAGCATGGCGTCGACCAGGGTGGTCTTGCCGTGGTCGACATGCGCCACGATGGCCACGTTGCGCAGATCATCCCGAGTGACGGGCGGCCGCTCCTCCGCCGTGGCGGCGGGCATGGGCGAACGAAGGGTGTCGGTCATGGGAAGAGCCATTGTCACACAGGGCCCCCGCTAGACTCCGCGAACAGGGAGGGACCGTGGAATGACCGTCGCTGCTGTGATTCTCTGCGCCACGCCGGACGTCGCCCTTGTCGATGCTGCAGGGCGGCCTGCCGTGCGCCGAATCGTCGAGTCAGCCTGGGCCGGCGGGGCCGTGCCGATCATCGTCGTCGCGCCCGACCGCGACGGCCTGGTGGCCAATGCCCTTGCGGGTTCCTCCGCCGTCCTGGCCGAACCGGCCCCGCCCGACGGCGGCCCCGTGGGTCAGATCGTTCGCGGCGCCACGGTGGCTCAGTCGCAGGTCAGCGAAACCGAGGGCTTCCTCATCTGGCCGGCCCGGATGACGTGGGTTGATCCCGAGACAGTCACCTCACTCCTCGAGGGCCACGGCCTTCGACGTAACGCTGTCCTTCGACCGAGCTTCGAGGGCGAACCGGGCTGGCCGGTCCTCCTGCCGGTCCAGCACCTCGAGCGCTTCTCGCGGCTGCCTGCCGCTCACATGCCCGACGAGCTCATCGCGGACCTGGCCGTCTCGGGTGCGGCCGCCGAGCCGATCGATCTGGGCGACCCGGGCGTCTCCCAGGATCATTCCGTGCCACTCGACGAGCTGCCCGTCTATACGGGCCCCCCCGAGCCGGCCGGCGGGCCGCCCCCCGAATGGGGCGCCTCCGCGGACACACACTTTGACGAAAGCCCGGAGGACAGTCCGCTCGAAGGACCTGCCCTCGCTCCCTACGGACAAGCTGTCGATCCGGAACAGTAGCAAAGCGAGCCGGGACACGAAAAGCGGCGGCTCCCACCACGGGGAAACCGCCGCAAGGCCGACTCGGGTCTGCGCAGCTTTACCTTGCCGTCACCACAGGCGGGCGCACTAGTCCTCCTTGTTGCCCTGGACGACGTTGTAGGCACGCTCTCATCGATCCGGCGGTCAGCTCGCCTGCTTGGGCCCCTCGCCTTCGCCGGCCCCGTCGGAGCGCCTGGCTGGACCGACGAACCGCAGGCCCAGCTCGGCGAACTGCGAGGGATCGGCGGGAGACGGCGCCTCGAGCATCAGGTCGCTTCCGGAGGCGGTCTTGGGAAACGCCATGACCTCGCGGATATTGGTCTGGCTGGCGAGCAGCGCCGCCCACCGATCGATGCCGAGCGCTATTCCCCCGTGCGGTGGCGCGCCGTACTCGAAGGCGTCCAGGAGCGCACCGAACTTGTCCCGCATGCCTTCCATAGAGTGTCCCATCAGCGCGAACGATCGCTCCAGGAGGTCGCGACGGTGGATTCGGATTGACCCGCCACCGAGCTCCCAGCCGTTGAGGGTCAGGTCGTACTGCATGGCCCGAGCCCGTCCGGCCGGATCCGCCTGGTCGGGCCGCGCCGGGTCTCCCGAGGCTGTTGCGAGCAGTGGTTCGTCCTCCGCCATCACCCCGCTGAATGGGTTGTGCGTTGCATCCCAGCGCCGGTGTTCCTCGTCCCACTGGTACATCGGGAATCGATGGACCCAGGCGTAGGAAAGCACCGATTGATCAGCCACCAGGCCCAGCCGCCGCCCGAGCTCGACGCGCATGGAGCCCAGCACCTCCTGGGCCACCAGGTCGCGGTCGGCCACGATCAGGATCAGGTCCCCCGGCGTCCCCCCGGCAGCCGTCACGACCTCCCGAGCCCGGTCGTCGCCGAGGAACTTGGCGATCGGCGAGCGCACCTCGCCGCTTTCCTCCACCGCCAGCCAGGCGAGACCCTTCGCCCCCAGGCGCTTCGAGTAGTCGGTTAACGCGTCGATCTCGGATCGAGACGCACGGCCGCGACCGGGGGCAGCGATCGCGAAGACGCGCCCGCCCCCCGCGAGCGTCTCGTCGAAGACGCGGAAGCCGCTTCCCTGGACCAACTCCCCGATGTCCTGCAGTTCCATGCCGTACCGGATGTCGGGCTTGTCGCTCCCGAAGCGATCCATCGCCTCGCGGTAGGTCAGACGCGGGAAGGGCACCAGCGCGATGGCCCGCTCGGGCACCGTCCGGCCGCTGACCTCGATGGCCATCGCCTCCACGAAGCGCATCACGTCCTCCTCGGACACGAAGCTCATCTCGATGTCGAGCTGCGTGAACTCGGGGCCGCGATCCGCTCTCGTGTCCTCGTCCCGCATGCAGTGGGCGATCTGGAAGTAGCGGTCCATGCCGCCCACCATCAGCAGCTGCTTGAGCTGCTGGGGGCTCTGCGGAAGTGCATAAATCGAACCGGGCTGGAGGCGCGACGGAACGATGAAGTCACGGGCGCCCTCGGGAGTCGACTTGATCAGCAGGGGCGTCTCGACCTCGACGAAGCCGTGCGCATGGTGCACCTCGGAAATCGCGCGCAGCATGCGGGAACGCAGCAGCAACCGATCCCGAAGCGCCTCCCGCCGAAGGTCGAGGTAGCGATATCGCAGGCGGAGGGTCTCGTCGACCTCCGCACCCGGCTCATTGATCGAAAAGGGCGGGGTCTTCGCGGTCGAGAGCACTTCGACGTCGAGGCCCCGCAACTCGACGGCCCCCGTGGCCAGCCTGGCGTTCTCCGTGCCGGGCAGGCGGGCGGCGAGGAGGCCCCGCACGCGGAGGACGAATTCGGGGCGAACTGCGGAGGCCGCCTCGTGTGCCCCGCTCGACTCACGGGCATCCACGACGACCTGGGTGACGCCGTAGCGATCTCGAAGGTCCAGGAAGATGAGCTGACCCAGATCGCGCCGCCGATGCACCCAGCCCGCGAGGGTGACCTCGCGGCCGACATGGTCGGGACGCGCGTCGCCACAGGTCATCGTTCGATAGGCGCTTTCCACGGGCCGCCTATGGTACGGGCTGCTCAGCCGCCCGACGGGAGAGGCGGGTGTGAGATGGGTTGTCCGATGCGGGCGTCAGGCGCCGTGATGGTGCTGGCGCTGCGCCCGGCTGAGCTCACGCGGGAGGTCGGCCAGGTTGACCAGCCGCTGGGTTCCAGCCTCGAGATCCCGCAACTGCACCTGGCCGCCGGCCAGCTCGTCCCCGAGGATCACCGCAAAGTGCGCCCCTTCGCGCGCTGCCCCCTCGAGCTGCCGGGCAAGCTTGCGTTCGGCAAGGTCCGCCCTCGCGCTGAAGCCGGCCGCGCGCAGGTTCGTGGCGATTCGCAGCCGCGTCGGGGTATCGGCCGGGTCCGCGCCGACGATCACCGCGGCCGGGCGTTCCATTGGCACCGACGCCACGCCCTGCGCCGCGAGCGCGAGGACCACGCGGTCGAGCCCGAGGCCGAAGCCGATGGCTGGGGTCGGCCTACCACCGAGCAGCTCGACGAGCCCGTCGTATCGGCCTCCACCCCCCAGCGCCTGCTGCTGCCCCTCGGCCCCCTCGCGGTAGAACTCGAAACACGTTCGGCTGTAGTAGTCGAGGCCGCGCACCAGCGCTGGTTCCAGCACGGTCGGAACCTCCAGCGTGTCGAGATGCCGACGGACGGCGTCGAAGTGCTCGGCGCAGGGCGCACACAGGTGGTCGGTGATGCGCGGAGCAGCCGCCACCAGCGCCGCCATCCGGGGATCCTTCGAGTCCAGCAGCCGCATCGGGTTGGTGGCCAGGCGTTCGCGCTCCTCCTCGGGAAGCTCCGCCGCATGAGGCTCGAAGTAGGCGCGCAGGGTCGCGAGATAGCCGGGTCGGCAGATCGCATCGCCGATCGAGTTCAGGCGCGCGCTGACTGCGGTGAGGCCGGCCTCGGTGTAGAAGCGGTGGGCGAGCTCGATGATCTCCGCGTCGATGGCCGGGCCGGGATCCCCTATGGCCTCGACGTCGAACTGCCAGAACTGGCGGTAGCGACCAGCCTGGGGTCGGTCGTAGCGAAACATCGGCCCGAGGAGTGTCAGTCGAACCGGCTGCTGCAGCGTATGCATCCCGTGCTGCAGGTAGGCACGAACGATCCCGGCAGTGGGCTCGGGGCGAAGCGCCCAGCGCTCGCGCTCCTCGCCACGGCTGGGCAGGACGCGAAACAGCTCCTTCTCGACCACGTCGGTCACGTCCCCGATGCCGCGCTCGAAGAGGGCGCTCTCCTCGAAGATCGGCGTCTCGATCTGGCGGTAGCCGTAGCGACGCGCGAGATCCGCGGCCAGGGTTTCCAGGCGCTGCCAGGTGGGCCGCTCGGCCGGGAGAAGGTCGCGCGTTCCCCGCGGTGCGCGGAAGGTGGCCATCGGGCCGAGTCTAGCGAGTGACGGTCGCGATCGACCCGGCTAGACTCGCCTGGATCCTCGCGCCGCCCTCTGCGCCGCCCTCGCGCCGGCGCACGCGCCGCCCTCCCGCCAGCGCAGTAGCCGTCCGCTCAGCCCCAGGAGGCCCCCCATGGCCGGTTCGGAGGAGCGACACACCGTCTACGTTCTCCCTGCCCTGCGCCTGTTGGGGCGAGTGTTCCTGACCGACTGGCTGGCCATCACCATCGGCAATCGGATCTTCGCCTGGCGGCCCCTCGACGCCCCAGAGCTGGCCCACGAAGTGGAGCACGTCCGCCAGTGGCAGAGATACGGCCTCTTGTTCATTCCCCGCTACCTGCGGGCGTCGTGGCGCACCCGACGGAACGGGGGACGCGGCTATCTCGACAACAGGTTCGAGGTGGTGGCACGCGCCGCCGCAGAAGCAGCCAAGCTGCGAGCGACCCAGGCTTGACAACGCGGCGAAGCGCGGCGACTATTACGTCGCACGTAGTCGCGTGACGTAGATTCACAAGGAGGTGACGAAATGCCGATCGGCAGCCGGGACAAGCGCTCGGAGCCTGCCCTCCTTCTCCTGGTCAGCCTGGCTGAGGGACCAAAGCACGGCTACGCGATGATGGAGGACATCGAGTCCTTCGCCGGCGTTCGCCTCGGGCCGGGGACCCTGTATGGGGCACTCGAGCGGTTGGAGCGCGACGGCCTGATCGAGCCGATGGACAGCCCGGAGCGCCGACGGCCGTACCGGCTGACCGATAGCGGAGCGAGCGCGCTCCGGGCGGGGATCAGCGACATGCATCGACTCGCGCTGACAGGCCGGCGGCGGATGCTCGCGCGATGAAGAAGCTGATCCGGCTCTATCCCGCCGCGTGGCGGCTGCGCTACGGCCTGGAGTTCGAGGCCCTCCTGGAGCAGCTTCCCCCGGCGCCCGGGACGATCCTGAACGTCATCCTCGGGGCGCTCCACGCCCGCATGACCGCGCCGCCGGCTCAGCCAATGGCCGCAAGCGCCGAGGGAGGCCTCATGCTCGACTTCCGCCACCGTTTCCCCAATCCGACGCCGCCCGGCTTGGCTGCGGCACTGGTTCTGTTGCCTGGGGCCCTCTTCCTGGTGCTGTCTCTCTTGAAGTATTCGCTGGGCGTGGCCGGTCCATTCGACGCCGCAGCACCTTTCTACCTGGCGGGCAGACCGGTCGAGTACCTGACCTTCCTGACTCCGTTCGTGGCCTTCGTCCTCGCCGTCCTGCCCGTGCTTGGTATCGGCTTCGATCGTTCCGGGCAGTCTCTCCGTGGGACGCTCGTCGTGGATGCTCGACCCCTGAACCTCGCCGTCGCACTCGTCAGCGCTCTGGTTGCAGCGGCATTCGTCGGTTACCTGTTCCTCGAGAACGTCCTCGGCAGGATCCACGCGACCTGATCAGCGGCCCGTATCGGAGGTGTGAGTGGGCACCGGCGCGCCACCGGGCCGATCCGAAGGCCACATACGCACCTGGTGCGTACAAACGGCTGGGCGGACCCGAAACCGGGCCAGCTACGCACCACGTGCGTATTACGTCCCTGGCGAGGTCGTTCCTCAACGCACCACCGCCTCAAAGGAACTCAGGGGCGCCTTTCCACGCTCAGCGCCGACCTCAACGCCGGTGCCGATCGGCGTCCGACCCTGCTGGAGAGAGGCACCCAGGAACTTATTACGCACCACAGGCGTAAGTGGCACAGAAGCCGCTCGAGAGCCGCACAAAAGCGGCTCGAGATCGGCAGAGTGGCGCTCCCGAAAGCCGACCGATCCGTTCGGCCCATCAGCGCCTGATCGCGAGCCCGCTAGTTGAGGGCGCGCTGGACCGAGTAGACGTCCTTGAGCTGCTCGAGGCGCGATAGGACCTTGGCCAGCTGGGTCACAGACGAGACCTGCAGGGTTGCCTGGACGGTCGCGGTGTGATCGGCGTTGGTGATCACGGTGGCGGCAACGATGTTGACCTTGTTCTCGGCCACGATATTCGTGATGTCCGACAGGAGCCCCGTCCGATCATGGGCCTCGACGCGGATGGCAATGGGATACGTCTGCTGCGCCTCCCCTTCCCACTCGACATCGATCATCCGCGCCCGATCCGGCTCGTTGATGACGGTCGGGCAGGTCCGCAGGTGCACGGTCACGCCCTTGCCGCGCGTGATGAAGCCCGCGATCGGATCGCCCGGAATGGGGTGGCAGCACTTGCCGAACCGAACGAGAAGATCGCCGACCCCCTTGACGCGGACGCCGCCGCTCTGGCTGGGGGCCGGCGGAGCGACCTGCGGGAGCACGGTCTCATTCGCATCGTCCACGACCCCCAGGCGTGTGACGACGGCCTGGGCGCCGATCGCCCCGTAGCCGATCGCCGCAAAGAAGTCGTCGACCGTGGAATATTTGTAGAGCTCCACGACCTCGGCGATGCGCTCGGTTCCCAGCCGCTCGAGGGAGGTGCGCGCGAGGCGGCGGAGCTCCCGGTCGAGGGACTCGCGTCCGTGGACGATGTTCTCCTCGCGCTGCTGTCGCTTGAACCACTGGCGGATCTTTTCCTTCGCGTGCGTGGTGCGAACGATGTTCAGCCAGTCGCGCGACGGCCCATGCGCCGCCTTTGTCGTCACGATCTCGACGATGTCGCCGTTCTGCAGCTTGTAATCGAGCGGCACGAGGCGGTTGTTGACCTTGGCGCCGATGCAGCGGTGACCGACGTCGGTGTGGATGCGGTAGGCGAAGTCCAGGGGCGTCGCGCCGGCGGGCAGGTCCTTCACGTCGCCCTTGGGCGTGAAGACGAAGACCTGGTCCTGGAAGATGTCGAGCTTGAGGCCCTCGACGAACTCGGTTGCGTCCGAGACCTCACGCTGCCAGTCCATCAACTGGCGCACCCAGGCCAGCTTGGCGTCGTAGGCACGATCCGACTTCGAACCTTCCTTGTAGCGCCAGTGGGCGGCGATGCCCACCTCGGCCACGCGGTGCATTTCGTGCGTCCGGATCTGGACCTCGAGCGGCTTGCCATCGAGTGCGATGACCGCTGTGTGAAGGCTCTGGTAGAAGTTGTTCTTGGGCATCGCGATGTAGTCGTCGAACTGGCCCGGGATCGGTCGCCAGAGCGAGTGGACCACGCCAAGCGCGGCGTAGCAGTCCTTCAGCTCATCGACGAGGAGTCGCACGGCGTAGACGTCGTAGATCTCGTTGAAGCCGGCGGCCTTGCGCTGCATCTTCCGGAAGATGCTCGAGAGGTGCTTGGGCCGCCCGGACAGCTCGGCAGTGATCCCTGCCGCCGCCAGTTCCTTGCGCAGCGTCTCGATGGCGCGCTCGACATAGGTCTCGCGGGCTCGGCGCCGCGTCTCGAGCTGGGAGGCCAGTGAGCGGTAGGCCTCAGGCTCGAGGTACTTGAACGAGAGATCCTCGAGCTCCCACTTCATCTGCCAGATACCCAGTCGCTCCGCGAGCGGCGCGTAGATCTCGGCCGTCTGGCGCGCGATCCGCTGCTGCTTCTCAGAGGGCAGCGCATAGAGCGTGCGCATGTTGTGAAGCCGATCGGCAAGCTTGATGAGGACGACGCGAACATCCTCGGCCATGGCCAGGAACATCTTGCGAATGTTCTCGGCCTGCTGTTCCTCGTGGCTGCGCGTGCTGAACTTGGACAGCTTCGTGACGCCGTCCACCAGCCGGGCAACCTCAGCGCCGAAGCGGTCCTCGATATCGACCAGCGAAAAGCCCGTGTCTTCGGGAATGTCGTGGAGGAGCGCCGCCTGGATGGCGACCGGATCGAGGCCAAGCTCGGCCAGGAGCTGGGCGGCGGCGATGGGATGCGTGACATACGGCTCGCCGGTCGCTCGCCGCTGCTCCACATGCGCTTCGGCGGCGAAGCGGTAGGCCGCCTGAATCGGCTCGAGATCGGCATTTGGATAATGCGTGCCGACCTCGGCCTGGAGCCGACGCGCCGAAGCGTCGAGAGAGCGCGAGGAAGTCTGGCCGGGCGAACTGGGCGCCCCGGCAGCAGTCGCTCGACGGCCGCCTCGTCGGGCGGGCGCGTCGGTCCTGGTCGGCAGCGGTTCGACTGACATCGGAATCAGTGTACCCGCGGGTCTTTGCGGCTCCGGGCTCCGACTAGCGGCCGAGGCGCTCCCGGAGGCGCTCCCGAGTGTCGCGGATCCCGTACCAGAGCGGGCTCGTGACCAGGTCGAAGGTGCCCGGGTGGCGCACCGGGACGCCACCGAACTGGCGCTTGAAGGCGCTGAAGCCCTCCCACTCCGGGTCCGCTGTTGGATCGTCCGGCTCCACCACGCCCCACAGGTCCAGGGTGCGCACGCCGTCCGCCGCGAGCGCCTCGGTCGCGGCGGCCATGGCGGCATAGGAGCCGTTCTTGTGCTTGAGCTCGGGCTCCCGGAGCGAGGCACCGTAAAGGTAGTAGGCGCGGTCGCCGACGCGAGGCGTCAGCATGCCGGCAATGGGTCGGCCCTCGAAGCTGGCCAGCGCCAGGTACCAGCCGCCCGACGGGCGAAGCTCAGCTGCCAGGCGCTCCAGCGACGCGCGGCTCCGGACACGGAACTCGGCCCGCTCCCCCGTGGACGCCAGCAGCTCGTGGAAGGCCGCGATCTCGGTTGAGGCACCGACGCGATCGACCGATGTGCTGACGCCCTCGCGCCGCGCCCGCCGGACCAGGTTGCGGGCGTCCTTGTCCCAGGTTCTGCGCAGCTCCTCGCTCCCATCCAGCAGGTCGACCAGCCGGGTCGTCGGCGCCTGGAGGTCGTGCAGGGCCCGTCGCAGCCCGCGTGCCTCGAGCGCCAGGGCGATCCTCTCGCCATTGGCGGCGCCAGGTTCGGCCCGGGGATCGAGCTTGACCACGATCCCGCCCACTGCCCGGGCAGCGCCGTGCAGGGCATCGATCAACTGCCCCAGCACGCGATTGGCGTCGGGCGCTTCCCGATGCCAGACCGGACCGTGTGGCGCGTACAGGATGCTTCGGCCCAAGCCGGCCGGGCGGACGAGCAC
>JACDFU010000077.1 GCA_013815585.1 Chloroflexota bacterium
GTCATCGGCAGCGCGCTCCGCCGCGCGGGCCACCGCCACTGAGGCATCCTCGTCCAGCACCCGGATGCGGACCTCCTGGATCTGGTCACGCAGCGCCGCCGCCCGCTCGAACTCCAGCTCTCGGGCCGCGGCTCGCATCTCGGTTTCCATTTGCGCGACCAGCTTCTCGACCTGCTCGCGGCTCATGTCGGTCAGCTCCGTCCCTGACGCCCCGGTACGGTAGGCGCCGGGGGCCTCGGCCACGGCCCGGAGCCGGTCGTTGATGTCGCGGATCTCCTTGATGATCGTCTGGGGCTCGATGCCGTGTTCCTGGTTGTAGGTCTCCTGGACCGCGCGACGGCGGTTCGTCTCGTCGATCGCCACCTGCATGGAATCGGTGACCCGATCCGCGTACATCACAACGGAGCCGTTGACGTTTCGCGCCGCCCGGCCGACCACCTGGATCAGCGACCAGGCACTGCGCAGGAAGCCCTCCTTGTCGGCGTCGAGGATCGCCACGAGCGTCACCTCGGGGAGGTCGATCCCCTCGCGCAGGAGGTTGATCCCGACGAGCACGTCGTAGACGCCCAGGCGCAGGTCCCGCAGGATCTGCACCCGCTCCAGCGTGTCGACCTCGCTGTGCAGGTACTGGACCCGGACCCCAAGCTCTCGCAGGTAATCGGTCAGGTCCTCGGCCATCTTCTTCGTGAGCGTGGTGACCAGGACTCGCTCGCCCGCATCCACCCGCTCCTTGATCCGCTCCATGAGATCGTCGATCTGACCCTCGGTCGGCCGGACCTCGATCATCGGGTCCACGATTCCGGTGGGGCGAATCAGCTGCTGCACGACCCGCTCGCTGCGCTGAAGCTCATAGGCGCTGGGTGTGGCGCTCATGTAGACCACCTGGTTGAGGTGCGCCTCGAACTCATCGAAGGTCAGCGGCCGGTTGTCCAGGGCGGAGGGCAACCGGAAGCCGAAGTCGACCAGGATCTCCTTGCGCGTGCGGTCGTTCTTGTACATGCCGACCGTCTGGGGGATCGTCATGTGGCTCTCGTCCACCACCAGCAGCCAGTCCGGCGGGAAGTAGTCGAGCAGCGTCCAGGGCCGTGAGCCGGCCTCGCGCCGAGCCAGGTGCCGTGAGTAATTCTCGATGCCCGAGCAGAAGCCGAGCTCGCGCATCATCTCGAGGTCGAAAGTCGTGCGCTGCCGCAGGCGGGCGGCCTCGAGCACCATGCCCTTCTCCTCCAGCTCGCCGGTGCGCTGCTCCATCTCCGCCTCGATGTCCGTGAGGGCATCGCGCATCTTGTCCGCCGGGGTCACATAGTGCGAGGCGGGATAGACATTGAGCTCGTTGCGCTCCGCGAGCACCTCTCCGGTCAGCGGGTCGAGCTCGGCGATGCGCTCCACTTCGTCACCGAAGAAGCCGACCCGAACGATGAAGTCGTCGTAGGCGGGTTGCAGCTCGAGGGTGTCCCCGCGGACGCGGAAACGCGCACGTGACAGCTGCTGGTCGTTGCGCTGGTACTGGAGGTCGACGAGCTGGCGCAGCACTCCGTCCCGGCGATAGCGGCCACCCACCCGCAGGCGGACGACCGTCGCACCGTAGTCGACCGGTGCGCCCAGGCCATAGATGCAACTGACGCTGGCCACGATGACCACGTCGCGTCGCTCGAAGAGTGCTCTCGTCGCCGCGTGGCGAAGCTTGTCGATCTCGTCGTTGCGCGACGAATCCTTCTCGATGTAGGTGTCGCTGCGGGGGAGGTAGGCCTCGGGCTGGTAGTAGTCGAAATAGCTGACGAAGTACTCAACGGCGTTGTTCGGAAAGAAGGTCTTGAACTCGCTGTAGAGCTGCGCCGCCAGCGTCTTGTTGTGCGCGAGGACCAGGGTCGGCTTCTGGTGCCTGGCGATGACGGACGCGATCGTGAACGTCTTGCCCGTGCCGGTGGCGCCCAGCAGTGTCATGTCGCGGGCGCCCCGGCCAAGGCCATCGGCGAGCTTTTCGATCGCCTGTGGCTGGTCGCCGGTGGGCTGGAAGTCGGAGACGAGCTGGAAGTCGGGCACGCCCGAAGTCTAGACGCGCGACTCCCTATTGGCGGATGTGTCTCAGTCGGTCAGCGAACCGTCGTCGGGGATTGCTCGGAGGTGGCGGCGCGCTCAGGCGTCGCTGGCTCGGAGCCCGTCACGACGGTTGGTCGTTCCTCCTCGTCTCCGAGCGCGGACTGACGGAACTCGCGGACGCTCTTACCGAGCGCTCCACCGACGCCCGCCAGGCGTCCCGCGCCAAAGATGATGAGAACGATCACCAGGACGATGAGCAGTTCCTGCCAGCCGATCGGCATGGCGCTCTCCTTTAGTGCTACCCGCCGCACTCGCAGGCGGGCACCGAATAAATATAGCACCGCCTTCGGACGGGCCTCTAGTACCTTGGGGGGCGGGACGGCAAGGTCGCGTCACCGGTGGCCGCCGGCGCGCCCGCCGTGCTCCAGCTTCTCGGCCAGGGAGAGCGCGCAGCCGCCAACGGCTGACACCACCAGTGCTGGGAGAAGCGCAGCACTCGCCTCCCCGCCGGCGGTCATGCCCCGTCGGTCCTAGTGGACGCGACCCCAACGCGTCATTGTTGCCACTGCGCCCCGGAACAATGCTGCTCCTGACCAGGAAGCGCACTCCGGAGCACCCATCTGCCGCCCATGCCCGCGCCTGCCCGAGCCCGCCTCGCTCGCGGCCGTCATCCCGACGCCCGAGGACAGAGCCTGGCTGAGTTCGCGCTCATCCTCATGCCGCTCCTGCTCGTGCTGCTCGGCATCGTGCAGATGGGGCTGATCTTCAACACCTACGTGACGATCGCCAACGCGTCGCGAGAGGGCGCCCGCAGCGCCACGATCTACCTGTACGACCGGGCCCTTTCAAAAGCGCAGAACGACACCGCGAGGAGCGACGCCGCGTGGGCCTCCACGACGGCCGCCATGGGCATGCTCTCGACGAATTCGCCGCAGATCGCCCGATCCAGCGACTTCATCGTCTCGTACTCGATCCCCTCAGGCGTCACCGAGAGCGATCCGCGGACCGGCCAGCACGTTCGTCTGCAGATGACCTATCACCTCGACCTCGTGATCCCGCTGATCGCCGACATCCTCCCCCGCGATAGCGGTGGTCGCCTGCCGATCGGGGCCGACGTGACGATGGTGGTCAACTGATGGGCTGGCCACTCGCCACCGGACGCCGCGCCCAGGAGGGTCAGACGCTCGTCCTCGTGGCACTCTTCCTGACCGCACTCATGGCCTTCGCCGCACTGGCGATCGACGTCGGGCGGTGGTACTCGGAGCGTCGCTTTCTACAGAACGCGGCCGACTCCGCCGCGCTCGCCGCCGCAAACTCGCTGATCCAGGGCAAGACGATCACCGAGGCAGAAGCCGCGGCCAGGGCCATCCTGACGGCCAACTTCGCCGCCGACCCGACTGGCGGCACACCGTCGCAGCCGCCAGCCCTGCCGGTCTACGAGGACGGTCAGGCCGGTGTGCCTACCGGCCTCCGCGAGGGGATCCTCGTGACCGCCGGTGAGGTGCGTGTGGCGATCAGCAATGACGTCGACTACACCTTCGGCCGGGTCCTCGGCCTGGTGACCCAGGACATCGGTGCTCGCGCGAGGGTGGGCTTTGCTGGTGGGCTGATGCCCATCGCCGTGCGACGGTACGTGAACGCCCCCGGGCCCGGTGCGGGCGCCAGCGTTCCCTGCCCGGACGACGAGAGCCGCTTCATGGATTTCTTCGCCACCGCCAACACCGCCTGCCTGGGGACCGAAACGGACGCCTCGTCGCGGACGGCCCCGTGGAGCGGCGCCAATTTCGACGCCTCGAATCCCGCCTCCGATCCCACCAGCCATGGCCCGGTCGTCACGATCCTGGGGCAGGGCGCCCAGCCCACGGGGAGCTCCGACTTCCGGGGCTTCATCGTGCTCGACATCCGCAATTTCGCATCGACCAGCTCCCAGCTCTACTACAACACGATCACCGCTGGCACGAACGCCAACACGCTGAAGGACTTCGAGGCGGGCTGGATCGACAAGGGCGGCTACCCTGGGCCGCCTTTTCCCGCGGCGATGAGCCCGCCCGACCCCAATGACCAGGTCGCGATCCTCAGCGGTAACTCGACCGGCGCGGGCGTCGATGCTGTCGCGCGGCGCATGGTGCCGGGCGACGAGATCCTGGTGGCCGTCTATCCCGGGTACGTGATGGCGATCCCGGACTTCACGATCGCGCCACCTGGGGTCGTCTCCCTGCCCGCCACCGGAACGACCGCCCTGGCCGGCTCGTTCAAGGTTTCGCGAAACCAGGCCTTCAGCGGGAGCGTCACGCTGGCTACGGAAGCCGACACGCTGGACCCCGTCAATCCCATGGTGCTCGTGCCGCCGGCGATGGTCGGTCTCGACCCGATCACCTACAACCCGAACCCCGTCTCCCCGAGCCTCGGCCAAGGCGCCAGCGTCGAGATGCGAAACGTCACCACGGAATCTGCGCAGCCGGGCATCTACGCGCTGTGGATTCGCGGCCAGGCCGGCAGTCCCTACCTCACGACCAAGTACGAGCCGTTCGCGGTCAAGATCGGCACGGTCACGCGCGACTTCACGATCAACGCCGATGCGGGTGCCAAGGACGCGCCTTCCATCGGGTCGAGTGTCTCGTTCAACCTCCAGCTGGGCAACTCGCCCAACAAGAACACGAACTTCGGTGGAGCGGTGAGCCTGAGCGTCGACGAGCCACTGCCAGCCGGAGCCGGCTCGGTAGGGTTCAGCTCACCGTCCGTCGCTCCGAGCCGGAATGGCACGAGCACGACGCTCACCATCAACACCGGGGTGATGTCGCCGGGCGCCTACCGGTTCGTGGTCCGCGCCACCGGCCTCAACGGCGACAGCCCTGCCCGCCCCGTGACCAAGCTGCTGCCCCTCAGCGTCAATGTCGCGCCGTCGGGCGCCAGCCGCAGTGACGAGTACGTCGACATCGTCGGCTTTGCCGTCATGCGGATGCTTCGATCGGATCGAACAGCGTGGACGCGTATGCGATCACGCCGGTCATTCCCGACCCAGCGGATGAACGCCTCAAGCGCGGCCAGACCGCGCGCCTGATGCCATGGAGCTGACATGAGACTGTTTCGACGCCGCCCTCGCCCCGCCGAAGAGGATGCCACCGGGCTCGGCCTGGACGTTGAGTTCGAGGATCACGGCCGACGCCGCAAGGTCTTCGTCGTGCTCGGGCTCGTCCTTGCCCTGGTGGCGGGGGGCGCGGCCTTCTTCATGATCAGTCAGGCCCAGGCGGCGCCACCGACCGTTGCCATGCGCGACATCATTGTGGCCACGCGCGACGTGCCAGCGCGGACGGCGCTGGCGGCCAGCGACCTGACGACCCGCCAGGTTCCTGACGATCCGTCCCTGGCCCAGGCAATCACCGATCCGAACCAGGTCGTCGGCCGGATCACAAGCGTTCCGCTGCTCTTCCAGCAGCCGATCCTGCCTAACCTTCTTCTGGCCAATAACGCGGGGGGCTTCAGCATCCTTGGACCTGACGAGACGCTGTCGCCCGATGCACCGCAGTGGCGGGCCGTCGGTCTCAACGTTCCCGACGATCGCGCCGTGGGCGGCCAGATCCAGCCGGACCAGCGGGTGGACATCTTCGTCACCGCCCAGGTCAACGTGGTCGATCCGGAAGCCGACGTCAGCGGGCCGGGGACCGGGCCGGTCTCGCCCGACGGCGGGGTTTACTACACCGACAAGTCGACCAAGGTGACCTACCAGAACGTGCAGGTCCTGGCGAAGAACGGGTTGCTCTACGTGATCAAGGTTGACGAGAAGACCGCCGAAGAGATCAGCCACCTCCAGGCGGCCGGCAACGCCATGTTCAGCCTGGCGCTTCGCCCCGACGGGGACAAGCGCGAGATCGATACGGCCGAGTACGGCGAGACCACGAACTCGATCATCGAGGAGAAGGGCCTGCCCATCCCCGAGGTGTATCCCAACCCGTAGGCTCGCGATCTCTTCTCCGGCGCACTTGTCAGGTGGCACCAACGTGCCGCCTGCCATTCCCTTCAGATACCCGCCCGGATGCTGGCAACCGGCCGGCCGTCTCCCAAACGGGCCGATCTTCCTTCATTTACCCGTCCCCGTGCTGTTGGATCACCAGCCCCCGGCGGACGACCGTGAACTCCCTGCACCTACCCGTGACGTTGGTGGCTGAAGGGTGCCGGGCCCATTTGCGCCTCGACGAGCTGAAGGAAGCCCGGTCGGGTTCGTCTACCACCACGGGGGTGACTAGATGAAGGAAACTCGCGCATCAGGTGGATGAAGCCCGGCGGTCCATGACGAACTCGGCCGCTGGGAGGGCTCAATCCGGAGGCGCGGAAGCCGCCGCTGATTCCAGGGCGCTGGCGAGCGCCGCCAGGACGATGCCCCTGGTTTCCTCGAGGCTGCCGTCCGTGCTGATTCGGCGGGTCGCGTCAGGGGACAGTCGCTCCACGAGGTCCGTCCCCTGGGCGCGCATGCGCCGCTCCGCCTCATCGGGCTCGAGACCTCGTTCGGCCAACCTGACGCGCTGGATCGAAGGGCGGCACTCGACCAGCCAGACCTCGTCGCACTCCCCCGCGTAGCCGCCCTCGATGAGCTTGATCGCTTCGATCACCACGAACGACGCGCCCGACTCGGCCGCAGCCGCGACGCGTTTCATGAGCTCGACGCGGACCGGCGGGTGGACAATCGCCTCCAGATCGCGGAGAGCCGCGTCGTCGTCGAACACGATCCGTCCCAGTTGCTGGCGATCCAGGGCGTCATCAGACCCGATCACCGCCATGCCGAACCGACGCTCGATCTCCCCGAGCGCCGGCTGGCCGGGCGCCGTGACCACGCGAGCGAGCTGGTCGGCGTCGATGACGAGGCCGCCGGCCTCAGCCAGCCAGTCGGCGATCGTCGACTTGCCACAGCCGATTGGGCCAGTAAGGCCGATCCGAACCGGTCGGAGCATGGTCTCCTCGGCAGAGCGCTTCACCGCGGGGCGCGTTCCTCGAGCGTCAGCCAGGCGTCCTCGGCGCGCCCAAGCGCCTCATCGACGTCCGCCAGCTCGCTCGTCAGCCGCCGGAGCTCGATGAAATTGGCCTGTACATGCCGGTCGGCCAGAGCAAGCTCGAGGTGGCTGCGACGTAGGCCGAGGCGCGTGAGGTCGTCGTCCACCGACTGCTTCTGGCGGCGGTAGGCGTCCTTGGAGAGCGCCACACCACCGCGGGACCCGGAACGCTGCGGCGCTGCTGCCGCGGGTGGTGCTGTCACGGCAGGAATAGAGCTGCCGGTAGTCGCATAGCGCCCGTTGGTGGCAGCCCTCGAGTCGGGCTGCAGCCGCCGCGATTGCACTTCCAGCTCAGTGGCCACGGTCCATCCTTCGGCGACGGCTGCGCGCCAGGCTCGGAAGCTCCCCTCGAATGCAGCGACGGTCGCCGGCCGTCCCGGCGCACGGTGGCCCGCCGTCGCCCTGAGGGCCTCCGAGCCGGCAGCCGCTGGCTCGACCACCCAGAGCCGCTCGCAGACCGTTTCGAGCAACCGCCGATCGTGCGACACGACGATCAGCGTGCTGACCGACTCCCGCAGGAACGCCTCCAGGGCTTCCCGGGCCGGGATATCCAGGTGATTGGTTGGTTCATCCAGAAGGAGCAGGTTCGCGGGCGTGATCCCAAGGAGGGCGAGCTCGAGTCGTGAGCGCTCTCCCCCGGACAACTCTGAAACCGGCTTGAAGACGTCCTCACCGCGAAACAGGAAGCGGGCGAGGTACGAACGGGCCGGACCGTTCTCCAGCGGCGCCGCGGCAAGGAGCGCATCGAGGACCGTGGCCTGTGGGGCGCCCCTCTGGCGGACTTGCGCCAGGTAGCCGGGCTGCACGGCCGCGCCCAGCCGCACAACGCCTTGGAGGACCGGTAACGCCCCGCCGATCGTGCGGAGTAGCGTGGTCTTGCCGGCACCGTTGGGCCCAACGATGCCGATGCGCTCCCCGCGCCTGGCCTCGAGACGCTGCACGGCCACGATGGGGACCGGCCCTTCCGGCAGCCGTCCGGAAAAGCCCACCAGCGCATCGCGCACCTCGACGACCAGGTCGCCGGAGCGGACCGGGCCCCCGCCCAGCGGCCCCTCCCCGGGCAGGGCCAGGCGCGCTGAGCGACGCGGCGCCTCTACCGGAACCATCTGGGCCAGGCGACGCTCGTGCTCGTGCATCTTCGAGAACTTGCGATGGCTCCTGTAGCGGGCGATCAGCTCCTGCTCCCGCGCCGCAGCGGCTGCCTGCGTATCGGCCTCCTTCCGCGTCCGTGCATCAGCAGCCTCCCGCTGCATCAGATACGCCGAGTAGGCGCCGCGGAACGTCGCGATTCGACGGTCGCGCACCTCCCAGATACGGGTGGCAACGGCGTCCAGGAATGCCCGGTCGTGCGAGGCAACCAGGAGCGCTCCGGAGCGGCGGGCGAGGGCAGCCTCCAGCCACTCGAGTGCGGCCATGTCCAGGTGGTTGGTGGGCTCATCGAGCAGCAACAGCTCCGGATCGGCGATGAGCAGTCCGGCCAGGGCCGCCCTCGTCTGCTCGCCGCCCGAGAGCTCGGTCGGCGACCGCGCCCAGTCGTGCCTGTCGAAGCCGAGTCCCGACAACGTCTCTTCAACGCGCTGATCGAGGTGGTACCCGTCGAGTGCTTCGAAACGCTGCTGCAGCTCCGCGTAGCGCGGATCTCCGACGGCCTCCGCGCCGGCCGCTTCCATGGCGCTCAGCTCCCGCTCCAGCTGCTCCAGTTCGCGGGCGCCGGCTCGGACGGCGGACCGCAGCGTCGGGACGCTCATGAAGCGCCCGTCGAGGTTCGCCTCCTGGCCGAGCAGGCCAAGCGTGAGGCCCCGCTTGCGGTGAACAGCGCCCGTATCCGGCTCGTCGGTCCCGGCCGCGAGGCGCAGCAGCGTCGTCTTGCCGGCACCGTTCACGCCAACCAGCCCGATGCGGTCGCCTGCTGCCACCGCCACCGTCACGGAATCGAGGATCACGAAGGTGCCGATTTCGCGGTGCGCCTCCTGGAAACGCAGGACGGACACGCGTCAGCTGCCCCTGCGCACGCGCCGAGGCCTGGTCGCCGTCCGCCGCGGCCTGTTCGCCGCCCGGATGAGGGCCAGCGCGCCAGCATCCCGGTCATCGGCTGGAAGTCGCTGGCACCACGAGCAGAAGTGCG
Source organism: Chloroflexota bacterium (assembly GCA_013815585.1). Taxonomy (GTDB): domain Bacteria; phylum Chloroflexota; class Limnocylindria; order Limnocylindrales; family CSP1-4; genus JACDFU01. Next base: position 9,208 of record JACDFU010000077.1, read on the forward strand.
TGCTGCGGGCACCAAGCACGATGCGGCGCATGGGTCTGCCACACCGCGGACAAGGAAGTCCCGTTCGGCCGTAGGCATCGAGATGCTCCTGCATCTCGCCGTCGCCCTCCGGCGCGGTGTAGTCATCGATCGAGCTGCCTCGTCGCTCCACCGCCTCCGTGAGGACGCCCCGAATCGCGCGGTACAGGGCCCGCTCGTCCGGGCGCCGCAAGCTCGTAACCCGCCGAAGCGGGTGCAGTCGCGCCCGCCAGAGCGCTTCGTCCGCGTAGATGTTGCCGATCCCGGCCAGGAGGGACTGATCGAGGAGAAGCGGCTTCAGACGGCCACGCCGGGCGCGCAGGAGAAGCCGGAACGCGGCCAGGGTCAGGTCGTCGCCCAGCGGCTCCGGCCCGTGCTCGACAAACAGCTCCCGTGCCTCATCGGCGCCGAGGATCGAGCCCGCCTCGTCGCGGCGGTAGACCCCGACCCGGCCGAACTTCCGAACGTCCCGCAGCCGCAGCTCGCGGCCATCAGCGAGCTGTAGCAGGAAGTGGACGTGCTTGTCGCGCGCCTCCTCGGCGAGGGGGACCGAGAGCTGTCCGGTCATCTTCACCTGGATGGCGAGCACCGCTCCGCCGGTCAGGTCGAGGACGAGCCACTTTGCGCGCCGGCCCACATCGAGAATCGAGCGGCCGACCACGGCCTCGGCGAACGCTTCGGGAGGTGGATGACGGATCACCCGCTCCCAGTCCCACCAGGCGCCCGTGATGGTGGCATCGACGACCAGCGGCCGGAGTTCGCGCGCAATCGTCTCGACCTCGGGGAGTTCCGGCATCGGCGCAGGCTATCCGGCGTTCGGAACGTTGCCCGCCCGGCTGTCGTCGAGCGACAGGTCCGACGGATCGGGTGAGTCCTCGGAAGAGGGTTCCTTCATTGGGCGGCCACGGGCTTCATGGACTCCCAGTCATCGCCCGACTTGATGTCGACGGTCAGCGGCACATCGAGCGGAAGCGCGCTCTCCATCACCTCGCGGACCACCTGGGCGAGCGTCGCAACATCGTCGCGTGGCACCTCGAAGAGCAGCTCGTCGTGCACCGTGAGCAGCATCCGGGCGGCCACGCCATCCGCTCGCAACCGCTCGTCCACCCTGATGAGGGCGATCTTCATGATGTCCGCCGCGGTGCCCTGGATGGGCATGTTGATCGCCATCCGCTCCCCCGCCCCGCGTAGCGTGGGGTTGCGCGCCTCGAGCTCGGGAATCCAGCGTCGCCGCCCGAGCAGCGTGGAGACGTAGCCCTGGCGCCGGGCCACGTCCTTGATGTGAAGCATGTAGTAGCTGATGCCCGAGTACGTGGCGAAGTAGCGGTTGATGAACTCCTGCGCCTCCGCCCGCGGGATGTTGGCCCGGGTGGAGAGGCCGTAGTCGCTCATGCCGTAGGCGATCCCGAAGTTGACCATCTTGGCCATCGACCGCTCGTTGGGCGTGACGTCGGCAGCCTCCTTGTGGAGCACCCTCGCCGCGGTCTCCCGGTGGATGTCCGCGCGGCGGTCGAATGCCTCGCGAAGATGGACGTCGCCCGAGACGTGGGCCAGGATTCGCAGCTCGATCTGGCTGTAGTCGGCGGCCATGAGCGTCAGCGCGGGGTCACCCGCGACGAAGGTACGCCGGATCTTGCGCCCGAGGTCGGTCCTGATCGGGATGTTCTGCAGGTTGGGGTCCGACGAGCTCAGCCGACCCGTCGAGGCGACCGCCTGGTGGAAGGTGGTATGGAGGCGGCCCGTGTCCGGGTCGAGCAGGTTGGGCAGAGCGTCGACGTAGGTGCCGCGAAGCTTGGTGTAGACGCGCCAGTCGAGCAGCTTGTCGATCATCGGATGCGCGGGGCGTAGCTCCTCCAGCACTGAGGCGTCGGTGGAGAAGCCGGTCTTGGTCCGCCGGCCGCGCGGCAGGTTGAGCTCGTAGAACAACACCTGCTCGAGCTGCTTGGGGCTGCCCAGGTTGAACTCGTGACCCACTGATTCGAAGATCTCCCGCTCCAGGCGAGTCGTTTCCTCCGCGAACGCCGCCGCAAGGGTGCTCAGGGCTGCCCGGTCGATGGCAACGCCGCTCGCCTCCATACGCGCCAGCACGGGGATCAGTGGCAGCTCGATCTCGTCAAAGAGCCGGTCCAGACCCTGCTCGCCGAGTGACTCGCGGAGCGAGCTCGCAACGGAGGCCACGGCGAGGGCTTCGATCGCTGCGTGGTCGCGGCCGCCAAGCTCCCCGGCACGAGGCAGCTCGAGCCCCAGCCGCTCGGCGGTGATGTCGGCCAGCGACTGACTGCGAAGCGCTGCGTTGAGCACGTATGCGGCGATCTGGGTGTCGAACCCGACCGTCGGCAGCGGCGTGGCCTCGAGGGCGCGACGATCGGTCGACGAGGGATCCCGACGGTCGATCTCCGCCACAAGCAGGCGCTTGACGTCATGGCCGGTCAGTGCCCGGCCGGAGACCAGCAACGCCTCCAGCAGCGCGGGCGCCGCCTCCGCGTCGGCGGCAAAGGTCCGGCCATCAGAACCGGCGACCGCGAGGCCCAGGAGCGAACCCCGCCGCGGACGCGGATCGTCCAGGGCGATGCCCACCGCAATGTCCGCCTGGGCAGCAAGCCAGGCGGCCAGGTCTTCCCCGGCGGTGAACCGTTCGATCGCCGCCGGATCGCGCAGGGCGGATGCCAGCCGAGCGGCCGGATTCTCGCCGGCGAGTTCGGGGGCGACAACCGCTCTCGAGGACCTCTGTTCCCTATCCTCCGGGGCCTGCGCCGCTCCGAGTGCCAGCACCTCTTCGGCCGCTGTCGCCTCATCCTCTGTCGCGGTGGCCTCCGAGCGCGCGACTGGTGGTGGAGCCGCCTCGTGAGCGGCCTCGGACCCGTCGAGCACCCGTGCGTGCCCGTTGGAGGCGGGCTCGGTGCCGTGTCGCAGCGTTGGAAAGTCGAGCGTCAACTGGAGGCCGGTCCCCTCCCCCACGAGACTGCCCGACCGCGAGCCCCTTCCCGAGCCCGTGGAGATTCCGGAGGCTCCGGACGCCGCCACCCCGGCCGGCTCCCGGCCCGGCACCCGGGCCGCAGGAATGGGCGCGCTGCCGTCAGCCTGCCGGAGCAGCTCACCCGGGGCCAACGGCGTTTCGCCGTCGATCTGGGGCAGTCGCTCCACGAGCGAGCGAAACTCGTAGTCGCGAAAGAGCCGCAGAACCTCGGCCCGGTCGTAGGCGCCAAGTCGAGCGGGCTCCAGGTCGAGCTGAACCGGCAGGTTCCGCTCCAGCGTCACGAGCTTCCGCGACGAAAGCACCTGGTCTCGGTACTCGACGACCTTCAGTCGCAGCTTCTCCGGGGTCACCCGGTCGGGATCCGCGTACATCACGTCGAGCGTCCCGAAGTCCTGGAGCAGCTTCGCGGCGGTCTTCTCGCCGACGCCCGGAATGCCCGGGATGTTGTCCGACGTGTCGCCCTTGAGC